>NZ_JASDCV010000037.1:0-31986 GCF_030407755.1 Rhodococcus sp. APC 3903
GCCGGTGCGATTCAAACATAAGCAACGATGCCGCGGAATCGAAAGCTGAGTTGGCAATTAGTGACGTAGTCGCTCTGTAACGTCCTATTCGTCGAAGGTCGACGCTGCTGGTTCCATCAGATACGAGGTTCGTACATGAGCGCAGAGTCAGAACTCAAGCGGTACAGGACAGAAGCCGAACGACTGCGAAAAGACATCGGCTCTGCCTCGGGCGCCGTTGCCGACAAGCGGAAGAAGGCCCTCGCAGCAGCTCAAGCCGCAGATAAATCTAAAAGCCTCTCAACGCAGAGGAGTAAACGTGCAGAAGCAGATCGTCTGACCAAGGCAGCCAACGACGCCGAGAAGAAGCGGGCCGATTTGGAAAAGAAGCTCGCGGCCACCGAAGTAAAAGCGAACAACGCGCAAGGGAAGGTCGACAAAGAACGAACGGCTCAGGACCAAACCAGGGAGCGAAAGCTGGAAGAACTCACCCGCGCGAATGACCGGGCCGCTTCGCAATTCACATCTCCGCTCGTTAACCGTACTGCCCCCAGTCCTGTGCACCGTGCCGCCACCAGTGCGCCGCCGATATCGCTTGAGCGTCCCGAGCACGATGTGTTCCTGTCTCACGCGAGTGAGGACAAGGACGAGATCGCCCGCCCGCTCAAGGAGGCGTTGGAAGCCCTTGGTGTCAGCGTCTGGTTTGACGAGATCCGGATCAAGGTTGGGCATTCAATCCGACAAAGCATCGAAGAGGGGATTTCTAACTCCCGCTTCGGTGTGGTCATAATTTCGCCGGACTTCTTCGCCAAACAGTGGACGAATGCTGAGTTGGATGCGCTTTTCGGCAAAAAGATGGACACAGGCGAAAATCTTGTCCTTCCGGTGTGGCATCACGTCTCCAAGGACGAGGTGACGCGGCATTCTCCTCTGCTCGCCGGGATTCTCGCACTCAACACGGCAATCATGACTGTCGATGAGGTCGCCGCGGCTCTAGCAGAAGCGGTGCGGGAAGAGGCCGTACCGTCAGCGCAGTGATCGCTTCGCATACAAACAACTTGAGTTGCACCCGAGGGCTTGCCCTTGGGTACTCTCACTAGGCTTAACGCATGACCGACGTGATGTACCCCCGAGTTCTCCGGAAACTCCGGGATGCTTCTATATCTGTCAAGACACCAAGATTGGGTGTGCAGCGGCGAGTGTCCGGAACAGCTGCCGGGTGACACAACGCTTGAGGGGTCGCATGATCTCCTTGGTTGTGCGGCCTTCGCCTCGTCGACGTTCGACATAGGCGCGAGTTTGGGGATCAACCCGCATCCTCACGACGGATGTTGGTGGTGAGTGCGCTGTTCAGACGGCGGTCACCGCCGCTATTAAGCCTGTAGCGCACCGTGTTACCTGATGAAGCCGGGACCGGGCAGGTCCCGGCGAGTGAGGCGAACGCAGCCTCGGAACTTACCCGACCTGCATGTGACCACGCGATCAGGACAGTCGCTGCAACCACTGCGCCCCTCGTCAGCTCGCACGAAGGCCGCTACCAGCGCCCCGACGGGTCGTTCGGCCGGCGGAACATCATCCAACTACGAGACCTCACCGAGGAGAACTAAATGCCCTACATCGACGCCAAAGGCCGCCCAGAGATCCTGGTCCACCCGGACATCGCACTCGGTCTGGCGAACTACCGACCGGTCGACGAGCCGGAAGCACCTCCCGTCCCACTGACCGCGAAGGATCAGAAGAGGATCGCAGCGCGCCAAGCGGCGAAAAGGCGGCTGTAGAACGCAAACGGAGAGCGGGAACTACGTCCGAACAGCAGAAAACCGGAGGCACCCCCGAGAAAACGAGGTGAAACCTCCGGCTCATCCTGTGGATCCGCAGTGCCACGATCTTACAAGCGAAAAACGCGCAACACAGCCAGGGCGGGTGCCAGGAGCCTGCGATCGCCGCCGCCACGTACATCGGCCTCCGAGTTTTCGAGTCTGTCTCCAATAAGGTGCGGACATGACGCCCGGCAACGAAGACACAGTCTCGGTGACCGCGGGGCACACGGCGAGCGGGAACGTTTTCCGCACTCGCCTGAACGAACTGTTCGCCGCCGGGGACCCGAACCTCACCAACGCCGCAGTCGTGCGCGGCCTTCTCGAACATGGTTGCCGGATCTCCAAGCCGTACCTTTCTCAGCTGCGCTGCGGGCACCGCTCGAGCCCGTCCGACGAGGTCGTCGACGCCCTCGCGGCATTCTTCGGTGTCTCTCGTGGCTACTTCTTCGCCGCCCCTGTCGCGAGCGGTGATGCTCACGTCGAGGACGCCGACATCATCGGCCGACTCGACGACCCGGCGCACAAAGCCCTACTGCTGGCGGCCACCGGTCTCTCCACACCCTCGCTGAACCTGCTGGCAGATCTGGCCACCAAACTCCGCATCTCCGATCACCGCCCAGTGATTCCTGCGGATTCGCCGTCCTACGTGCGTCTCGTCGAATCGGCCCTTCGGTCTCGCCATTCCGCATCGCAACCGCAGATAGGGTATTCGTAAAACCGGTTCAAACGACTGGTTGCCGGAAAGTCACTGCATTCGTTCCGTCTGTCACCATTTCGTGATCGTGAGCCCGGTCACCCGCCATCTGCGAACAAACCGCCTGGTCCGAGTGTTCCGGAAATGTTTCCGTAACTTCGGGTACGACTTTGGGTTGGCGGATTCGGACATCGGAGGCTAGTCGGGCATGCATGCGGTGTTGTAGCGTCCCGGTCAGACGTTCAGTTATGTTTCGGCAATCGCCGAGTTTGCTGAACTGCTCACTCACTGACGGAGGCTCGCGCATGGACACGATGACAAGCACCACCCCCGGATCGACGATGCGGGGACGCGGAACGTTCAAGGCTGCGGGTGCTTGTGCTGCGGTCTCAGTGGCGTTGATGGTGGGCAGCCTTGCGTTCGCGGGGAGTGCGTCGGCGACCCCGACGGCGCTGCCTGACGAGTTTGCTAGCACGGTCACCGATGACGGGTGGACGTTGGATTTGGCGGCTACCAAGCTGTCGGCGAACCCGGTCCCGAACCTGGCGACAACCGCATTCACCCGCGAGGGATTCGTGTCGGCGAAGGTCACCGGCACCATCACCGGATCCGGCAGCTCTGCGGTGAAGTCGGGCTACATCGAGCAGGGCCTGCAGATCGGCTGCCAAATCGACGTCTCCTCCGGACTCGGCCTGGGACTGGGCTTTTCGCTCGGCCCGTCGGTCGGTGTCAGCATTTCGGGGGTTCCGTCTGCGAACGTCGGCGTGAATGCCTCGGTGAACCCGAGCATCCAGACGACGATCGCGCCGGGCACGATCACGACGATCCCGTTGGGGAAGAAGGATCTCGAGGCTGCGAAGGCGTCGATCACGGCGGAGAACGTGCACGTCAAGGTCGATGCGTGCATGGGCCCGGTGACGATCCGTTCGTACGCACAGTTTGCGGTGTCGACAGCGACATCGGATAACAGTGTGTTCGTCTATTCCGATCCCACCTGGCTCTGACCCGCCGCCAACCCGTTTCAGCTGCTGCACTTTCGGCCCGATCCGGTTCTGCCCCAGATGTTTAACGTCAGCGTCATTATCTCAGCCTGATCTGCGCAGGTCAGATCGTGACCGCGCATACCCGTCACACAGGCCCGTTTCACGGGCACACCCATCATCGCCATACAGAGGAGAAACGTCATGAAGATTCGTACAGTAGCCACTGCCGGTGCGGTCACCGCAGGTATCGCCGTGATCGGTGTTCTCGGCGGGGGCTTGGCATCGGCTGCGACTCCGACCGTCGAGCCCGATCAGGGCCGGATCGGTTTGTCGCTCTCGAATGCGGAAACCGCTGCGCTGGCTGCGAGCCCGATCCCCGATGCGGTCGCGAACATCGTTCCCGGCTCGCAGCGCTGGGTCGAGCTCGAACAAGGTTCGGCTCTGACAGGGACCGCTGACGGATGGCTCAACGGAAGCGAAGCTGACGTGATCGGCGAGGCTGCTTCACATCCGGGCGGTTACGTCAACGTCTATCTTTCAGACCCGAATCATCCGGCGAATGCCGGTTTCATCGTGCAGACGTATCAGCACTGGAACTGACACCAAAGCTCGACTGCCCAACCCGGTCCGCTCGCCCCGCACATCTCACGCGCGACGGTCATTCTGATCCCTGATCTCACATGATCACGTTCCTTGTGCCGTATCCGTTGTCCGACTTGCCTGTTCACCGTTTGGAGTAGTGATGAATGTCCGTAACGCCGAACATGTTCGGTCCCGCCCGATGATGGAGCCGCCGGCCACAGCTCGTGGTGGCCGCGCCGCGGATGTCGACGACTGGGACCCGGACAGTGAACTGAGCGAAACGTCGAAGGGCGTGATCGCGACCGTGTTCGGGCTCGCACTACTTATCGCGGCGTTCGCGGTGATCGGACGCCTCGGAGGGTGGGCGGCGGATTACGGGACGATTCTGGTGTATCTGGCGTTCTTTTTGTGGATGTCGATCGCAGGGCGGGTGTTCTGGTGGGGTGCAGACAAGCTCATCGCCGAGATTCGGAAGAAGTCGAACACGTCGGGTGATCGCCGGTGACGCCTGCCCAGATAGGCACGGCGAGGATGGCGCTGCGTAGGTCGGTGGCGGGGGTTCTGGCTGCCGGCGCTGTGTTGACCGGAACTGCTGGGGTGATCGGTGCGGGTATCGCATTGACCGCGGGGCCTGCTTCTGCGGGGCCTGCGGAGGATTGTGCGGCGGTGCGGGCGCGTGATCATCAGATCTACCTGAACCTGATCGCCTCACTGCCACCTGGCGCCCCCATCCCGCCGGAGTACATCAACCCGTGCCTGACCGCTCCCACCACGACGTCCACGGCCGCGCCGACGACCACGGTCGGGTTGCCGGGTGCGCAAGCTCCGGGCGGCGGCCCGAACGTCGGCGCGAACGCTCCGACGAACTTCCCCACCTACAACGGCACCCCCATCGTTCCCGTCCCCGGTGGCGCACTGCCAGGAACACCTGGCACACCACCAACCTCGGGGGTTGAGAATCCTGCAGGTGTTCCGGTTCCGACGACCACCAGCGGACCTGCACCGACCACCCCGCAACCCGCTGGATCGACCGCACCCACATCGACCTCCGATCGCGGTCCCGGCCCGGTTCCCGCAGCGACAACGAATACTGTTTCCGGACATCAGGAATCGACCCCGTCTGTGGCGACCCCGGAGCTCGACGAGGACGACGGACGTGACCGGTACCTCGAACTCGTGTTGGTCGGCGCAGCAGGTTTCACCGCCGCCGGGATCGGGGTGCGTGGGCGGTCTGGACCGTTCAGCCCCCGAACACCCGAATCTGTAGTGGCCGGCGTCGGTTCAGCCAGTGCACCTCTGGTCCGTTATGCACCCGGGGGATTCGAGCAGATCACCGTGCCCAACGAGCACGGTGGCGAACGCACACTGGTGCTCATCAACGATGCGACTTCGCCGCGCAGCTACCGATTCCCGCTCAATGTCCCCGAAGGCGGACACGCGACCAAGAACCCTGACGGTTCGATTTCGGTGTTCGATGCGGCAGGACGCGAGGTCACACACTACGACGCCCCGTGGGCGTACGACGCCACAGGAAAGCCCGTCCCCACCGAGTACGAGATCGACGGGAACGAGTTGGTCCAACACGTTTACCCCGAGCCCGACTCCATCTTTCCGATCCTGGCCGATCCGTCCTGGAGCGGTGTTCTCGACGGAGTGAAAGATTTCGGCGCCGGAGTGGGAACAGCGGTCAAGGACAATGTGCTGGGGATGGGCCCGCTCATTGGTTACGGAGGTGAAGGTGGCCCCGGAGTCAAAGAGTCCTGGCAAGGAGTCGGCGCGTTGGTCGGTCTCGGCGGCGAAGGCGCACCGGGGGTGAAGGATTCGTGGAAGAACGTCGGTAAGGAGACTGTTGCGTGGGATGACTACGCAGGCGGCGACGGCGCCTATGCCACAGGGAAAGTCACAGGAAACATCGTCACCGCGGTCGTCGGCAGCAAGGGCGCATCGGCTGCTTTGAAACTAGGCAAGGATGGGGCGAAGGATGCGACGGAACAAGCAGGTCGCCATGCTGTCGACAAGCCGTCGACAGCTCCTGCCCCCGCCCCCACACTGACCGAGAAACTCGCGAACGCCGACGTCTACGCGGGCACCGGCGGAAGCTCCCGCGGATCGAAGTTCTTCCCGGTTGAAGATGGTCCGAAGAACGGCGCACTCGTTCGGCTCGATGAAGATGGCAAAGTCCGCAACTATGCCGAGTACGACGAGAACGGAAACATCGTTAGGCGTGTCGATCTTGCTGGGAATCCGCACGGAACGGTCGAAACTCCCCATGTCGTCGAAGTAGTTGTCAATAGGCGGCCAGATGGCAAGGAATTTCCGAAACTCGACAATAACAACGCTCGCCCAGCCACGGAGGAGGAGATCGCCAGTGCTCGCGCGTGGAAACCGGAATCGGAACGAAGCGCCGCCCCCACTTCATCGCCCAACTCCACACAACCTCCGAAACAAAGCTCGGGAGCTGCCACTACCGGAGCCGCTGGGTACACGGCCGCTGCGCAAACGCAGAACCAGCAGGACTCGAAACTGCAAGGACCAGGGCTCGAATCCCAACGTGCCCATGCACGTACGGAATTCGAAAACAGCTACACCCCTGCTGATCAGTCCCGCGACCAACAGATAGCGAAAACCCAAGGGCCCGGACTGGAAGCTCAGCGCGAACAAGCACGAGCCAACCTGGACATGGTCAACCGCGAATCAGATCTGAACACCGTGAAGATCCAAGGCCCAGGTCTGGAAGCGCAGCGCGATGCCGCCCGCGAACGATTGGCCGCGGACAACTACGGTGAGAAGACGAAATGATCAGGGAGAATACGGCCATGGATGATGTAGCAGCCTCACGCGAAGAAGCAGAGACGGCACTCCGGCAAGGGGATTGGGCTTCGGTCTCGGCCGGTCTGCGCTGGTTCCAAGGCAACGCCGAAGGCCCTACGGACTTCGGCCTCGTGGTTGAGCAGCTGCGGTACCCGAACTTGGTGCCGATGAAGATCGCTGCTCGCACGCTGGTACGGCGCTACGGTGCAGTGGGGTTGTCGGAAGTTATCAAGTATCTGGTGTCCGACGACATCGAGGCGAATGCGCACGAGCAGATTTTCGGTGTACTGGAAGAGCTGTATATGGAGGAAGATATCCCCGTCCGGGATGCTCTTCTCTCGATGATCGCCGATGAGCGCTATGTGCAACTGTGGCCAGTCGTCACCGAGATACTGGGCGAGCCGAGGTTGGCGCAGGGTTTGCAAGGCGTATTGAAGCCGCAGTAGGCCCCGGTGTTTGTGTGCCCATTCTACGCAGTAAGTCGAAATGATCAGAGAATGCGGCCATGGATGATGTAGCAGCCTCACGCGAAGAAGCAGAGACGGCACTTCAGCAAGGGAATTGGGCTCCTGTGTCGTCCGGTCTGCGCTGGTTTCGTACCAGCGCCGAAGGTGAACGTGATTTCCTCCTGGTATCCGAGCAGTTGCGGCACCCCGATATGGGACCGATGGGGATCGCAGCGGAAACGCTCGTACTCCGTTTCGGAATTCGAGGGCTAAGCGAGGTCATCACATACCTCGTATCCGATGGCCTCGAAGAGAACGCGCACGATTATCTCATCGGTACGCTCGAAGATCTGTATCTCGAGGAAGACGTCCCCGTTCGCAACATGCTTGTCTCGATGACCGCAGATGATCGGTACATCGATCTCCGCCCCACAATTGTGGAGATGCTCAAGAGCCCTAGTATGGCGGCAGATGTGCAGGGGGCGCTGCGAAGGCAGTAGGGATGCCGATGTGGTGAGAAGACATCTTCCTCGGTGTATTCATGGATGGTGCAGAAGCCTTGCGCGCGGGGAAGCGGAGACCGCGCTCCGGCAAGGGGATTGGGCTTCGGTCTTAATGGCTCCAAAGCAGGCAATGCGAAGGTGTTGCCTGGATTCTTGATCGTCAGGTGTGCAGTGTGTGTGCTCTGTCTTCGTGCACGTCGAGATAGCTGGAGGCTTGTCTTGATGTGTGGCGATCCGAAGTGTCGCTGTGCGGTGTTGGTGCGTGACTATCCGAGATCTCAACTCCTGCAATGAAGGATATTCAGATTTTGTTTGCTGTGATCTGCCTCTCCGCTTAATTCATGTAGGTTGCCAAAGGTTTGCTTGATGTAGTTCACTGGAGGGCGTAAACCCGACAAACCGGGTTTCGGACTTTCGGGTTCAGGCATCGGCCGGGCCCCGGACGAGAGAAGAGGAACTCGCAATCTTTCGCCGTCGAGAACAGGGGTCTTCGGTCAGGTGCACGGGCTGAACACACTGTGCGCGACAGGGATCCACTGTCGGTCGGTGACCTATGGCGGGACGCGACGCACCTTTTCTGCGTTCACGCGCTCCATGCATCCGGTCGAATTTCTCGACACGTTCTCACCTTCAATGTTGGAAGCTTGTTCTCGGGTATCGATCGTCGGATGGGCGTAGTGGCGGGGTTCTTGGATCCGCCCCGCGCGGCTTACTGTACAGGAAGTACAGTTTGAAGCGGAGCGACACAAGATTTCGTAGAGCTTCCAGGGGCTTTCTCGGGTGGCGGAATGGGCGAAAACTGCAGGTAGGCGGATGCAAGCTTCGACGCGAAAGAGGGCAGGTTCATCGTAGTGAAATCGATTGATATTCCATTGCCGATGTCCCATTGTCGCTCGTATCCGATTGATCCGTGATGCACTGTCAGGGGTGCATTGCTCACGATCAAGCGGATCTGTCAATTCACGAAATGTGCTGCTGCACAAGGCGCCTCTGCATTTGACGATTTCGATTTCGGCTGGTTTTATTGCCGGGTTCCACTTCCTTCACATCCAACTCATCATTCTTTGGAGGTGGCGCGTGTCCCACGCGCTGGACGGTCAGACGTCCACTAAAACAGTCCATACTTCCCCTGATCAGAATCCGAATCATGCACGACGCTGGCTGGTGCTGGTCATTATCGCGGCCACACAGTTGATGATCGTGCTCGACGCCACGATCGTGAACATTGCTCTTCCGCAGGCTCAGGCGGATCTCGGCATTTCCGACGGCAGTCGAACCTGGGTGGTCACCGCTTACGCGCTTGCGTTCGGTGCGCTGCTGCTGCTGGGTGGGCGCATCTCCGACTACTGGGGACGGCGTAAGTCATTCCTCGTCGGGATGACCGGGTTCGCCGTAGCGTCGGCCTTCGGTGGCGTCGCTCAAGAGTCGTGGCACTTGTTCGCTGCACGTGCCGGGCAGGGAGTGTTCGCCGCGCTTCTCGCTCCGGCCGCGTTGGCGATCCTGACCGTGACGTTCACTGAACCGAAGGAACGGGCGAAGGCGTTCGGTGTGTTCGGTGCCATTGCCGGCGGCGGCGCCGCAGTGGGCCTACTTCTCGGTGGCGTCCTCACCGAGTACCTGAGCTGGCGGTGGTGCCTGCTGGTGAACGTTCCGGTTGCCGTCATAGCGGTCGTCGCTGCATATGCAGTGATCGAGGAGTCGAAGGCAGAGGGCGACACCCGATACGATATCCCCGGTGCCGTTGTAATCGCTCTGGGGCTCGGATCGCTGGTTTACGGATTCACGCGTGCGGAGACCGGATGGGGTTCGCCGTCGACGGTGGCGTTCATTGGCGCGGGTGTCCTGTTGATCATCGCGTTCGGCATCATCGAGAGCCGCACGGCCAACCCGCTGCTGCCCCTGCGCGTGCTTTTCCATCGTGACCGCGGGCCGGCGTTCTTTGCATCGATGATGGTGGGCACCGTTCTGGTGGGGGCCACCTTGTTCCTGACGTTCTACTTCCAGATTGTGCTTCAGTACAGTCCCGTGATCGCAGGTTTGGCTTCCATGCCGATCACCGGAGGCATCTTCGTCACAGCAGGCGTCGCGTCGTCTCTGATGCCGAGGTTCGGCCCCAAACCGTTGATGTCCGTGGGGCCGCTCTTGTCGGCCGTCGGTCTACTTATGCTACTGAGGATCGACATCGACACCTCGTACTGGACTCATGTGTTCCCCGCGCTGGTTCTCGTCGGTCTCGGGCTGGGTCTGCTTATCATTCCCTTGCAGAATGTGGCCTTGATCGGGGTTCCCGATCACGACGCCGGTGCCGCGAGTGCCTTGGTCAACGCCACTCTGCAGGTTGGCGGCGCGCTCGGTGCAGCTATCTTCACCTCGGTGTATACCTCGACAAAGCAGACACACCTCCTTGACAATCCGCTGGCATCGAGCATGGAGGGCCTATTCCATGCGGAGGTGGCCAGCTACCACAGCGTCTTCGGTATTGCGGCTGTGTTCGTCGCGGTGATCTCGCCGGTGGTGTTCTTCGTCGTCCGTGCCAAGAAGGATGATCTGCCTGACGGAGAGGTCCTCGTGCACGCGGGCTGACCGTCATTCGGGCAACACACGAACCGTCTGCGCCCCTCCGCCCGACGAAGGTGTAGGGGCGCAGTCCATTTCACTCAGATTGGCAAGGT
Source organism: Rhodococcus sp. APC 3903 (assembly GCF_030407755.1). NCBI lineage: Bacteria > Bacillati > Actinomycetota > Actinomycetes > Mycobacteriales > Nocardiaceae > Rhodococcus > Rhodococcus sp. APC 3903. The sequence continues at coordinate 10,491 of NZ_JASDCV010000037.1, forward strand.
GGACCGTGGACCAAATCTAGGCCAGGCCAGCAACAATGTGGTCCGCGATTGCGCGTCGGGCAGAAGGGCTCAACGGGGATTCGCTGAGAGCTTCGTACATCCACAAGCCGTCGGCGGCGAGACGCGCCATGATCATGGCCGGCTCCGCCAGTGCATCCTCCGCGTTGATCGGTGGTGCCCACCGAGTGAGTACGTCGTTCCATGCTGTCGCCAGTTGCGGGTCGGTGGAACCTTCCAGCATCAGTAGCAGTTCCGTGCGAGTCGTACCGTGTGTAGCGACGTCGATGTACGCAATGAGCCTCTCGGTCGGCGTCAGCGTGTCCCAAGTTCCGCCGCCGACCGCAATCATGTCCGCCTCCCAGGTGTCGGCGAGGTGCTGGTGTATACCGCGAAGCATCTCTTCTCTGCTGCGGAAGTGATACAGAATCCCCCCCTTGGTCAGACCGGATTCTTCGGCAACGGACTCGAACGTCATGCTGCCGATGCCTTCGCGAGCCACGACCCGGGCGGCCGCTTCTAGAATCTCTATACGCTTACTGGCACGCACCATGCGACCGCGCCACTCGATAGGAATGCATCCCAGAACTTTACCGTACGGTCGTTTACGGATGTGTGGAGGCGGATGGCTTGACTGAATTGTGCCTCTCGACCAGGCTTCCGACTCAGTGGTCGAACCGCGGTAGCGAGATGAGTTCGACACGATACGTGTAAACAAATTCGACCGTCGGCGAGCACCGAAACGGCACAGAACACAGAATTCTGCTTCGTGTTCGGGAATCTCGCTACCGACCCGGTGGGGTCGAATCTGCGCTCCAACACTTCACTGTTAGCTGTCCTCGCCCGATGCTGGCTTGAGCGCTTCGCGTACCAAAATTTTTGCGTCGAGCTGCAGTGTCGAGATGCGATCGCGGCTCGCGTTCTCGATGTCGGGTGTGTCGGTCGGGCTGGGCAGGACGCTGGTCATGGTGGGCTCCGGGGCTTCGAGTGGAGATTCAGGCGTCGAAATCGACAGTTACGGTGTCGCTGACGGGGAATGTCTGGCAGGTGCGGACGAAACCGGCGTCGACCTCGCTGTCTTCTAGTGCATAGTTGCGACGCATATCGACGTCACCGACGGTGACCTTCGCGCGGCACGTGCCGCACACACCGCCCTTGCCGGCGGACGGCAGGTCGGAGCGCAGTTGCTCACCGGCGTCGAGTATCGACTCGTCTTGCGGCAGTGTGCCGGTGACCGTGCGGCCGTCGAGGACGATGGTGACCTCGCTACTCGGTCCGGTGACGCCCGGTTCGTGATGTTTCTCTTGCGGCGGAGGAACATCGTCGACGTAGAAGAGTTCGTGGTGGATGCTGCTTTTCGGCACGCCGAGTTCGGAGAGCACAGATTGCGCGTCGTTGACCATACCGAAGGGGCCGCACAGCCAGAAGTGATCGATGTCGGGCGTCGGGACAACGGTGTCGAGAATGGCTCGTAGACGATCGGCATCGAGTCGGCCACTGAACAGCTCCACCTCCCGCGGTTCGCGTGAGAGCACGTGGACAACGTCGAATCGGGCGCCGTATTGATCCTTGAGATCGGCGATTTCTTCGGCGAACATGACTGGCCGGGAACGCCGGTTACCGTACAGCAGAACAACTTCGGCGCCGGGGTTTGTGAGCAGGGATCCGGCGATCGACAGCATCGGTGTGATGCCGGATCCGGCTGCGATGAGGACGTGCCTGCCACCTGCAGACGGATCGGCATAGAAACTTCCGGACGGTCCCTGCGCGTCGATCCGGTCGCCGGCCTTGACCTCGTGCACGAGCCACGACGAGAACAAACCGTCGGTGACCTCGCGGACGCCGACGCGTGGACGTTCGCCGACGGGGGCGCAGATGGAGTACGACCGCCGATGCTCGACACCGTCAACCATGCGGCTGAGCATCAGCGATTGCCCTGGGCGGAAATGGAATTCGTCGTTAAGATCATCGGGCACGTCGAAGGTGACCGCAACGGCGTCGTCACACAGGCTTTCGACATCGGCGACGGTTAGAGGGTGGAAGGCCTTCTTGCGGCTGGGGGTGACGACGGGTTCGTTGGTGACTCCGCGTTGCGGGCTCACACCGGCGAATGCGCGAGATCACCTGACAGGGCCGACAACTTCCTGTCACCCGCGCATTCTGCTTGTGGCCTCGACTGTCGCGGCGTTGCTAGGCGCGTATACCATCGCACGGTAGGGACATGCCCGGCTGAGCGACGAACAGTCGCGCCGCGCAAGGACGAGTCCGCCAGCGTGAATGGCTTCCAGGCGGAGTGCGGTTGAAGCGGAAGAGGGAGCAGCACCATGGGAGTGAGCGCCGAGGAACAGGCTCCGAGGTTGACTCTGCGTCAGCGAAACCGCCTTCGAACCAGACGTGAACTTCTCGATGCCGCCCTCGAAGTGTTCGCAGAGTCCGGCTACGGTTCTGCTTCGGTCGAGAACATCGCCGAGCGCGCCGGTGCCGCCAAAGGGACCTTATACACCTATTTTCCACAAGGTCGCGAGCAGCTCTTTTGTGAACTGTATGAAGAAGTCAACGATGAGTTGATCGACAAAGCGGCCGCGATCTATTCATCCGATGGTGATTTCGCCAGTCGAATCGTCGATATGACACTTGCGATCGCTGACATCGCGGCGCGACCGAGGCTCGGTCGCTTCTATGCGATCGACGATCCGTCCTTGGACCAGGCCATCACACTCGTCCGCGGGCATGCATCCAGTGTCATCGCCGAACACATAGCCCAGGACTATGCCGCGAGCGTGTCACCAACGCAGCTCGCCGCCGTGCCGGCAGAACACTTCCGGGTGGTCGCAGAACTTCTCACGGGAGCCATGAGAACGGCGCTCACCAGTGTCGCGCACGGAACCCACACGGGTGACGATGTCGCCCGTGCCATGCGGACGCTGGTCGAGGGCGTGACCACAACTTCCTCATGAGGCCAATTGCATGAGAAAATGATCGATCCGTTCAAATATTGCACCACTCGTCTTGACTATGGCGTGGTATCCGGCAATGCTGATAGTGCGCTCATCGAGTGAGCGCCATCACCCGAATCGGTCGCGGCCGGACTCCCGGCGCACCTGTTGCACTGAGCGGGAGGTGCTCTAGCGGGTCGGAGGGGCGCGGTGACCGATAGTTCGAACAGTTCCGCTGACGGCCAGGCCGAGTGCGAGAGTGCCTCGGTTAAAAACCACGACAACCACATCTTTCGGCTTCGGCTTCTCCCGTCGGGCGACCTGGCCGTCCATCTCCGACATGCACAGCTCGACAGAAACGACGTCACCTCCGGCGAATCGCACTTTCTCAGTGCATGTGCCGGAGCAATGTTCGATGTGCCCGTAATCCGGCGCGGTGACCGCACAGCGGACTTCGTCGCCGATTCTCTCGTGAGTCTGGCTGCTCGCGGCGCTGACCGCTACCTGGCCCAGCAGCATTCCGCCACCGACGTGCTTGCGAACAATACCGACCACTCGTCCCCGTACTGCCTACTCTGAGGTTCCGATGACTGCACTCCATTCCGGCCACGTCGTTCGTCCTGCGTCCGGTTCGGCCGATCTGCTGCGACGCCGCTATTCCGTGCTTGGTCCGAATACGCCCATGTTCTACGCCGACGACCCTCTGCAAATCGTGTCGGCGAGCGGAGTGCGGGTCACCGGGCCTGATGGGCGAATCTATCTCGACGCTTACAACAACGTCCCCCACGTCGGGCATTGCCATCCCGCCGTCGTCGATGCCGTCACGCGCCAGTTGTCGACGGTCAATGTCCACAGCCGGTACCTCACCGATGCCCCCATTGCGTACGCCGAAGCGCTGTTAGCTCTGTTTCCCGAATCGCTGGATCGGATGTTCTTCACCAATAGTGGCTCTGAGGCAAACGATCTCGCTCTCCGCATGGCACGATTTCAGACACGCAGTTCCGGAATCTTGATCAGCGATCACAGCTACCACGGCAACACCCAGGCTTTGGCGGCGTTGACCACAGGGCTGCCCGTGTCCGAGCCGCTCGGTGAACACGTACGCACATTCACTGCTCCGGATGCACGCGACTCGAAGTTCTCGCTCGCCGACGCCTTGGCTCAGATCGACTCTGCCATAGCAGAACTCGAACAATCTGGGCACGGGCTCTCCGCCGTGCTCTTCGACCCGCTCTTCTCCACAGAAGGACTGCCCGATCTCCCTGAGGGGTATATCGAAGGACTTTGCGCGCGCGTACGCACGGCGGGCGGGGTGGTCATCTGCGATGAGGTGCAGAGCGGGTTCGGTCGTACAGCCCAGCACATGTGGGGCTTTCAATCTGCGGATTTCCTCCCCGACATGGTCGTGCTCGGTAAACCGATGGGCAACGGATTCCCTCTCGGAGCTGTCGTAACAAGCGCTGGGATTATCGAACCGTTCTCCGCCGACAACACTTATTTCAACACCTTCGCCACCACCCCTGCCGCAGCGTCAGCTGGGCACGCTGTACTGAAGGTGATGAACAGCGAAGGTCTGCTGGAACGTGCCCGGGCGGTGTCCGCGGAGTTCGAGAGGGGTTTCCGCGAGTTGGTCGACGGAGACGACCGACTTACGGGTGTTCGAGGCACCGGAATGTTCCTGGGCATGCAATTCGTCGACGCGGCAACCGGCGCCCCCGACGGGCCTACGGCCAAAGTCATCGTCGATGCCATGCGCCGCAATGGGGTTCTCATCGGACGGATCGGCCGATACGACGAGGTGCTCAAGATTCGACCGCCACTCGCCTTCGGTGTCGAGGATGTACCGATCGCTCTCGATGCGTTTGCCCAGTCCCTTCGACATATTCGTCGCTAGCTCCCCGAGTTCCGTTCTCGCTGGGAATAGGGCAGCGGCGTCATTGCACGTCCAGTAGTTCAGGTCGCCGAATGCGAGCTTTCTCGGGGTATGTGATGTTAGCGGCTGAAATGCACGTCGAGGATCAGCTTCGACCGCGCACAGCGGGGCGGGTGCGGGGGCGCTGACGTTTGCCCGCTTGCTCGCATTTGCATCGGTTCAAAAGGCTGCAGCCTAGCCGTTTCGGCAATATTTGAACGATACGTCTAGATATTGATCGATCCGTATGTTTTGATGATCTAAGTCACATTCGAAAGGACTCCGCAATGACGATCGCCTCGTTTTCGATACAGCAGCTCCTCGACGCCATTCAGCCCTCCACGGGAGGCCGGGACATCCTCGATCCCGCCACCGGTGCCGTGGTGGGACGTGCTCCCGAGCAGTCGACCGCAGACCTCGAACATGCGATCTCGAGCGCCCGCACAGCGCAGTCCTCCTGGGCCGCTACCTCTCATGATGACCGCAGCGACTGCCTTCTGCGTGCCGCCAATGCTGTCGAAGCCAACTCCGAAGCACTTGCAGAGCTCCTCTCGCGTGAACAGGGCAAACCCCTCAACGGGCCGAACGCGCGTTTCGAGGTCGGGGCGTGTGCATCATGGCTCCGGGCTACCGCAAGCTTCGATCTCCAGCCCGAGGACGTGGTGGACGACGGAGAGGTGCGCGCCGAACTGCACTACCGCCCACTGGGCGTGGTGGGCGCAATCGGTCCATGGAACTGGCCGATGATGATCAGCGTGTGGCAGTTGGCCCCGGCTCTGAGAATGGGCAATACGGTGGTCATGAAGCCATCGGAGTACACGCCGTTGTCGGTGCTCGCTTTGATTCATGTGATCAACAGTCAACTACCCGCCGACATTCTGCACGTCGTAGCCGGCGGCCGTGACATCGGCGAGGCTCTGTCCACTCACGCCGACATCGACAAGCTCATGTTCACCGGTTCCACAGCGACGGGCAAAGCGATCATCCGGTCGTCCGCCGACACGGTGAAGCGTTTGACCCTCGAGCTTGGCGGCAATGATGCAGGTATCGTCTTGCCGGATGTGGACGCGAAAGCTGTTGCACAGGACTTGTTTTGGGGTGCTTTCATAAACACCGGGCAGACGTGTGCTGCGCTCAAGCGGTTGTATGTGCACGACGATGTCTACGACGATGTCTGTGACGCCCTCGTAGAGGTCGCGGCGAGTATGCCGATGGGAGTCGGGCTCAACGAGAACAACGTGCTCGGTCCGCTGCAGAACAAGGCACAATTCGACATCGTGGCTGCATTGGTCGACGCTGCGAAGGAGTCCGGCGCCCGTGTTCTCTTGGGCGGAGATCCGGTTGCAGGGCAGGCCGGGTACTTCTATCCGACGACTCTCGTCGCCGACATCGACAACGCGAACGACCTGGTGACCCAGGAGCAGTTCGGCCCCGCGCTACCGATTGTCCGATACTCCACGGTGGACGAGGCGATCGAGATGGCCAACGCACTCGAAGTAGGTCTCGGCGCCTCCGTTTGGTCGGCGAACATCGATCGGGCGCGAGCGGTAGCGGCCCGCATCGAAGCCGGAACCGTGTGGATCAACAAACACGGTGCAGTGGATCCAAGGGTGCCGTTCGGCGGCGCAAAGCAATCCGGCTACGGCTTGGAGTTCGGGGTCGAAGGACTCAAGCAGCTGGGCGCACCGCAGATCATCAGTTACTGATCCAGACGTCGGCGGTGTCCGGCACATTGCCTCTGCGCAACGTGCCGGACACCGTACGTCTTGTCGCTGTGAGTTTCCCGGAGCACAGAAAATTTTGGTATTCACGACGTTTACACATGCGTGCCGAACCGAGCTTCGTCACCACATCTGATCTGCGTCTCGTGTTTGCGTTGAATGTGAACAACCGACCGCGGGTGGGTGGATCACTGCTGGTCAGCAAGTCTGAGTTCGAGGTGCCTGGCGGCGGGCTTCGGGGGACTGGCACCGATATCGGGCGAGAGCAGGCGGGTGCACGGGCCCGCGCGGAGTGTGGATCCACTACCTTGGCGTGATTCGTTGTGTCGCCGAAAGTTCACGCCGCGGTATTGGAGTGTGTTTCCACGGAACACTGTCGCTGGGGTGTGGTGGAACTGGTGCAGGCTGGCGGCATCCGTGCTCGGGGCGAACCGTAAAAAATCACCGCCGCCGTGCGTACAAATCACGGCGTAGGCATATCCACCCGCAAACTGCGTCGACGATCGAATGCACTGGAGGGCAGCGTCGATGACAACCACGTCGGTTTGTCACAGGCTACGTAGATGTTGTGTCAACGTTCCGTTCGAACACGATCGCGGACCGGTTCGGCCCGGGAGCCTTCGGTGTCGAAGTGGCGCTCATAGTACTACCGGCCGCAGCACGTCACCCGGATGTATGCGGTGAAAAGAGCTGGCGATGTCACTGAACCCGAATTATTCGGTGACAGATTTCTCCAGAGGTAGACGACCCTTCCTGTGCAGGCCCAGGCGGCCAGGAAAGACCCGTTCAGGCAGGCAATCGCCGTTCCATGAGGGCTCCAATTCTCTTCCTTGAGAAAAGAAGTCGATCATGGTGATGTCGATTTGCATATCAGGAGTGGGGACACCGAAAAGGACCACCGTGCCGAAGAGGTCGCGACTGTAGAAGACCTGCTACCAGGTTTCCGGGCGCCCAACTGTATCGATGACCACATCCGCGCCGAAGCCGTCGGTCGGTTGCCTGGCTGTCTGCGCGGCATCGGCCCTCGCGGCGTTTACAGTGTGGGTAGCGCCGAGTTCCTTCGCCCGGATGAGTTTGGCTCCGGCGTCGTCGATCGCAATCCGCTTTGCGCCAGCAAGCGGTGCACCGCCAATGGCCGCGTCGCCGAATCCTCCGCAGCCGATGACTGCGACAGAATTACTGCGGCCGCCGTTGCCGGATTTCGATGCAGCACGCAATCCTGACATGATGCCGGAGCTGAGAAAACCCACGATGGCAGGATGGGCGCTCGGGTCGTCCTTGGTGCATTGGTATTCGTGGACGAGTGTCTTGTCGGAGAACGATCCGATTCCCAGTGCTGGAGTGAGTTCGGTACCGTCGGAAAGTGTCATTCTCTTCGAAGCGTTGAGGTTATCGAAGGGGAAGCCCGCTCGGTCGCCCTGGCAAGCGCGGCATTCTTCGCTGCACACTGCTCGCCAGTTCAGTCTTACGAAGTCACATTCGAGGACGTGCGTGACTGCGTCGCCGACTGTTTCTACGATGCCGGCGGCTTCGTGACCGAGCAGGAAGGGAAACTTGTCGTTGATTCGCCGTCTCGATAGGCCAAGTCGGTGCGGCAGACCCCGCAGGCCTGACTCCCGACGACCACGTCATCGGCTCTGGGTCGGGGATGACGATGCTGACGAGTTCTACGTCGGCCTTCTTGGAGCGGGCGATCACGCCGCGGACAGTCTCAGACATTGACTTCTACTCCCATATTATTTGAGCGACGACGGTACGAAGGTGGGTACCGTTTCGGTTCGTGTACGGGAGGGGTCTGCCGTGAAGGAGTGGCGAGCGTTCGTACGGCGGACCCGCCCCTCACCGTGTTCCGTTGCGCATCAACGCGCCGAATTCGCGTGAGTCCAGCGTCTCGTGCAGTCGACGCAGACTGTCGTCGAGCTCCCCCTGGTAGTCATAGTCGTCGTTGGTGTCGCCCATTGTCATCGCGACGCTCCAAGGCAAGGGTTGCCCAGTTGCAGGCGACCGAGAACAGGCGGGTGCGCGCGACGAGGTGGGAATTGTTCTCGCCGAAGTACGATCGGCAGAACTTGTCGATGGTGTCGTGATCCACCTCGAAGTACGTGGCTGCAAAACCGAGATCGTAGCAACGGTCCCCGTTTCCTGACAGGTCGTAGTCGATCAGGCGGAGTTCACCGGATGGCGTCTCCAGCACGTTGGGGCCGTACAAGTCGTTGTGAAACGGCACGAACTCGTTGATACGAAGGTCGAGCGTGGTCTCCACCCGTTGCACCTGCCGGCACAAGTCGATGAAATCGTCGGGCAGCTCCGCCCCGCGCTGACGGGCCGCGGCGAACATCTTCCGGGCCTCGGCGAAGGCATTGTAATCGTTGTTGAACCGAATCGGAGAGGTGTGCAACGCTTTTGCCGTCGATGCCAGACGGAGTACCCACTGTTCCCCCGTGGGTTGCAGAGGGGCACACGAGGGTAGGAAATCGAGGACGAGCGCGAGCGGATCGGTCACGACCGACACCACGGGTGCCCCGATGCCCTGTTGACCGGCCAGGATGCTGTTCTGCATGACCACTGCGGACGGTGGGATGACACCGACGCCTTCCCATATCGTGTTCCACAGCTTCACTACCACCTGGCGTCCTCCGACGGTGACCAGAAAGTTCTTGTGCGCACCGCCGCCAGGTAGCCATGTGATGATGGCACCGTCGGAGTCGAGGCCGGAAACCTGGGCCAAGACCCGCCGTACCTGATTTTCGTGCTGCCCGAGTTCGTCGGACGAATCACCGTCGGACATCGACCGTTCCTATACCCGTGTCGAATTGAGCTCGTAGCGTCCGAGATCGAAGCGCGCGAGTTCGGGGTGGTCGGTGCCTTCGGTCATGTCCGCGAGGATGCTGCCGATGACCGGTGCGTAGCGGAATCCCCTGCCGTTGCATCCGGCGCCGAGAACCACACGCTCATGGGTGGGGTGACGGCCGATCAACCAGTGGCCGTCTTCGGATTCGGTCCACATGCACACCGTCGTTGCTACTGGGTCACCCTTGGCCTCGGGCAGGCGAGAGCGAACGAAGGACAGAACCCGGTCGAGATCGGCTTGTGTCACGTCCTGGGACAGCGATTCTGGATCGATGATATTTCCCTTGCCCGGAACGCTCACCTTGAACGTGCCGTCGGGCTCGGGGCATCCGTAGGACGGGGCCGAATCGTCACCGGCGGGTGCGGCCACGTACAGCGACGGCAATTGGGGTGCGGCGGGATCGATCGCGAAGTTTGCTAACACCTGACGTTCAACGCGGGTAGGGAAATCTAGTCCCAGTACGGAATTGGAGAATGCGCCGACGGTGACGACCAGACGGTCGGCTTCGTAGCGTCCCGCGGCTGTCGTGACGACGACCCCGTTGTCATCGGCGGACCAATCCAGTACCTTCTCGCCGTACCTGACTTCGACCCCCTCCTCACAGCCGAGTTGCTGCATGGCATGAATCGACGGCTGTACCAGTGAGACCGCTCCCTTGGGCTCCCACACTGCCAACTCGCCATCTTCGATGCGCACACGCGGGAACCGGGCTCGGGCCTCGTCGCCGGTGAAGATCTCGTGTTCGAACGGGGACGCTTTGAGGTTTTCGAGCGTGTTGTCGAACCACTTCGAGCCGGGAGCACCGACGAAGACGTTTCCGGTCGTGGTCATCACATCGATTCCCGTGCGCTCGGCGATCGACTTCCACGCAGCGAATGCCCTCTGGGTCAACTCGACGTATTCCGGTCCGGTGCTGTTGGACTGACGGGCCAATCTGGTTGCACCGGCGTGCGATCCGTGTGCGTGCGGGGGAGTGAATGCGTCGATGGCGAGGACTTTGTGTCCACGCTCTGCGAGCTGCCAGGCGGTGGAACTGCCCCAGGTTCCTGCTCCGATAATGATTACGTCAAAGCGCGACATCGCCGCCACTCTCCTTCTGTCGAGGTGTGCTGTGGGCTTGATCCAGCGAACCCACGGATTCCGTTACCGTGCGCGCGGAGGCATCCGGATGCTGTTGCGAATGACCCGGACCAAAGTTGCGACCGAGTGACCTCGCTCACTCCATGTCGCCCAGTTTAGGGGCAGGTAGGAAAATGTCAATACGGATAGAAAAAATAATGAACGGACCGTTAAAATTTGAGAGGGTGTGGCGCTACGGCTTGCCGATCCGCTACGGCGACATGGGGCGGCGCGCCAATCCGCGGACCAGTGCGTCCAGGCCTGCGAGCAAGTCCTGTGCAGTTGTACGCCCGCGAGCGATGTCGGTGAGCGCCCACCGCATGGCACCGACGATGAGGGTTGCGAGTGCGCGCGGATTTTCGGTGCACACCTCTCCTCTCGCAGCTGCCCTGGCGAGGTCATCGGAAATCAGATCGATCCACACGCTCGAGGCATGGCCTCGGACGGGATTCACAGCCTGATCCAGAGCGGGGTCGTCGATCGAATAGAAGCGGCCGTACAGCGGTCGTTCGGCGACGTCGAACAGTGCCCTGGCCAGCGCGAGTGCATGGTCTGCGTAGTCGCCGGAGTCGGCGTAGACGAGGGCTGCACGTTCGAGGAGTTCGGTATTGATCTGCTCATAGAGTTCGCGAAAGAGTTCCTCTCTCCCCGCGGGGAAGTACGTGTACACCGTCACCTTCGACGCGCCAGCCAAGGCTGCGATCGCCTCCATCGTGGCGCCGCCGTATCCGACGTCGGCGAACACCTCGAGCGCGGACTGCAGCAGCTCCTGGCGAGTCCGTATCTTATTTCGCTCTCGAAGCGAAAGAGTGCCCACCTCCGAACTCTTCGCCATGTGCAATCCCTTGTTCTTGGCTCGCGCCTTGTCGTGGCTGTGATGGTCTGATTTCACAAAACGTATCACCCGTCTACTTTGTAGATGGTCCATCGTGAAATTTTTCGGGACCGTTCAAATTCACAACTATGCGCGCAGACGGACAACTTTCGTGCGCAAAATTCCATGGCGTATCTCACCAGAATCGCCGCATAGTGAAGCGAGCGGTTCATCAGCTTGCATGAGAGCACTGACGTGTCGCGTGCCGTGGAGATATTTCGGTGTCCTCGTCCACGTCGAAGAATCACTTGACATGTCGACTCGGCCGCACTTCCGCCCAATTTCACCCGAAAGAAAGAGTCGCAATCATGAAGCTCGATGGAAAGACCGCCTTGGTGACCGGTGGTGGAACCGGGATCGGCGCCGCCATCGCCCAGAGGCTTTCGGCAGACGGGGCCAAGGTGTGTCTGTTGGGCAGGCGGGCGGAACCATTGGAACAAGTACGCGCGTTGATGCCGGCTGAGCGGGTGGCGATCTGCGTAACGGACGTGACCAATCCCGCCGATGTCGACCGTGGAGTGGCTGCCGCGGTCGAACTGGGGGACGGGCGGTTGGACATTGTGGTCAACAATGCGGGAATCGGCCCTTTCGGATCGATCGACGAGTGCGACCTGGATGAATGGAATCAGACGCTCGCTGTCAATCTCACTGCGCCGATGCTCGTCATTCGTGCGGCAATCCCACCTTTGCGGCGTAGCGGCGGGGGGTTGGTAGTGAATATTTCCTCCGTTGCGGGCCGTAGGCCGTTTCCCGGACCCGCTGCGTACAGTGTGTCCAAAGCCGGTTTGATCATGCTTACCCAGCAAGCGGCGGTGGACTACGGTCCCGAAGGTATCCGCTTCAACGCGATCTGCCCCGGTTGGGTCCGGACGCCGATGAGTGAAAGCGAGATGGCGACCGTCATTAAACTCCACGGCGGCACCCTCGATAGTGCGCTTGCGCGCGTGAGCCGAGACACGCCACTCAAGCGTGTCGCCGAGCTGTCTAAGATAGCGAACATCGTCTCTTTTCTTGCCTCCGACGAAGCCTGATTCGTCTCCGGTGATGTCCTGGCCGCGGACGGCGGGTCCACCCTGCTTGACGTGTCCACTCTGGCCTTCCAGTACTAGTCGGGTAGCTGATGCGGCGCCGCGCATCCAGCAACGCTGCGACGGTGAAGCGCTGAGGGGTTTGAGTTTGAACGGTGTTGTCGTCGGCCGTCGCGCCTCCGAGCTCTTTATGCGCTGTTCAGGAGCGGTTTCGGCGGACGGTTAGGAACACGCGGCGCATGTGAGCCTTGTTTCAGAAATGTAAAAATTGAACGGACCATGCAAAAAAGTTCCGGGTAGTCTTGCTTATGTGAGGTGCGCGACATAAGTTCGGTGAAGTCATCCACTCCGCCGCCGCTTCGGCCTCAGTCGATCGAAAACATCACTGTCGATTGCGACTTCACCCGACGTGGATGCTCGAACTGCCTTCGAGCGTTGCGCCGCACACCTCCGATGTGACTAGTCAGCGCTCTCAGAACACACCGACAGGAATCCGGCCATGTCCGAAGTATCACCCGTAACTGCCTCCGCCACCTTGCTGCATGCAGAAGCTGTTCTCGCACTGGCACTTCCGCGATTCGGCTATAGCTCCGACTTGATACCCGAGCAACTGCCGGTCTCGGAGAACGTCTCGTACCGCATCCGGCCCGAAGGCCGGCCTGCTGTCGTAGTCCGGATCAGCCGCCCGGGCGGACATCCACTGCGGGTGCGCGAGTCCGAATTGGCATGGCTTGCAAGCTTGGGACAGTCCGCCGACTCCCTGGTTCCCGCAGTCCATTCGTCCCTGGACGGGAAGATGGTCATTACGGTCCGTCCACCTGGGTCGACCCTCGACTATCACGTCAGTCTTTTCGAGTGTGTGGAGGGGCAGCATCCGGCCGAAGACGACTTCGCCGCAGTGATGCCCACCCTCGGCACCATTACCGCCCATCTGCACGAGCATGCGACGCGGTGGCAGCGTCCGACGTGGTTCACCCGCCCCGACTGGGATCTCGACGCGGCATTCGGCACGGGCGCGCGTTGGGGGGACTGGCGTGCCGGGGTCGACGACATTCACGAAGTCGAGCATCTGACGCGAGTGGAATCGTTTGTGCGCCGGCGACTGCAATCGTACGGTTCCGGGGCCGATAGGTACGGCCTGATCCACGCAGACTTGCGGGCCGCGAACTTGTTGGTAAACGGCGAGCGCTGTCGTTTGATCGACTTCGACGATTGCGGTCCTGGATGGTTCATGTACGACTTGGCGACCGCATTGACCTTCGCTGAAGACCATGCTCGGTCGCCCGAGTTCATTGGCGAATGGTTGGACGGATATCGCTCCGTTCGCGAGCTATCCGTCGAACATGAACGCGAGATCGACACCTTCCTGCTGATGCGGCGCATGCTGACTATTGCCTTCCTGGGAAACAACCCGGATATCGCCGTCAGTCGTGAGATGTTGCCGGGACTGGCCCGCAGAACATGCGACTGGTCCGAAGGCATTTTGAATCGAGAGGCAGCCAGCTTGTGATCGACCGCGACCTTCAGGCTCCGTTCACGGTGCCCGAGGGAGCCATCGAGATAATTCTCATTCGACACGGATCATCCTGTGCGGCAACGGGAATGCCGCAGATTGACGGACATGCCAATCCGCCGTTGTCGCGTCTTGGGATCGAACAAGCCGCCGCAGTCGCACACCGGTTGCGTGCACTGGATCCTGAGCGAACGGACTTGTTCGTCACCTCACTGCAGCGGACGGCGCAAACAGCGGAGCCCACCGCCGATGCGCTCGGCGCCGTGCCCACGGTGATCGCAGATCTCCGAGAAGTCTGCCTCGGCGACTATGAGGGAGAAGAATACGAAAAGCGGCGACAAGCTGACGACATGCTTCTGATGCGGGTCTTCGAGAAAGAGCGGTGGGACCTACTTCCCGGCGCCGAGGACACCGACGCCTTCCGTGCTCGTGTGCGCCGTGGCCTCGCCACCACTCTCAATACCGTCCCCGCAGGATCAACCGCCGTCGCATTCGTCCACGGCGGAGTTGTCGCCGAAATCTGCCGGTGGATTACCGGTAGTCGCCCCTTCGCTTTCGTCGATGTCGAGAACGGCTCCATCACCCGCATCGTTCACCATGCGGACCGCTCATTCCGTCTTCGGACATTTAACGATACTTCTCACCTCGGGCTGGCCGCCAGATCTGTGTCACAGCTCCGCCCGGCGCATCCCGGGTAGGGCGCACCTGCAAACTCTTAAATGTTTGAACGACTCGTTCAATATGTAGTCGAATGCTATTGACAACGCACGGATCACGTATGAAACTAACCATGCGTTCAGTGATGTGAATCACTTTTGTCTGATGGCAATACCCGCGCCCACGCGATTTCCAGCCGGCAACACTGCCGGCCGACGCTCACGCTCGACTTCACTCAACCTCGGAGTCCCCATGTCCAGTGCCCAGCCTTCAACGCCCAGCAGTTCCGTTGTTCAGACCTCTGCCACTACCGACCGAGGGGGCTTGCGCCCCGGACGCTTGGGAGTGACAGCGATCATCTTCTTCGTCGTCGCCGCTGTCGCACCCATGGCCGCCATCGTCGGCGCGTCAACAGTAGTCTTCTCTGCGAGTGGTGCAAGCGCCCCGATGGTCTACTTGCTGGCCGCGTTGCTCTTCGTCCTGTTCGCGGCGGGGTACGTGGCGATGAGTCGCCATATCTCCAACGCCGGCGGATTCGTCGCCTATATCGCCCGCGGGCTCGGACCCCGGGCAGCCACGGCCGGAGCCGGCCTGGCCATCTTGTTCTACGGCTCCCTGCAAGCGTCGCTATGGGCACTGTTCTCTGTTTTCGCCCACGACACTATCGCCAGCAAGCTAGGCATCGATATCCCACGTGCGCTCATCATGTTCGTTGTCCTCATCGCAGTGACAGGACTCACCATGTTGGGTATCGATCTAAGCCTGAAAGTGCTCGGTGTACTCGTAGCGCTGGAAATCGCGGTCTTCATCATCCTCGACTTCGCCATCGTCCTCGGAGGCGGTGCCTCTGGGAACTCGCTGGCCGCGTTCGACCCCTCAGCTCTCGCAGGACCCGGCCTGGGCGTGGCGTTTCTGTTCGCCTTCGCCTGCTTCACCGGTTTCGAAGCGACGGTCGTGTTCTCCGAAGAGGCCAAGAATCCGCGCCGGACGATCCCCCGCGCGATCTACGGATCTATCGCCTTCATCGGCCTGTTCTACGCCGTCACTACATGGGCCCTCGGAAATTCAGTCGGCACTGACTCCGTTCAGAATGCAGCTATTGCGGACCCGGCCGGTCTCGTATTCGCCATAGCAAAGCAGGAGGTGGGTGGCTGGTTGAGCACGACCCTCGAGATTCTGGTCGTCACAAGTTTCGTCGCGATGCTCATCGGTTTCCAGAACATGTTCGCCCGCTACATCTTCGCACTCGGTCGGGGGGGAGTACTGCCGCACCGACTCGGTACGGCGACCCGAAAGTCCGGCACCCCCGTTACCGCAGCAGCTGCGGTCGGCTGCGTTGTGGGCATCGTACTTGCAGGGTTCGAGCTTGCAGGAGCGGACGCCTACACCGTCACCTACAGCTGGTTGCTGGCTCTGGGAACGACCGCACTAATCGTCATTCTGATCATGACATCGGTATCGATCCTCGTGTTCTTCGCGCGAACCAAGCTCGAAACCAATCCGTGGACGACCAAGGTCAGCCCGATTTTGGCGGTCGCAGGCTTCGGATACGTGGGCTACCTAGCTGTCAGTAACTACGACGTTCTCCTTGGGGGCCAGGGCGGGATCGCTCAGTGGCTGCTTCTGCTTATTCCGATCTTCGCGATCGCGGGGTTCCTTTGGGCGACCGTTCGGCCAGGAGTCAACTACGAGGCCGAACTCGTCTGATTCATTCAGAGCGCAGCGCTCTCGATCCTGGAGTTCGAGTGCGTTTGCCGTCGTTGTCCAGATTTGAATACCTCGAAGCCAAGGAGTTTGCCGTGCCCACCGCTTACATCAATGGACGCATCTACACCGTGGACCCCACGAAGCCCTGGACATCGGCGGTACTCGTCGATGACGGCGTCTTCACAGCTGTGGGCAGTGATGATGCCATCACATTGGCCGCACCCGCTGGAACCGAGGTCGTCGACCTGGCCGGGCGGACCGTCGTACCCGGGCTTCACGACGCGCACACACACTTGCTTTTCAGCGGTCTCAAATTCAAATACGAAGCGCGCCTGACCCTCGCGGGTTCGCCGGAAGAGATCGTGCACGACCTCGAAAACTGCCACTGCGCGACGCTCGTAGAGGAAGGCGAGCAACCCTGGATTGTCGGCGGGGAGTTCCTTCCCTCTGCCTTCGAAGACGGCGAACTCGATCGAAAGTTCCTCGATGAGAAGTTTCCAGATCATCCGGTCATGTTGTACGACTACACAATCCATCATGCACTGGTGAACACGAAGGCTCTCGAAATCGCAGGGCTGGACGACTCGACTCCCGATCCTGTTGGCGGCCGCTATATTCGGCGCGAAGGAACAGGCGAGCTCACCGGCGAGTTGGTAGAACAAGCACGATGGCCGGTCCTGCGGTCCATTCCCGACTACCGCGCAGAGGTCTACCGCGATGCCCTGACATGGGCGGTGCGGACGTGCCACCAGTTCGGGATCACCTCCGTGCAGGAAGCATCCGCCTCACCCCAAGCGCTCGCGGCCTACCGATATCTGGACCAACGCAACGAACTGGACCTGCACGTCGCCGCCCATCTCGTGTGGAGGGAGGAGGGATTCGGAATGGCCTCTACCGCCGACCTCGACCGCATGATCGCGAACAGAGAAGAGTCGGCGAGCACGCACCTCGACACCCGCTTCATCAAGATATGGCTCGACGGTGCCCCGCTGCCGCCCCACATGACGCAAGCGGACCTCGACGCACGCGGCAACATAGATCCCTCGAACATTCTCGTCCCACCCGAGCAGCTCACCGAGGTGCTCATCCGCTTCGATGCAGCCGGGCTATCTGTGAAAATCCACTGCGCCGGGAAAGGATCGGTACGGGCGGCGCTGGATGCGTTCGACGCCGTCCGCAAATCCAACGGGCCCGATGGCCCGTCTCATGAAATCGCGCACTGTACATTCATTCACGACGATGACTACCGACGCTTCGGCGAACTCCGCGTCGTCGCGGAGATGTCGCCAGCGATCTGGCACATCGAAGAGTATGGACTGCAAGACGGGTACAAATTCCGCACGATTCTCGACGCGGGTGCCACCATGACGATCGGCTCGGACTGGATCATCACCCCCAACCCGAACCTTTTCCCCGCCCTCCAAGGGATGCTCGAACGAGGGGATGACTCGGTCGAACTAGAAACAGCCATCGAATTGCTGACGCTCGAAGGGGCGAAAGTCGTCGGGTGCGGAGACTCCCGAGGATCGATCGAAGTAGGCAAGTCCGCCGACATGATCGTTCTCGACCGCAACATCTTCGACGGCCCCACAGGTGACGTCGGTGAAACCAGAGTCTTGAGAACAGTCTTCGAGGGCCGCACGGTGTACACGGCGGAATGAGTCCGTGCGGAATGAGCCCGTATCGCAATGCCGGAACCCGTCGGCCTGTTCTCGGTGACTGAGATCCTTACAGAAAGTACCTCTCGATGGATACATACGATTCCGATGTCATCGTTGTCGGCGGAGGCTTCGCCGGAGTAACTGCAGCGCGAGAGCTCACCCAGCGCGGCACCTCAGTCGTGGTGTTGGAGGCTCGCAATCGGCTTGGAGGCAGAACATGGACCCGCCCAAGCGATTTGGGTAAAACTCTCGAAATTGGTGGGACGTGGGTGCATTGGACACAGCCACATGTGTGGGCCGAGATCGCACGCTACGACCTCCCCTTGGTGTCGAGTCCGGTTGCAGAGCGTGGACTGTGGAAGGTCGGCGACGAGGTCCGGACCGGCCCCGCCGAGTACATATTCGAGCTGCTCGATTCCGGAATGACTCAGACCGTTGATCGGGCCACCGAACTGCTGCCCAACCCGTTCAAATTCGCACCACTCAACGACGAGCTCAAAGTGCTCGACCACATGTCCATCGCTGACAAGATCGCAGAACTCGACCTCGACGAGGAACAGCGCGCTCTGGTGGAAGGGATGTGGGGACTGAATTTCAACGGCTACCCCATTAGCGGCGGATACACTCAGGCGCTTCGTTGGGCCGCGCTGGCCGGCGGCAACTGGATGCTCCTGTTCGAAGCCTGCGCAAAATACAAACTCGAGCAAGGAACCAAGTCGCTTCTCGACGCGATCGCTTCGCAGTCCACGGCGGATTTTCGCCTCGACTCCCAGGTTTGCCGCGTTGTCCAGAGCGACGACGGCGTGGCGGTCACGCTCACAGACGGTTCGACTGTCACGGCCAAGGAAGCCATCGTCACCTTGCCGCTCAACGTACTCAACAGCATCGAGTTCTCACCCGAACTCCCACCTGCGATTGTCTCCGTAGCGTATGAAGGGCAGGCCTCCACTGGGGTCAAATTATGGGGTGCGAGTGAAAGGCGACATAGGACATGTAGCCGCGTTGGGGTCCACGACCTCGATACTGAACTTCTTCCAATTCGAATACGCCGTCGGTGAGGACAGCTTGATCGTCGCTTTCGGGCCCGATGCCACACGAATCGACATCACCGACCGTGATGCAGTGGAACATGCTCTGCAGGAATGGATTCCGGACTTAGAGGTCCTCGATGTCGACGGCCATGATTGGGTCACCGACCCGCTGGCAGGGCAAACCTGGCCAATGCTCCGCCCCAGCCAGTTGGCCCCAGTACAAGCTGCCGCAAGTGCAGCGTTCGGTCATGTGCACCTGGCCGGAAGTGACTACGCCGAAGGTTGGGCCGGATTCATCGATGGCGCCATCGAAAGCGCTATGGCGGTCAGCAACCGCATCCTTCGATCCCTCTCCTAGCTAATCCATCTTCTCAAGAAACGAGGCTCCTTCATGTCTCACTGTGCCGAACTGGTCACCTACGCGATCACCACCAACGAAGCAGACTTCATAGCACGGCGCTCGGCAGCGATCGTCGAGGTCAAAGCTGCACATCCCGGACTGGTGTCGGTCCCATTCGTCGGGAAGCGTGAGGACGGAACGTATCTCGACGTCTGGATCTATGAAACGGCCGACGCAGCGGAGGCCGCGAACGCCGACGCTGCGAGTTTGGCCGCATTCACTGCCTTCTTCTCGGTGCTATCCGATGTGGCCATCGAAACCACGCAATTCCCCGAGGCGGCCGTCAGCCCACTTCGCTGAACGGATCCGCCAATCCCGCAGCTTCCCTGATCTACTCCGCGACTTCCTACTGGAACGCGCGAAGAACGGCGGCTCCACCCGTGCGCTTTGCGGGCAGGCGTGAAGCCGATCGCAGAGGAATGGCGATCACGCCAGTGCTGGCGATCTGAAAGCCGGACAGTTCGCGCCACGTTATGCACGTGACGCGTACCCGGTAATTGATCGCCCACGACGGCACCGGCTGACTTGAAGGTGAACCAGCCAGTGCCGCCGTGGGTGCGATTTGATCAATAGTGAAAGTGTCAAAGTTATTGCAGTACAACAGATTAAGAAACAGCTTCCCTTGATAAAGTTCCTATTCTCCGATAGTGTGATGTATGCAACATCGCGCAATTCGGCGCATATAAATCCATACCTCAGGAGACTGCCATGGGCTCGTCGGACACCGATCTCAAATCGCTCGACAGCGTTATCGCCGTTGCGGGCGCGCTAGCGGCCATACTCGGTGGAATTGCCGGTATGGCCGGGCTCGCAACCTTTTTCGGTACGGGAGGCGGATCGTAGACAGATGCGCCAAGGCGTCGTTCGGACCGTGGTGGTTGATTGCGACGTCAGATCGTAGTGTGATCTGCCCGCTTCAACGGCGTCAGCGTCGGTTGATCCTTGTCGAACTCGCTTTGCGGCCGCTTCGGAACTTTGTCCGAGGCGGCCGTGGCGTTTTCGCGGCCGTGCTACCTCGTCGCGTAACGGTCGAGCTTTGGACGCAGCCTACTCCGAATCGAGAGCCCTCTTCGTTCGAGTACGTGGTGGCGGCCCGGGGTTGCCAGTCTGTGGGTCAAGTGGGCCGCGGCCCGTTCCTGGATCGAGGGTAAGCCTGAGGGAGGTTGGCGGCGCAATAGCGCCAGCGGCAGTGCCGAGATCGGTGAGGTTTGTACGTTCGTGTTCGAAGGCTATTCGCTCAGACGTGGTGTCATGCGCTCTGTCGGTCCGCTCGGTGTGTCTGCTGGATGAAGGTTCTGCCGAGTAGGTAGCTATTTCCGTGCCCGGGATGTATGCGGGTATCGGGGTGGAGTGCGGCGAACCTGTCGAGGGCCTGGGAGGCGTGGGGTCGTTCGACGGCACGAATTGGTTGTATCAGGGCGTCGCCCGTGAAGGCCAGGGCGTGACGAGCGATGTGCAGTGTCACAGATCCCAGGGTGGTGGTTGGTGTGTGGAGGACACGGATTTCTTCGCCGGCGACGCCGACGCGTTGGCCGTCGTCGAGGCGCCAGTATCGGCGTTCACCGTGCACCGCCTGCCACGCGGCGTGGTCGGCAGGATGAATGAGGACGGGCGCGCTGAACTCTTCGCCGAACATCATTGCAGCCGCAATGTGGGCACGATGACCCTGTGTGCAGATCACCGCGGTGATCTGCCGGGTGCCTACCGCACCAGCAACCAACTCGTGAGCGCCCGCCGGATCGATGATTACCACATCCCGATCGTCCCCGATCAGCCACACGTTGGTTTGTGTGCTGTGAGGGAGGCTGCTACCGGGACAACCGGTGGTCTGGACACGAACGTGATCGACGCGGAAGCGTTGGCTCATTGGCGATTTGTCCTCAATGCTCGTTCAGTGTTTCCGAAATATCTTCATTGAAGAGCGCTCCACATCAAGACCACTTTTTTGCTCTCCGTGACCGCCGACGACCGCATCCTCGGTTTGCAACTATCGAGGCTAAGCCTGCGCAGCGGGTTGTGGACCTGTTCGATAGGCGAGTGAGCACTAGTCGAAAGGCGAGACGGAAAAGTCGTAGTGAATCGCACCGGA
>NZ_JASDCV010000038.1:0-31897 GCF_030407755.1 Rhodococcus sp. APC 3903
AAACAGGGGTGGTCTGCCCACAGCAGACAGGCGGGGCCCCGGCATCGCTGCGCCGGTAGGAATGGATTCATGACTACTGAAGCGCCCACCGATACCGGCTACCGTGACCTGTTGACAGACAGGCTCTTCCGACAGCGAACCATTCTGCTCACCGGCGAGGTCAACGACGCCATGGCCGAACGTGTGTGTTCGGAACTGGTGCTCCTCGCCACCACGGACCCCAAGCGCGACATCGTGCTGTACATCAATTCACCCGGCGGATCGGTGTTTGCCGGCCTGGCCATCTACGACACGATGAAGCTCATCCCCAACGACGTCGTGACGGTCGCGATGGGCTTCGCGGCCAGCATGGGCCAGGTGCTTCTCTGCTCCGGCACCCACGGCAAGCGAATCAGCCTGGCGCACAGCCGCATCATGATGCACCAACCTTCGGCAGGTATCGGTGGCACTGCGGTGGACATTGCGATCCAGGCCGAGAGCCTCGAGCTGATGAAGCGTCAATCGCAGGAAATCCTCGCCGCCGAAACGGGCCGAACCGTCGAAGAGATCGAGACCGACAGCGATCGGGATCGCTGGTTCACCGCCGAGCAGGCGCGCGAGTACGGAATCGTCGACCGCGTCGTGACGTCCTTCGCCGAGATCGCACCGCAAGCCACCTTCCCCAAGATCGGATTGTGACGTCATGTCCCAGTACACGATTCCCAGTGTCATCGAGCGAACACCAACGGGTGAGCGATCTTTCGACATCTTCAGCAGGCTGCTCAACGAACGCATCGTCTTTCTCGGCACAGAGATCGACGACGGCGTCGCCAACGTCGTGATGGCTCAGATGCTGCATCTGCAAGCCGACAACCCGGATCGCGAAATCGGTTTGTACATCAACTCTCCCGGCGGTTCCACCACGGCGATGCTCGCGATCTACGACACCATGCAGTTCTTGAAACCGACGATTTCCACGTACTGCATGGGTCAAGCGGCTTCGGCTGCTGCAGTGCTTCTCGCCGCAGGCACTCCGGGCCATCGGCATGTTCTTGCCCATTCGCGGGTGCTGCTGCACCAACCGTCGACGCAAGGTAGCGGCACCATCTCGGACCTCGCGCTTCAAGCAGCCGAGATCCTGAGAATCCGGGAGCAGACCGAGGCGATTCTGAGTAAGCACACCGGTCAGAGCGTCGAGCGGCTCCGCAAGGACACCGATCGCGACAGGATCTTCACTGCCGACGACGCTATCTCCTACGGACTGGCTGACACCCTCATCGAAGGGAACTGATCAGGCTGCCATCAGGACGGGACCGGAGATCGGTGCGGGAGAATGTCCGAAGGTGAGGGAGTTGAGCGCAACGATCCTGTTGCCCGCTCGGAACAGCAGGTGCTCGAGCGGCATCCCGAGCGCTTCGCAGATGGCGCGCAGAATTTCCGACGACGGTTCCTTCTTGCCCCGTTCGATCTCGGAGAGGTACTGCTTCGACATCCCGACCTTTGCGGCTACGTCGTCGAGAGTTCGGTCCTGATCACGTCGGACCTCCCTCAGCACTCGTCCGTAGGCTTCACGAATCAGCGGGGGTTTGCGCACGGCGACAGCCGGATCGGGGAGTTCCGACTCACCCTTGACCAAGACCAGTCTGCGCGGCGCATCCATAGGCCGAGTATTCCAGCCGACCGGTTCGCACACCACCCGGTTCACCGAGGGCTGACATCTAGTCCGTTCGAACACCACCAGCAAGAAACATCGCTCGAAGAACGAAGGTCGCCTCGGGTCCGATGATCTCACCGACCAGGCTCGTATAGCGGTCGACGAACTCGGGCCCGTGGGAGGCCTCGTCGGAAGTGGGGTCGCCGAGGTGGTGCGCAAGTTCGTGCAAGACAACGAATTCGCGTAGCGCCCACCGGCCGTCACGGTCGTCCGGGACGGCGATGACGTCGTTCGAGTAGTGAGCGGCGGCATTGCCGGCGCGGGAGCGTACGGACACCGGAATGGTTGCGCGAGGCCAGGTCGCGAGTACCCAGTTCAGTCCGAGTAGCTGATCGCAGTACGCCTGGACCGACTCCACGGAACCGAATTTGCGCTCGACCGGCAACGTGATGGTGGAACCCATGACCTCGACGCTCCGAAGTCCGCGCTCGTCGGCGCGATCGAACATGGTGCGCACCAACGTCTCTGCCTCGTAAACGGCGTTCCGCTGCGTATCCCTCACGAGTCGAGCTGCCCGCGCACCCCGCCGATCTCCGGAAGGTTTCCCAGACGTGCGGAGCGCGCCGCCCGATCACCCGCTCGTCGAGCATGCGAGGAATGCCCGGCACTCGCGCGGCCACCGCCCCGCCACGTCCCGCGCGCTTTGGAGTTGGACGAGTAGTAGTCCTTGAGCTCGATTTCCTTGTTGCGCAGCACGAGTGCGGTTTCCGAAGACGACGTGGCAGATTCTGCGATCGCTGCCTTCTCCGTCTCCTGCTTCGTCTCGGCCAACCGAGCGCCGATGCGGGACGCGTACGCCATCTGGAAGTTCAGGCGCGCCGTCACTCCGGCCACCGGCTTGCGGACCTGCGTGTTGACGCGTCGTCGTCCACGAGTTTCGACGACGGTCCGCACGGATGTTTCGCCGCGGTACGCCCCGGAGCGCACGTACGCGTCGGAGTCACGGACCATCTGGAAGAGCAGGCTCGAGTACAGCGCTTCGCACACGTCGATGTCACCGGCGAAGCCGTAGGCGTAGATGACGGCCGACGTCTGCGCGATGTCGCACTGTACGTCGTTGGCAGCGGCGATCGCGATGAACAATTGGGCGTACGTTCGCAGCCCGCGCTTGCCCGGTTCGCCGATGGTGATGAGCCGCTGAGTGGGTGTCGCACGTTTTTCCGAGGACGCGGTGTGCGCCCGCGCGACCGCCAGGTCGATCGCGGAACCGGTGGCCAACCGCTGAGCGGCCGCCATGAAGGCTTCACCTTCGTGTGGATTGTCGGTGGACTCCGCTTGGCGAAGCAGCGCACCGATGCGGGTCAGCATCTTCTCCGAACTCACCGTGAAAGACTACGCTCGCGCGCCGACACGGACGTCTATGCTGCTAGCGCACACGCTCACCCTCAACTTGGATCGTCCGGCACGTTCCTGCCGGTAGAAGGGATCAACCCCGTCATGGCTTCAGTGACTTTCGAGAGCACCACCTGCCTGTTCCCCGGATCGAACACCCCGGCAGTGGACAAGCTCGACCTCGAGATCGAGGACGGCGAGTTCCTCGTCCTCGTCGGACCCTCCGGCTGCGGAAAGTCGACCACCCTGCGCATGCTCGCCGGGCTCGAAGACGTCCACAGCGGGCGCATCCTCATCGGCGACCGCGACGTCACCGGTCAGGAACCGAAAGAGCGCGACATCGCGATGGTCTTCCAGAACTACGCGCTGTACCCGCACATGTCGGTGGCCGAGAACATGGGTTTTGCGCTCAAGCTCTCCGGAACCAACAAGACGGAGATCCGCGCCCGCGTCGAAGAGGTCGCGAAGATGCTCGATCTCGAGCCGTACCTCGACCGCAAGCCCAAGGCGCTGTCCGGTGGTCAGCGTCAGCGAGTTGCGATGGGCCGCGCCATCGTCCGCCAGCCGCAGGTCTTCCTCATGGACGAGCCCCTCTCGAACCTCGACGCGAAACTCCGTGTGCAGACGCGTACGCAGATCGCTCAGCTGCAACGACGCCTCGCGACGACGATGGTCTACGTGACCCACGACCAGGTCGAGGCCATGACGATGGGTGACCGCGTCGCCGTCCTCGAAAAGGGAATCCTGCAGCAGTGCGCCTCGCCGCGCGAGCTCTACAACAAGCCGAAGAACGTCTTCGTCGCCGGCTTCATGGGTTCACCCGCGATGAACCTGTTCACCCTCCCCGTCGTCGACGGCGGCGTCGCATTCGGTGACGGGATCGTTCCGGTTCCGCGCGAGACGATGAACGGTGTCGTCGAAACCGAGGTTGTTCTGGGTATTCGCCCCGAGCACCTCGAGATCGCCGCCGAAGGCCTGCCGATGGAGGTCGACGTCGTCGAGGAACTCGGTTCCGACGCCTACGTCTACGGACGCACCACGATCGGCGGACGGTTGCAGCAGATCGTTTCGCGTGGTGACTGGCGCAACCCGCCGCAGAAGGGCGAGCGAGTCAACCTGCGCGTCGACCCTGAGAAGGTGCACATTTTTGCCACCACCGACGGGCGTCGCCTGGGTTAGGCGGACCTGTCAAACGACACATGACCGATTCAGGTTCGGCGTAATACCCACAAGTAGGGGTGTCTCGTGCCACAGTAGGGGCCGATGCCGGGAGCCGGCACCCATGGCGCATGCCGTGAGCCGGCTCTCGGTGACCGTCTATTTGTCATACACATACGGGGAGCGAATCCATGGTTCTGAACTCGAAGGCGATGCGCCGCGCTGCAATTGCAGCCACGGCAGCGTCCATGCTGGTACTGGCAGGCTGCTCGTCCGATTCGGACAAGGACAGCGGAACCAGCACCACGGCCGCATCCGGGGGATCGTCCTCGAGCGAAGGCCGCGGACCCATCACGATCGTCGAGGGGCAGGATGCCCTGAACGAGGCGCTCGAAAACATCATCACCGACTGGAATGCGGAGCATCCGGACGAGAAGGTCACGCTCAAGCCGCTGGCCAAGGAAGCCAACGCGCAGGTCGACGACATCACCCAGCGCATGCAGGCCAAGAGCGACGAGTACGACCTCATCGGCGTCGACGTCGTCAACACGGCTCAGTTCGCCGCAAACGGCTGGCTGCTGCCGCTCGAGGGTGACCTCGCGATCGACGAGTCCGGCCTCCTGCCGTCGACCGTCGCTTCGGGCACCTACAACGGCAAGCTCTACGCAGCGCCGAAGAACACCAACGCCGCGTTCCTGTACTACCGCAAGGACCTCGTCGAGAAGGCTCCCACCACGTGGGCCGAGCTCAAGGAAAACTGCCCGAAGGCTGTCGAAGCCGGCATCTCCTGCTACATCGGTCAGTTCAAGAACTACGAGGGCCTGACGGTCAACACCACCGAGATCACCAACGCTTTCGACGGCCCGTGGGTCGGCCCGGACGGACTCACCCCGGCCATCGACGACAAGACGAAGGCAGGCGTTCAGTCGATCGTCGACAACTTCGCCGACAACACCATTCCGCAGGAAGCACTGACCTACTCCGAAGGCGAGTCGCAGACCGCGTTCGGTGACGGCAAGGCACTCTTCATGCGCACGTGGTCCGGCTTCTCGGTCGACGGTGAGAAGACCTCGGTTGCCGGCAAGTACGGCTACACCGTTCTTCCGGGTGTCGACGGACCGGGCGCTTCGACCGTCGGCGGCTACAACGTCGGCATCAGCGCGTACTCCGACGCGCCGGCAACGGCTCGTGACTTCCTCGAGTTCATGCAGACCAAGAAGTCGCAGACGTACTTCACCGAGGTCGGCGGCGCACCCGTCCTCTCGGCTGTCTACGACGACCCGGCAGTGCTCGCCCAGTTCCCGTACTTCGCGACCCTGAAGGAAGCACTCGCTACCGCTCAGCCGCGCCCCGTCACGCCGTACTACACGCAGGTGTCGAAGTCGATCTCCGATAACACCTACGCTGCTATTCGCGGCGAGAAGACCGTCGAGCAGGCTTTGGCGGACACCAAGGCCGGCATCGAAACCGCCGGTAACTGATCTACCAGGAGCAATAAGCAATGGCAGAACCGCAGGATCCTTCCGCGGCTGTGCCTACCAACCCCACGGTCGGGGCCGGTTCAACCGGTCCCGACCGTTCGGGCGTTGGTGGGAGACACCGTGCACCGGAACCGCTAGAAGAGCCGTCGGCATCCGAGGCAGCAGGGACATCCCTGACCAAGGTTCTGCCTGACCTTGCAGCTACTCCACCCCCACCGACCTCGCCCCCGCCTGCGTCGGCCGACAAGCCGAAGAAGCGTCGACGAGTTCCGGTGTGGGCGTTCGTCGCACCGTCGCTGATCGTTCTCGCCGTCATCATTCTGTATCCGCTCGGACGAGCGATCTGGATGTCGATGCACAGCGACGGCAAGAAGCTCGACCCCGAGACCGGCATGTTCGTCACCGGTCAGTTTACGTGGTTCGAGAACTACAAAAACTGGATCACCCAGTCCTGCAACACCGCCAACGGCTCGATTCCCTGCCCGCCCGGCACGCTCGGATCGCAGTTCTGGCAGTCGATCGGAAATACGTTCGGCTTCACCGTCGTCACCGTTCTGCTCGAGACGGTGATCGGTCTGTCGATGGCGCTGATCATGGCCAAGACGTTCCGCGGCCGCGGTTTGCTCCGCGCCTCCGTGCTGATTCCCTGGGCCATCCCCACCGCCGTCACCGCGAAGCTCTGGTTCTTCATCTTCGCCAACGACGGCATTGCCAACAAGATCCTCGGCACCAACATCCTGTGGACGGCGGATCCCTGGCCGGCACGATTCGCGATCGTCGTCGCCGACGTCTGGAAGACCGCGCCGTTCATGGCGTTGCTGATTCTCGCGGGTCTGCAGATGATTCCCGCCGACGTCTACGAGGCCGCCAAGGTCGACGGCGCGACGGCCTGGCAGCGATTCCGCATGATCACGCTTCCGCTGGTCAAGCCCGCACTCATGGTGGCGGTGCTCTTCCGCACGATGGACGCGCTGCGCATGTACGACCTGCCCGCGATCATGATGGGATCCAATCCCGCCACCTCCACCATCTCGGTTCTGGTGGTCGATCAGATGCGCGTCGGCGCCAATTCGGCGTCGGCCCTGTCCACCATCACGTTCCTCATCATCTTCGCTGTGGCCTTCATCCTTGTCCGATTCCTCGGAGCCAATGCGGTCAGCACGCAGGAAAAGCAGCGGAAGGGGGAGCCGGTATGAACAAGGCACTACGCGGCAAGATCGGCACCTACATCGGCGTCGTACTGATCATCGTGTGGGGACTCGCTCCCTGCTACTGGATGATCGTGACGGCGTTGCGCGACCCGGCGGACACGTTCTCGACGTCGCTGTGGCCCACCAATCTCACGCTGTCCAACTTCACCGCGGCGCTCGATCCCGACGCGAAGGTGAACTTCACCCGGGCACTGATGAACAGCCTCATCATCGCGGGCGCGACCACGCTGATCGCCTTGGTCATCGGTGTGTTCACCGCCTACGCGCTCTCGCGATTCGATTTTCGTGGCAAATACTTCGTCACCGGAATCATCCTCGGCGCGTCCATGTTTCCGGTCGTCGCCCTCGTGACCCCGCTGTTCCAGTTGTTCACCGACATCGGCTGGATCGGCAGCTACAAAGCGCTGATCATCCCGAACATCTCGTTCGTGCTGCCGCTGACGGTCTACACGCTGACGTCGTTCTTCTCCGAACTTCCGTGGGAGCTCGAAGAAGCGGCGCGTATCGACGGCGCCACCCGTGGCCAGGCGTTCCGTCTGATCATGCTGCCGCTCGCCGCGCCGGCACTGTTCACCACCGCGATTTTGGCTTTCATCGCAACGGTCAACGAGTACCTGCTCTCGCTGCAACTCTCTAGTGACAAAACCGCGCCCGTCACGGTGGCGATGGCCAAATTCTCCGGAACCGACCCATTCGTCACGCCGTACACCTCGATCATGGCCGGCGGAACCCTTGTGATGATCCCGCTGGTCATCATGGTTCTCATCTTCCAGCGACGCATCATCGCCGGTCTGACCGCAGGCGGCGTCAAGTCGTGATGCGCGCCTGCGCGCGGTTTCGATGAGGCGGGCTTCGCGCGCCCAGCGCATGGAGCTGATCGCCGGCTTCATCTCGGTCTTCGCCCTCATGGCGTTGATCGGCGCTGTGGTCGCGATCGTCAAGGGCGACCCCGGCGTGATGCCGTCTTTGGTGCTGCTCGGTTGCGTCGTCGCTCTCGGGCTGGCGTTCCGCGGATATCGGAACGCGGTCCGAGCAGAACGTCGCGAGTAGCCAGCCCGGTAGGGTGACATTTCGGTATCGCAGTTGCCGGGAGTTATCTGATCGAGATATCACCCTGGTGGAATGGTGCCGGTAAGTCCGGATCCACGACCGGGAGTGTTGAGTGAGTCCATCGAACAGATCGAGTGCGACGGGTGGCGATCAGTCGTCGGCTCGATCGGGCAAGTCGGCTAATTCCCCACGGTCGAGCAAGTCGGCCAAGCCGGAGAAGAAGCAGCGCTCCAAGTGGCGGTACGTCCGGCGGACCATCTACGTTCTCGTGCTCCTGATGATCATCGTGCCTGCGTCGGTTTTTGCTGTCGCGTACAGCCGGACCGATGTCCCGCGCCCCTCGGACATGCAGACCAATCAGGTGTCCACCATCTACATGGCCGACGGCACGACCGTGCTCGGCAAGGTGGTGCCGGCGGAGGGAAACCGCACCGAGGTCGCGTTGTCGGCCATCCCGATTCACGTCCGCGATTCGGTGCTCTCGGCGGAGGATCGCAACTTCTACACCAACCCCGGCTTCTCGATCTCCGGATTTGCTCGCGCTGCCCGAGACAACGTGATGGGCAAGGAAAGCGCCGGCGGTGGCTCGACGATCACTCAGCAATACGTGAAGAACGTCTTGGTCGGTGACAAGCGCAGTATCGACAGGAAGCTGCGTGAACTTGTCATCTCCGCCAAGATGGCGCGCGAATGGTCCAAGGACGACATTCTTGCCGCGTATCTCAACACCATCTACTTCGGTCGCGGTGCCTACGGTATCGCCGCCGCGTCGAACGCGTACTTCGACAAGCCGGTCAGTGAGCTGAGCGTCGAGGAAGGCGCAGTTCTCGCTTCCGTCATCCAGAGCCCGTCGTTCCTGGACCCCGAGACCAATCTGTCCGCGCTGCAAGCGCGCTGGGACTACGTTCTCAACGGCATGGTGGAACTGGGCAGCCTGACCAAGACGGATCGCGATGCGATGCAGTTCCCGGCTGTCGCCCCCGCCAATCGGCCGACCGATCTGAACCAGGCGCCCGGACCCGAAGGCCACATCAAGACTCAGGTACTCAAGGAACTGGCCGAGGCCGGTATCAGCGACCAGACGCTGAACACCGCTGGTCTGCAAATCACGACAACCATCGACCCGGTTGCGCAGGAAGCTGCGCTGGGCGCCGTCAAGCGGAATCTCGAGGGCGAGCCCGAAGACCTGCGGACCGCAGTAGTGTCCATCGACCCCAAGACCGGTGGCGTCGACGCCTATTACGGCGGTGACGACGGAGCGGGATTCGACTACGCCCAGGCGCCGCTGCAAACCGGTTCAGCGTTCAAGGTCTTCGGCCTGGTCGCAGCATTGATGGAAGACATTCCGCTGTCCGCACGGTTCGACAGTTCACCGCTCACGATCAACGGTGTGACCATCGGAAACGTCGGCGGCGAATCCTGTGGTCGATGCACCATCGCCGAGGCACTCAAGCGTTCGCTGAACACCAGCTTCTACCGGTTGATGCTCTCGATGGAGAACGGTGCCCAGAAGATCGCCGACGCCGCCCATCTGGCCGGCATCCCCGAACAGATTCCCGGACTCGACTACCCGACGCTCACACAGGAGGGTGGCCCGCCGGAGAACGGAATCGTGCTCGGCCAGTATCAGTCTCGTGTTATCGACATGGCATCCGCGTATGCGACGCTCGCCAACTCCGGTGTGTACCAGCAGCCGCACTTCATCCAGAAGGTCGTGACGGCCGAAGGTGAAGTCCTGCTCGATCGCCCGGTCTCTCCCGGTGAGCGTCGTCTCGATGCTGCCGTTGCCGACAACATCACGCAGGCAATGCTGCCGATCGCGTCGTACTCGAACGGTCACGCGCTCGCCGGTGGACGCCCGTCTGCTGCCAAGACCGGCACCGCGCAGTTGGGTGACACGGGGCAGAACAAGGATGCGTGGATGGTCGGTTACACGCCGTCGCTTTCCACCGCGGTGTGGATCGGAACTTCCGACGCGCAGGCCATCACCAACTCCTACGGTGGTTTGATCTACGGCTCCGGAGTGCCTGCGGACATTTGGAAGAGCACGATGGACGGCGCCCTGAAGGGATCCGACTGGGAGAGCTTCCCGTGGCCCGACCCCATCGGCGGGCAGGCCGGCGTTCCCGCCAACTCCGGTGTGACCTCGGGTGACGGGACGGGCACGCCCACGACGGGCGCGGCCGCTCCCCCCGCACCCATCGAGGTGCCCGGCCTGCCGCCGATCGAAGTGCCGCAGCTTCCCCAGTTGCCGCGTCAGATCGAGATCTTGCCTGGCATCGTCATCCCGCTACCGGGCTGACACAGCGCTCGATTTCCGGCTCTCAGGCCTGATCGTCGAAGAGGCCGAGCTGGGTCGGCGCTGCATCCTTGGCGGGAAGCACGACGACGCGCAGTCCGCGCCTGAGGTTGCGGATCGCGTGCGTCCACGCGCGCTTTTCGCCCGCGCACAGGTCGGTGTCGTCGTCCTTGCGCCGGATGGACTCGGTCAACGCCTCGTGCCAGGCCGTCTCCTGCTCCTGGCTGATCCTCAGGTAGTCGAGAATGGTGTCGCGGTCGTGCTCACAGATCACGGCAACCTCTTCGGCGCTGAGCTCGCCCGTTCCGTCGGCGTCGAGTTCGAGGAGCGCCATGAGTGCCGGAGGAAATTCGTGGCACTCGTGTGATTCGTATTCGGCACCGGGATCTTCGTGCTCGGAGGCCATCCCGTCGTTGAAGGCGGTGTCTCCGGTAGCGCGAATGGGTTGCCCGCCCAGTTCTTCGGCGAGTTCGTCCGATGCTTCGGCCAATTCGGCGAACGAGCGCAGAGCCCGGAGGAGGTGCTCGGCGACGAAGGGTGCGCCGTCCACCCGCACAACGCCCAGCACACTCTGCTCGACGAGAATGAGTTTGATGGTCGGCCACTGCCGATTGAGCTGGGCGAGAACAACAGCAGCGTTATCGACGTTCTCCACCGAATGCACGACCCGCGAGAACACCTCCACGTACTCGTCCTCCTCGAGGACACGCACATAGGTGACCTGCTCACCGCGGACCAGCGGGATGTCGCCGTCGTCGTCACGCTTGGGTGGATGGCCGAGAAGGCGTTCGACGGCCCCGTCGACCAGGATCCGCAGCATGTCACCCGAACCCGAGGGAGCGTGCGACGGCGTCGTGGCGAACGCCGGCGTCGACTCGCGTCCACTGGTGCTGGCACGCAGGAATGACGGGTGCGCAATGCTCCACATCTCGCGGAAGACACGCAACACCTTTGTCACCAGTTCCTCGGGACGAGTGCGGTCGACGTCGATGTAGAAGGACATGGACCCGTTGCCCTCGGGCTCGTGCTCGCACAGATCGGGAGCGCTGAACCCCATGTCGAGCAGCGCTGAATGGTCTTCCGGTTCGAGCATCCGCAGTGGATGCAGAAACCTGTTGGAAGGGACTTCACAGCGCACGGAGGTCTGATTCCACGCGAAGAACTGGATGCACGCGGGTGCGTCTGCCAGTTCGTCCATGCTGTCGTAATGCGACTCCACCACGAGAGTGTCGTCGTCCTCCATCACGGAGATGTAGCGAGCGAGATGAGTCTCGAAAGTAGTCCAGGCACTCAGGATTTCCAGATCGAAAGTATTGTCCGACATCGTCGCTCCTCTGGTCCGGGGGGCGCATGGGGCCCTACCGACGACTCGCCGAAACCCCTGCTTTTCAAACCCCGCCTACGACGGTAGTCCCGGGGTCCGACAGTGACAGTGTTCGTAGGATCCGAAGTGACCGTGTTTCCAGTCAGGGGATTATCTTCCGAGCCTGCAGATTGGCGAAGATGTCGAGGAACATCGCTTCGGTGTCGACGTGGCGGTGAAATCCGAACCGCCGAGCTTTCGATCCGTCAGCGAAAAAGTCGTAGTCCCATCCGAATACGAAGTCACCGAACCCCCAGGACGAGACATCGGAATACTGGGTCCGAGCAAGTTGGTGTTCCTCGACGAGTTCATCCCACACCGACTCCTTGTCCGCCATTGCGACATCGAGGGACATCGGGAGCGGAGGTGCGACGTCCATGTCGAAGAAGGCTGCGATCTTCGGCCACATTTCCTGCCAGCGAAACAGGTCGCCGTTGTTGATGTTGAAGGCCTGATTTGCGCACTCGGTATTGGTCGCGGCCCAGACCGTTGCCTCGGCCAGGAGTCCGGCGTCGGTCATCTCGATCAAGCTGGTGTACGCGCCGGGTTTGCCGGGGAATCGGAGTGGGACACCCAGTTTCTTCGAGATGGTCGCGTAGACGGCGATGACCATCGCGAGGTTCATCGGGTTGCCCAACGCGAATCCGGAGACAACCGAGGGTCTGATCGCCGACCACGTCCACGACTTGCCGAGCTGCCTGCGTTCGAGGAACTGCTGTTGGTCGACGTTGAACTCGGGTGGCATGTGCGGTGGATCGCTCTCGCGGGCCGGAGTTTTGAACGGTCCGAGATGTGCCCCGTAAACCTTGTAGCCCTGCATCAGGCTGACGTGCTCGAGTCCGCCGGCAACGGGTTCGATGGCGTCGAGAGTGTTGACCAGCATCGCCAAGTTGGGCGGAACCAGCTCGGCCCATGTCGGGCGGTCTTGATAGGCGGCGTAGAAGACGTGGGTGACGTCGTGCAGTCCGCTCAGTGCCTCTGCAGTCCGGGAAGGATCGAGCAGGTCGACTGCGATGTGTTCGACCCGGTCGGTGTTCGTGCCGCCTCGGCGCGAGAGTCCGATGATCTTCCATTCGCCGGTTGATTCGAGGTGATCGATCAAGTTCCCACCGATCACACCTCGGGCTCCGACCACGAGTGCGACTTTATTGTGATGCACCATTTCAGCCTCCCATTGGAATATCGCGATGTTGCGATATGGGGAGTGAACCACATATATCGGCATTTCGCGATCTAGCGGTATGATCTCGAGCATGGAAGACGCAACAACCGAGTGGGAAACGGCCTTCAAGGCGCTGGCCAACCCGATGCGTGTACAAATCCTGCAGTGGTTGAAAGACCCCGGGAGCTTTCCCCCTCAGCTCGAGCCTGCCGAGGAGGTCGGAGTGTGCCTCAAGCACATTCAAGCGAGGGCGAAGGTGTCGCAATCGACTGCGTCTCAGTACATGGCCGCACTCCAGGCCGCGGATCTGGTCACCACCACACGAATCGGCCAGTGGAGGCATTACAAACGAAACGAGCAACAGATCGAGAAGCTTGCTGCATTCATCAGGCAGGGCTTGTAGGTACCAGCACCTGACCGATCCCTCCGGAACCGCGGACGTTGTGGCAAAACCTCACATCGCCGGAGCCGTCGGTATGTGCATTGTGGTCGTTTCTCGGGTTGCTCGCTGTCCTTACGCTCGGCAGAGGAGTCCGGCGAGGAGAGGCGTGCGATGAGTCGTGAGAGCTGGGTGGGCCGTGATGCCCGATCCATCGCCGAAGCCGTGCGGTCGGGTCAGGCGTCGGCGCGGACCGTCGTCGAAGAACATCTCGCACGGATCGACGAACGCAACGGCGAACTCAACGCACTGGTCACCGTGTGCGCCGAGGACGCGCGTGCGGCCGCAGACAGCCTGGACGAACGTCGCCTTCTCGGCGAGACACTCGGCCCACTTGCCGGGGTTCCGTTCACGGTCAAGGACCTGATCGCCACAGCCGGCGTGCGTACCACCGCCGGTTCTCGCACTCTGGCGGACAACGTCCCGGCCGTCGACGCCCCGGCCGTTGCGGCGTTCAAGGCTGCCGGCGCAATTCTGATCGGCAAGACCAACACCCCGGAATTCGGCGCGTGCGGCCTGACGCGCAACGAACTGTTCGGAACCACGGCCAGCCCGGTGCGACCGGACGGCGTCGTCCGGTCCCCCGGCGGATCGAGTGGCGGCGAGTCCGCGTCGGTTGCTGCCGGAATGAGCGTGCTCGGACTCGGTACGGATTTTGGTGGCTCGGTGCGTTGGCC
Organism: Rhodococcus sp. APC 3903; assembly: GCF_030407755.1. Taxonomy (NCBI): domain Bacteria; kingdom Bacillati; phylum Actinomycetota; class Actinomycetes; order Mycobacteriales; family Nocardiaceae; genus Rhodococcus; species Rhodococcus sp. APC 3903. Next base: position 13,866 of record NZ_JASDCV010000038.1, read on the forward strand.
CGCCCACTGCACCGGCCTCATTTCGGTTCGCCCGACGCTCGGCCGTATCGACCCGGAAGGGCAATACCCCGGCGTGCTTTCGGATGGACGGGTACTCGCCAATCCGGCGACGATGCACGGCACGATCCAGACCATCGGCCCACTGGCCCGCAACCTCGGTGATGCGACGCTTGCGCTGCGCGTCCTGTCGAAGCCGCATCTCGCGTGGACCGAGCCGGAGTCGGTCGACGTCGAACACCTCGACATCCGCTGGGCACCCGGCGAGGGAACCATGCCTGTCGACGAAGAAATCCTGGCGGCGGTTCGCTCGGCGGCGAACAGTCTGGACGCGAGCGAGTACGACGGTCTGGCTCTGCCGCGGGCCAACGCGCTTTTCGGCGCGTTGCGATCGGTCGAGACCCACGCGGACATCCACTCTCTCGCCGCAGGTTCAGCGCACTCTTTCGACGCGGACATCACCGCCATGCTTGCGGCAGGCCATGATCGGAGTTCCGCCGAGGTGGAAGCGCTGTGGGCGGATCGCGCGGTGTTGATCACCGACTTCCTCGGCGAGGTGGGCGACGTCCTGATTTTGCCGGTTGCGTCGGTACTCGCTCCGCCGCTCGGTGTGGAGAGCTTCGAGGTGGGCGGTCGCAAACTCACGTGGATGGACGCGCTCGCGAGTTGCCGGGCGATCAGTGTGCTCGGCCTTCCGTCGGTCGTGGTTCCGGTAGGACTCTCCCGCAACGGTTTACCGGTCGGAGTGCAAGTGGTGGCGCGGCCGTTCCACGAGCACGTTGCGCTGTCCGTGGCGGCGCGAATCACGTCGAACGCGCAAGCTCTAGTCTGACTTCCATCTTTCGGTTTCGGCTGCGAAACGTGTTGCGTACGAGTCGGCCAGGTCGTGAAGCGTGGTGACGCAGTCGCCGTAGTACGTCGGTGCATGCATGGTAGCCAGAATCCGCGGCTCGAGGTCGGCCAGGGCGCGGATCGTGGGTTCGAGATCCGGGGTGAGGCAGGTGGCGTGGCCCAAGTCCTCGGCTTCCAAAGCGGGACCGACGATTTCGTGCTCGGTAGTCGCGGGGTGGTGCCCGAACGCTGTGAAGAGGTCTCCGCAGAACAGCGTGGACGTCGTCTCCTCGAACATCAGGCCCGCGTCCCAACCGTGCGGGACGTGCGGGGTGTCGATGTGCCGGACTCGGCGCCTGCCGGTTTCGAGTACGTCGCCGTCCTGCAAGGGAAGTGGCGCCCGATCGGCCAGATCGTTGACCTGAACGAAGCACCCCATCGCGCCGTGCGCCACTTGTGCTTCGGGGGCCGCCGCAAGCCAGGAGTTCATGGACCCGCACTCGTCGGCCTCGACGTGACCGAACGTGATCCATTTCAGACGGTCGATGTCGATCAGCGTGGAGAGTGCGTCGGAAGCCGAGGTGAACAACGCTCGCTGCCCGGTGTGGAAGAGCAAGGGTTCCTCGCCGTCGACGAGAAACTGGTTCATCGTGAGGTTCGCTTCGTCCACGAAGGTCGACAGTCGGTAGATGTCCGGCGCGATTTCGGTGATCGTGGTGGTCATCGCTGTGCTCCGATCAGGGCTGTTGTGCACGTCAATCTGTCTTCTCCAGCCTTCTCGCCGCCCCGCGCCTGCACAAGGCTCTGGAATAGTGGAGGACGTGTTCGTACTACTGCTGACAGGCCCGCCGGGCGCGGGGAAGAGTTCCGTGCTGACCGCGCTTCACGATCGACTCGGCGAGGCCGGGGTGAGCAACGCGATGATCGAGGTGGACGAACTCGAGCGGTGCTACCCGCCGCTGGGAACCGAGCGGGCAATCGCACACGTCGGGATGTTGTGCGCGTCGTACCGGGAAGCGGGGTACGAACTCCTGTTCCTCACGGCGACCGTCGAAGACGACGACTACGGGCATGCCTTGCTGGCCGCGACCGGCGCCGAGGGGCACCTGCTGGCGCGCCTCGAGGCCGATCCGGATACGTTGCGCACCAGAATCGTCGAACGTGAACCGACCGGCTGGGCCGGGCTCGACGGTCTGGTGGAAGCGTCACAACTGCTGGCCGGTTCGATGCCGACGCTCAGTGGGGTCGACGTGGTTCTGAGCACAGAAGGCCGCGATCCCGAAAGTGTTGCCGATGATCTGGAAGCGGCTCTGCGAGAACGCAGTCCAGCGCTCTTAGCTGTCGGTGTTCAGAGCGGTGACCACTGAAGCGAACATCGTCGACTTGATTGCCCCCAGCGTGCCCGCATTCTTCGGGCCGATCGGTGCAACCATTTCGATGGCCTTGGCGGTCAAAGCGTCGACGGAAGCGGTGAAGTCCACCAAACCGGCTGCGAATGCGTCACTTCCGCCGTATCGCCGCCCCGTGGTCATGGCGACGATTGCCGACGCCGGGCTGAGTTTGGCTTGGATGAGAGCCGCCATTCCTTCGGTGAACGGGATGTTGATGTCCACCTCCGGGAAGCAGTAGTAGCCGCGATCATCGCGCATGACGCGGTAATCGTGCGCGATGCCGAGCATGGCGCCGGCTCCGAAGGCGTGGCCGTTGATCGCCGCGACGGTGGGCATGGGGAACGTCAGCATCCGAGCGAACAGCGACTGGACTTGCTGCACATACCACTTCGCCTTGTCGCCGTTCGCGCCCAGCCAGTCGAGGTCGAGTCCGTTGGAGTAGAACTTGCCCGTTGCCGTGGTGACCAGGGCGTGTGCGCCTTCGCTCAGAGCCTGGTCGAGTAGCTGGTCGACGGAACCGAGCCAATCCGGCGAGAATCGATTCTCGTCCTCGCCGAGATCGAGAACGGCGATCTTGTCTTCGAAGCGCAGAGTTGCGGTCATGATTGACCTTTCCTGTTGCGGGGCTTGGGCAGTGGTGGGTCGAGATGCAGAACCGCTCGAACGGCGGCATCCAACCGCGCGCGTGCTGCGGCGTCGGGGACTCGCCAACCGTCGGCGCGTTTGGCGGGATGAATGAGCAGCCCGGTAGGCAGGCCGACAACACAGGCTTCGATTGCTTCGACGGCTCGGCCGTCCTTGCGGCCCCAGAGCGCGGTCGACAACCGGATGAACAAGTCGACCAGAGACCGGTCGAGTTGTGTGAGTTTCTCGGCGATGTCGGCAGGGACGTCGGTGCCGAGCAGTTCGTCGCGCTGAATCGTCAGCAGCAGCAACGCGGATTGTGGGTAGTCGAGCGCGAAGACGGCCGGAACTTCGGCGGCTGCGACGACGGCGGAAACCGCGGAGGTCGGCGCGGGGTCCGCGAGAGCGTCGTCCACTCTCGATTGCTGAAGCGCGAGAAATCGTTGCGCGGCACGCAGCCACGCGCTACCGACCAGTCCACTGCGAGAGCCGAATGCGTGATAGATCGCCCCGTTGGATACACCGGTGGCGTCGGAGACCGCCCTGACCGTGACAGCGCTCGGCCCGGCAGTGGCGGCAAGTTTTTCGGCAGCGTCGAGCAGCGTGTCGAGATCGTGGACGCGTGGCCGAGGCATGAACGCACAGTAACAGAGCGTCTGCTCTGTTACTAGTGTGCGGTCAGATCACCGAATTTGCGCGAAGATCCTCGATCTCCTCCGGGCGCAGGCCGAAGTCGGTGAGTACGCCGTCGGCGTCACCGCCGAGAGTCATGGGTGGCGCATTCCTGACGGGAAGGGTCTTGCCGTCCACCCAGAACGGTCCGCGGACAACGGGAATCGATGTTCCGTCGGCGCTCTGGGTCTGCTCGACCATCTGCAATGCCTCGACCTGCGGGTCGGAGAACACCTGATCGATCGAATGAATCGGGCCGCAGGGGATTCCGGCACCGCGGATCTCGGCGATCCACTGTGCCGCGCCCTTCGTGGTCAGTAGGTCCTCGAGTTCTTTGGTCAGTTGGTCTCGGTGCGCCAAACGTTCTTTACCCGTGGCATATTCGGCACGGAAGGCGAGATCCGGGTCGCCGATAACCGAGCACAGCGCGATCCAGTGCTTGTCCGAGCCGGTGGCAATGTTGATCGGGAAGTCGGCAGTGTCGAAAGCGCCGTACGGCGTGATCGTCGGGTGCGTATTGCCGTTCGGCGTCGACACCCGCCCGGTGCTCAGGTAGTCCTGCGCCTGGAAGGTCATGATCGAGATCGCGGATTCCAGCAACGAGGTCTGCACGCGGTGCCCACGACCGTCGCGTCCGCGCGAAGCCAACGCCGCCGTGATACCCAGCGCCGCGTAGATGCCCGAGACCGTGTCGATGATGGGGATACCGACCCGCATCGGGGTCTGTTCCCCGGCGCCGGTGACCGACATCAACCCGGACATGCCCTGGGCCACCTGATCGAGTCCGGGCGCGAACTGGTCCGGGCCCACCGGGCCGAAACCACTGATGCTCATCACGACGAGACCCGGATTCTCCTGCTCGAGCGAATCGGGATCGAGCCCCATGTCGGCCAGCACTCCCGGACGGAAGTTCTCGACCAGCACATCCGCGTCGAGGGCCAGGCTGCGAAGCAGTTTCCGCCCGCGGTCACTGCGCATGTCGATGGCGATCGACCTCTTGCCGCGGTTCACGGAAGCGAAGTAGAGGCTTCGATCGCCGTCGAACGGCGGCCACTGACGCGAACTGTCGCCGGAGCCACGGGTTTCGACCTTGACCACGTCGGCGCCGAAGTCCGAGAGCAGCGACGTGCACAGAGGGCCCGCGAGAGCGCGGGTGAGGTCGAGAACTTTGATACCGCTGAGCAATTGGTCCATGGGAGAAACCTCGGTTCTGTGGTGTGCAACGTCGCCCACTCGATCCGTCGCACCATCTGCGTGAATTACCGCTGCAGTGATCGTCGGAGAGGGGAAGAATGAAGGTCAGGCCTGCTTTCGGCTGGGCTCGGTGACAACACTGGTCGAGAGCGCACGGTGATGCGACGGCGACATTGCACAACTGCAGGGCCCGGATTTAGGCGCATTGTGTGACAGGCAGGATTGCGGTGGGCCGATACCGTGAACTCTCTACGGACGGCGATGCAAGCGGGAGGCGAGGCGATGCGCGACATTTCCACTCAGCTGGCGCAGTGGCACGCCCGCGGCGAGGATTTTGCACTGGCGACGGTTGTCCGTACCTGGCGATCCTCACCGCGCATGCCCGGTGCTTCGATGGCCGTCTCACGCTCCGGCGAGGTCGTCGGCAGCGTCTCGGGCGGGTGTATCGAGAGTGCACTGTACGAGATCGCCCAGGAGGTTCTCGCCGACGGCACCAGCCGTGTCGAGGTCTTCAGCGTCTCCGACGACGACGCCATCGGAGTAGGGCTGACCTGCGGCGGAACCATCGAAGTGTTTGTCCAGGCCGTCGGAGCCGATTTCGTCGAGTTCGGTCAGGTCTGTGAACGAATCGAGGCCGATACGCCCGTCGTCGTGGTCACCGAAGTGCGTCCGGGAGCGCCGGCGCGGCACCTCGTCGTCGAGCACGGCCGACGCAGCGGGGATCTGGATGCCACGGAGGACGAGGTCTCCATCCTGTTGCGCACTATGGACACCGGTGAGTCCGTAGCCTTTGTCGCGCCGGCGGGAACTCTCATCGATTCGCAGCACGACTTGCTGGTCGAGATCTTCGCGCCGCTACCGAGGATGTACGTCTTCGGAGCCATCGACTTCGCCGCCTCGATGTGTACGTTGGGCGCCTTTGCGGGCTACCGAGTGACCGTCGTGGACGCACGGCCGGTCTTCGCGACACGGGCGCGCTTCCCCGACGCCCACGATCTGGTCGTGATGTGGCCACACAAGTTCCTCGAAACCGCACCGATCGACAACAAAACCGTCCTGGCCGTGCTCACTCACGACGAGAAGTTCGACATCCCCTTGCTCGAGATCGCGCTGCGTTCGCCGGCTGCGTACGTCGGCGCGATGGGAAGTCGTGCGACGCATGAGCGTCGGGTGGCGCTGTTGAAGGAGCGAGGCGTTACCGACGCCGAGTTGGGGCGTCTGCACTCACCGATCGGGTTGGATCTCGGCGCCAGGACGCCGGAGGAGACTGCAGTGTCGATCCTCGCCGAGATGACCAAGACCCTGCGCAATGCCTCAGGTTTGGAACTGCGGGATCTGCAGGGGCCGATCCACCCGCCACCTCAGGAGAATCCGACCGCCCTGCATCGAACGGCCTGAGTCGACTGCGCTGAATTCGGACATCTTGTGTTCGGTGGGGATAGGATCGTTTCTTTCGTGAACCATCTTCCGTGATCCGAATGAAATCGAGGTGCCTGCCAAGTGGCAAACCCGGCCGTACCGGCATCCGAGGTGAATGCTGTTCTCTCCGAACTTCTTCGAACCCCGCTCCTTCCTGGTGTTCGAAAGGTCGCCGGCGGCTCCGAAGACCCGACGGTAGCCCGGGTGGGATTCATGGCGGTTCCGGACATCGGACCGTGGCTGCGACACGGACAGTTGCTGATCACCACGCCGGAAACCCTCGCCCGGGTCACCGAAACCTTCAAAGCATTTGTCGGACGGTTGTCGACGCGCGGAGTTGCAGCGCTCGCCGTCCAATTCGGCGCAGACGGGGACACTCTCGCGCCGGAACTGGTCGACGCGGCCGAAAACGCAGGCTTCCCGCTCCTGGTTTTTCACGGTGCGTGCGATCACCCTGCGGCGAGAGACCGTGAGCAGACGGAGTCGGCCCAGATTGACGCCATGTTCGGGGCCGAGCGCTTGCGACGGCTGCTGGTCGACGTCGTGATGGGCGGCGGTGGCCTCCCACAATTGACCGAGGTCATCGCACGGGAGATGAAGGGCGCCGCCCTGATCACCACCTCGGACGGACGCGAGATCTGCCGCGCCGGGGATGCGGCGGAGCGCAAGCATCTGTCTGCCTGTCCCGCCGTCGATTCCACCGGTCGTCTGCGGACCGACACCGTCGAGGGCGGGTTGGGTCTGCACGAGTTCGACGGTCAATTCATCGCGGTGTCCGCGATTTCCGCCAATCACATCGACCACGGGCGTCTCGCGTTGTTCACCGGTGAGCGCGTGATGACGAGTTACGACCAGTACCTGGTCGAGCGAGCGGCGTCGGTGTGCGCGTTGGTCATCACCCGTGAGCAGGCCGTGGCGTCGGTGGAAGAACGCCATCGCGCCAACTTCGTTCACGACCTGCTCCTCGGCCGGGCCGGGGACCACGATCACGTTGTCTCCCACGCCAAGACGTTCGGTTGGGACTTCGATCGCCCGCTGGTGATCGTCTCGATCGAGCCGGACCCGATCGACGAACCGGCCTCGGCGGCGCCCGCTCGGCTGCCCGTCGTCGATCGCCAGGCGATGGCGTTCTCCGGGGCGATCGCCCACCGCGATCCCGGTGCGGCGGTGACCGCGCTGACGGGCGAGACGGTGATCGTCATGGGCGTCGGCACCGACACGATGGCATTGGTGCGGGACCTCGTCACGGTCGTTCGCGGTGAAGGTGGCGGCGGGAGAAGGCCGTTCAGTGTCGGGGTGTCCCGGCCGACAGCGGCGATCGACGCCGTCCCCGCGCTCTACAGTCAGGCGCGCACCGCACTGACCGTCGGACGCCGGATCTCCGGTCCGTGGACGGTGACTCAGTTCGACGATCTCGGTGTGTACAGACTGCTCAGTCTGGTCGAGGACGAAAACGAGCTGGAGACGTTCGCGCGGGAGACACTGCGGGAACTGACGGAGGAAACTGCCGAAGCGCAGGACATGCGCAAGACATTGGAAGTCTTGCTCGCGACCAACATCAACATCGCCGAGACAGCGCGCAAGCTCCACTTCCATTACAACACACTGCGTTACAGGGTCGTTAAGCTGGAGAAAATGCTTGGACCCTTCACGGCGCAACCCGAGCTACGGCTGGATCTGTCTCTAGCACTGAAGATAACCGCGATGCGCGGCATCAATCACTAATATTGCCAATCCGGGTCCGTGGGTTCTGGCAGATTGTCATCACGTCGATACCCCTGCGCTGTAATAGCGTTTCACTCCAGTCACGGTGTTTTGTGAGCTGGAGCACACTCAGCGTTCGGACACCTTCCTCTGCACGAAAGGTCCCATCATGCCGATTTGGACGTTGCACGGAGATGGAAAGAACATCAGACCGGGTGAAGTGGTCGCTCCCGGCGAGCGGCTCAGCTGGGGAAGAACCATCGGGCTGGGCAGCCAGCACGTGGTGTCGATGTTCGGCGCGACGTTCGTCTTCCCGATCATCATGGGGCTCAATCCTCAACTTGCCGTGATGATGTCGGGCTTTTGTACGCTCTTCTTCCTGCTGGTGGTCAAGGGACGCATTCCCAGCTACCTCGGTACGTCGGCGGCCTTTGTCGGTGGTATCGCCGCCATTCGTGCCCAAGGCGGAACATCCGCAGAGGTGACCGGCGCGATCCTGGTGTCCGGACTGGTCCTGGCAGCCATCGGTATCGCGATCCACTTCCTCGGTGGCCGGGTCGTATTCAAGGTTCTTCCCCCGGTGGTGACCGGCGCAGTGGTGATGCTGATCGGATTCAACCTGGCACCCGTCGTCGCGGGGCTGTACTGGCCGCAGGACCAGTGGGTGGCTCTGATCGTCATGGTGGCCCTGATCGTCATGAGTATCGCGCTACGTGGCTTCATGGCGCGCATCGCCATCTTCCTCGCGCTGATCTTCGGCTACGTCCTCTCCTGGATCCTCGACCGGGTCTCGGGCACGATCACCTCGTACGACGCAGGCACCGGTCAGATCACCGAGCACTTCCGCGTCAACTGGGATTCGGTGCAGTCGGCGTCGTGGTTCGGGTTGCCGCCGTTCTCGGACGAGGCCAACGGAATCGTCGGTATCCACGCTCCGTCGTTCAGCCTGACGTTCATCGTTCTGGTCCTTCCCGGTGTCATCGCGTTGATCGCAGAGAATGCCGGTCACGTCAAGGCAGTCGCAGAGATGACCGGCGACGATCTCGATCCGTACATGGGACGCGCGCTCGCCGGTGACGGTTTCGCCACCGCTATCGCCAGCAGCGTCGGCGGTTCGCCCACCACGACGTACGCCGAGAACATCGGTGTCATGGCAGCGACCCGTGTGTACTCCACCGCCGCTTACGCAGTTGCCGGCATCGTCGCGATGATGCTCGGCTTCTCCCCCAAGTTCGGTGCCGTCATCTCGGCGACACCCGGCGGTGTTCTCGGCGGAATCACCGTGGTGCTCTACGGCATGATCGGTCTGCTCGGCGCCAAGATCTGGAAGGAGAACGGTGTCGACTTCGGCAATCCGCTCAACCTCATGCCGATCGCGGCCGGCCTCATCATCGGTATCGGCGACACGGCTCTGAAGTTCAGTGACACGTTCTCGCTCAGCGGCATCGCGCTCGGCACCATCGTCGTGATCGGGATGTACCACCTGTGCCAGTTCATCGGTTCGAAGAACCCGGAGCTGAATGCGAAGAATCCGGAACCGAACAAGCCGGATTCGAAGGCTCCCGGCGGCGAACGGGAAGAACCCGCCCCGCAGCTCACGTGACGCTTGGCTGAGTGTGCTCGATTGTCGAAGGCCGGACATCCTCCTTGGAGGATGTCCGGCCTTTCGCGGTGTGTGCGTGTTCTGTGTTCTGTGTACTGATCGATCAGACGGCACTGCTGGCTTCGACCAGGCCGATACGGTCGATGCGTTCGGTGCGGGTGATGAGCCGTTCAGTCGGATCGGTAGCACTGAGCACGCTCAGCTCGTAGTGCAGTACCGCTCCGACGCGAGTGCAGAATGCGGCGGATTCGTCCGCGGCATCGGGAAATTCGGGGATGACCCGATCGACGATGCCGCCCGTGAGCAGATCGAAGGACCGTATCCCTTGACCGGCCGCCATCTCCGGAGCGTGCGTGATGTCGTGGAACATGATCGCGCTTGCACCCTCGGGAGGTAAGGGCGAGAGCCAACCGTGGCGGGCCGCCAGCACTCGATCGGCCGGAATCAGTGCCAGGGCGCCGCCGCCGGTGCCCTGCCCGAGCAGGAGGGAAATGGTGGGGACCTCGAGTGAAATCATGTCGGCTATACACCGAGCGATCTCGCCGGCCAATCCACCTTCTTCGGCTTCCTTCGACAGGGCGGCGCCTGCCGTGTCGATGATCGTCACCAACGGCAGGTCGAGCTCTGCGGCAAGCCGCATCCCTCGCCGAGCTTCCCGCAGAGCGCCGGGGCCGAGTGGGGAGTGAGCAGTCTGTCCGCGTCGGTCCTGTCCGAGAAGGACGCAGGGCATGTCGCCGAAGCGAACGAGCGCGAGCATGATGCCGGGATCGTTCTCGCCTTGGCCGGTTCCGTTGAGCGGGAGCATGTCCGAGGCGGAATTGAGCAACACTTCCCGGATTCCCGGTCGGTCTTCGCGTCGGGATGCGACGACGGATTCCCACGCCGACGTATCGGGTGGGCAATCGTACGAGCACGGGTCACTCGGCAACGAGTACCCACGACGTCTCGAGGTGATGATGCGCAATGCGCGGTCGACGATTTCGGCGAGCTGGTCTGGCGGCCTCACCGCATCGATGAGTCCGTGCTCGTGAAGGTTCTCCGCTGTCTGGACACCGACGGGGAAAGGTGAGTTGTACAAAGCCTCGAACACCCGGGGGCCGAGGAATCCCACGAGGGCTCCTGGCTCCGCGATCGTCACGTGACCGAGTGACCCCCAGGACGCGAATACGCCTCCGGTGGTGGGGTTTCGGAGGTAGACGATGTAGGGCAGGTGCGCTTCTTTGTGCTTGATGAGCGCCGCGGTGATCTTGACCATCTGCAGAAATGCCGTTGTCCCCTCCTGCATACGCGTTCCTCCGGAGGTGGGAAGCGCAAGAAGGGGCAGCTGCTCTTGCGTCGCTCGACGGATGGCGACGACGAGGCGTTCGCCCGCCGCCACGCCGATCGATCCGCCGAGAAAGCCGAACTCGCAGACGATGATTGCCACACGGCGGCCTCGGACGGAGGCGCTTCCGGTCAGGACGGACTCGTCGAGCCCGGTCTTCTCCTGCGCCCGCAGAAGTGCTTCGGCGTAATCGGAGTCGGTCGCGACGGGGATCGGAGGGGTATCCCACGACTTCCAGGTGCCGGCATCGATCACCAGGTCGAGCAAGTCGCGAGCCGTCAGGCGGTTCATCGGGTGAATCCTTGTAGCCACGACATGACTTCGTCAGTGTCTTCACCGAGTACCGGCGGTGCGGTGTGCCGGGTCTCCGTCACTTCTGTTCCGTCCGGATCGAAGAATCGCAGCGGCGGCCCGGGCAGTGTGATGTTTCCGAGCGTGCTGTGGTCGACGTCGACGAGCAATCCCTGTGATCGGGTCTGTTCCCATTCGTACACTTCGGAGATCGTCCGAACCCGTCCTGCCGGTATTCCGATGCGGTCGAGTTCGGTCAGAAGCTCGTCACGCGAATACGGTTTGAAGGTACGTTCGATCAATTCGACGACCTGGAAATGATTTTCGACGCGTTCGGCGTTTGTTGCCATACCGGGGGCGTCAGGGTCGAGGTCGAATCCTTCGCAGAATCTTCTCCACAGGCTTTCGCTGCCGACCGAGATCTGTACTGCGCCATCGCCGGTACGAAAGAGTCCGTACGGTGCGATGGAGGGATGGTGGTTGCCTTGCGCTGTGCCTACCTCGCCGGCGACGGTCCACTTCGTTCCTTGAAACGCGTGAACACCGACCACGCTGGCCAAGAGCGACGTTCGAACGACACGGCCTCTCCCCGTCTGTTCGCGTTCCTTCAAGGCCGCGACGACGCCGAACGCCCCGTACATTCCGGCGAGAAGATCGGCGATCGGAACTCCGACTCGTTGAACGTCGTCCGGATTCGAGCCGGTCAGCGACATGAGTCCGGCTTCCCCCTGGGCGATCTGGTCGTAGCCGGCGCGACCACCTTCCGGGCCGTCGTGGCCGAAACCGCTGATGGACAGGACGATCAGTCGAGGATTGAGTTCGGCCAGCCGCTCGGTGGAGAATCCGAGTCGATCGAGAACTCCGGTGCGGAAGTTCTCCATGAGAACGTCGGCGCGGCAGACAAGATCTTCGAGGGTTGCGCGCCCGCTGTCGGATTTGAGGTCGAGCGTGATCGACTTCTTGTTCCGGTTCGTGGAGAGGAAGTACGTCGATTCCCGTTGCGTGTTCGGTGGTTCCAGCGGTGGTTCCAGCGGTGGCTCGACAAAAGGCGGCCCCCACCCCCGGGTGTCGTCGCCACCGTGAGGTGATTCGACCTTGATCACGTCGGCACCCAGATCGCCGAGCATCATTGCCGCGTGAGGACCCGCGAGTGCGCGCGTGAGGTCGACGACAATCACGTCGTGTAGCGGACCACTACGAGCACTTGTGTTGTGAGGCTTCGAAGTCGAGTTCATGTCGCACCGCCGTGTTCTGGTGTAATTGGCTGAGCCAGTTGGTGGTTGAGGCCTCCGTAGTTCGGTCGACTCCGGTCCGCTGGACCGAGAAATCGGCCAGGGCCACTGAAGGAGGTATGTGCGGCCCGTCTTTCGAACCGTAAGCGCGCACCGGTCAACGGCACATGGGTAACCTTGCCGATGACGGGTATCAGTGGTGGGTAAGAAGTGACGAACGCTTAACGCACGGCTGGATTGCGGTTGTATCGAACCGTAATCGGGGCGCTCTGTCAGCCTATTGGGTGCATCTTCATGACATTTCGTGCATCTTCATGACCTGCAGGGCGAGTGAGACGTTCAATCGAAGGACGGGGTCGTCGGTGAACGATCCGACGACGCTCTCCAGCTTTCCGATTCTGTATCGCAAAGTGTTGTAGTGCATATGCAGTGCCCGGGACGCCTCGGCGACATTGCAATTGCAGTCGAGCAACGTCTGGAGTGTCAGACGCAAATCTGCGGCTTCGGCGTTGTCCGCCGACAGGGACTTCAGAACGTCATCGGTGAACGAACGCAGTTCGCTCTTGTCCGTCTGGAGCGAGAGGAGTCGGTGTACGCCGAGTTCGTCGAAGTGCGCGATCTGGCCCGGCCCGTTGATACGTCGGCCGACGACCACGGCCGTACAGGCTTGGTCGTAGGCAGCAGGTAGATCGGCCAGGGAGTAGATCACCCGGCTCACTCCCGTGCTGAAGGAGCGGCGGCCGCTGGTGCGATCTCCGGCAACCTTGCGCACCAACCCTTCGATGTCCCGAACCGCACGGTCGGTGCTGGTGGGGAAAAGCGTGACCACCTCGTGTCGAAACCCGACGGAGGGTGCCGTCCGCTCGTGGGTGCGTACCACTTGTTGCCAGCCGTCGCTGAGTCGATCTTGGTCCGTGCGCGTGGAATTCGCGTGTTGGGATTCCGGGTGATCGACGTCGAGTTCCGCAACCACAACGGCAAGTGGACGAGTGACATCCCACCCCAACTGGGTGAAATGCGCGCTCACTTCCGCCGGCGAGCCGGCTTCACCTATCAGTGCGTCGCGGAGGAAGTCGCCGCGGAATTTGGATTCCACTGCCGCAACTGCCAGCTGCTTGGTGACGGCCAGCGCAGCAACGGTGGCCGCTCGCTCCAGCGCTTGGACGACAACTGCGCCGAGTTCGTGGGTGCCGGCGTACGCGACCATTCGGCCGTGGTCGGTGCCGCCGGCCACCACCCGGGTGAGCGCCAACTGACCAGGAAATCCTTTGGGCGCGTTCTGTAAACCGACAGCGACCCGTTCGGTCAGGAACCGACCGGTGCTTTCGAACAACGGAAGCGCGTTCAGCGCGGCTGAATCTCCGGCCTCCGTCAACACTCTTCCGTCCGGCGAGCAGATGAGAACGCTGACGTCGAAAAGCGCGGCGAATTCCGCGGCAATCTGGGGTAGATCGCCACCTTCCAAGACGATCGACGTCAACGAGCGGTGAAGACGATCGGCAATGTCGAGTGCCGCAGACTGCTTCGCCACCAACTTGGTGAAGACCTCCGAGATCACCTCGTCGAATCCTGCGGTGACGGGAAGAACCAACAACGGCAGCCCTCGCTGCTCTGCCATGTGCAGCATGGCTTCCGGCAGTTCGTCGAGATAGCGGCCCGTTTTCACGGCAAGTGCCGCGACTCCTCGGCGTGCGAGACCGTCGACGAGGTCGCTGAGATCTGTATCGTCGAGAAGCTCTCCGGTTCGCCCGTAACGCAGCGGGAACCCGGTTGTCACCAACAGTTCGTTCGGCTTCACCCAAGCGAGGATGTCCGGTACTTCCATCACGTTCACCGATTGAACGAGGTGGCGCAAGCCCCCGTGCCCGGCAAGGACTTCGGCTCCACGCAGACTGGGCAGCTCGAGGACATCCCGAACCGTCAGTCTGTAGTCGCCACCTTCTGGCAAATGTTGAAGCTCTTCGCTCGAATATTTGGCAGATCTATCCATGTCGCGAGACTACGCTCGATCACGCGACGAACATTGTCAACAGTTGACGAAAATAGCCTCTCGAAATGAGTGGTTCTCCGTATGTCTGCCAACTACCGTGGTCCGAATTGGCGATCGCCCGCGTCTCCGAGTCCAGGTACCAGGAAAGCATTTTCGTTCAGGCCGTCGTCGATGCTCGCAGTGAGGAGCCTGACTGGATGTCCGGAGTTCCTCAGTGCTTCGATCCCCTCCGGAGCCACGACGACACATATTGCAGTCACATCGGTGGCTCCGCGTGCAATGAGCAGATCGATTGTGCGGATGATGGATCCACCGGTCGCCAACATCGGATCGAGGACGTAGACGGGGGTGCCCGACAGATCAGCGGGAAGGGACTCCAGATACGGAACCGGTTGGTGTGTCTTCTCGTCTCGTGCCATTCCCACGAAACCGACACCTGCCTGCGGAATAAGGGCACTCGCCTGCTCGACCATGCCGAGGCCTGCTCGCAAGACCGGTACCAGGAGCGGTGGATTTGCCAGCCGCACTCCCAGCGTCGGAGCAACTGGCGTCTCGATGTCGAACTGTTCCACTTCTGCGCCGCGCATGGCCTCGTAGACCAACATATGGGTCAGTCTGCGCAAGGCGGACCGGAAAGTTGCGTTGTCGCTGCGAGCGTCGCGCATGGTCGTGAGCAGCGATGCCGCCAGCGGATGGTCGACAACAGTGGTGTCCATGGTCGAATCGTAAGTGAGAACCGATGGGGCGGCGCACAACCGGTGAATTGGAGTCGAAATAACCAATCGCGGTTTTCGTTTGGGCAACTATTGACGATGCCGAAGGGTTCGAGTCGTCATAGCGTGGTCGGCATGGCAGTTCCGAACCGCTCGGCTGGGCTGGGCGCCAGGAGCTGTCAAGGCCCAATTTTGCCTCCACGATTCCCTATACAAGGAGATGCCAATGCCCGAAGCAATCGAGGTCCGTAAGGTTCCGCTACACAGCGTCTCCGACGCCAGTGAGCTCGCCAAGCTGATCGACGACGGTGTCCTCGAGGCCGACCGCGTCATTGCAGTCATCGGCAAAACCGAGGGTAACGGCGGCGTCAACGACTACACGCGAATCATCGCGGACCGAGCGTTTCGAGAGGTTCTCTCCGCCAAGGGTAATCGCAGCCCCGAAGAGGTGGCGGAGGTGCCGATCGTCTGGTCAGGCGGCACGGACGGTGTGATCAGCCCGCACGCGACGATCTTCGCGACGGTACCGGCAGACAAGGTCACCAAGACCGACGAGCCGCGACTGACCGTGGGTGTCGCCATGAGTGAGCAGCTGCTGCCCGAGGACATCGGTCGTACCGCAATGATCACCAAAGTAGCTGCGGCAGTGAAAGATGCGATGGCCGATGCCGGAATCACCGATCCCGCCGACGTGCACTACGTACAGACCAAGACTCCGTTGCTGACAATCCACACCATCCGTGACGCCAAGAGTCGCGGCAAGACCGTGTGGACCGAACAGACTCATGAGTCGATGGACCTGTCCAACGGCGGTACGGCGCTCGGAATCGCGGTTGCACTCGGCGAAATCGACATGCCGACCGACGAGGATGTCATGCACAGCCGCGAGCTCTTCTCCTCTGTTGCATCCTGCTCGTCCGGCGTCGAGTTGGACCGTGCTCAGATCGTTGTCGTCGGTAACGCACGTGGCGTCGGCGGACGCTACCGGATCGGCCACAGCGTGATGAAGGATCCGCTCGACCAGGACGGCATCTGGGCGGCGATCCGTGACGCCGGACTCGAACTTCCGGAGCGGCCGCACTCGAGCGACCTGGACGGTCAACTCGTCAACGTGTTCTTGAAGTGCGAGGCCAGCCAGGACGGAACGGTCCGCGGCCGTCGTAATGCGATGCTCGACGACTCCGACGTGCACTGGCACCGCCAGATCAAGTCGTGCGTAGGTGGAGTCACGGCAGCTGTCACCGGTGATCCGGCAGTGTTCGTCTCGGTCTCGGCAGCGCATCAGGGCCCCGAGGGCGGCGGCCCTGTCGCCGCCATCGTCGATCTCGGTCAGTAGCCGGTAAGAACCTCGCTGGAAACTTCGACAGTCGCGCGCCGCCACCGGTAATTCGTCCTCGAATCAGTTGCCGGTGGCGGCGAATCCGACCGAGATTCTGCCGGCGCAACCCACTTCACTGCTTGAAAGGATTCACGATGGTTCATGCTGCTGACCCTGTCGACGAGAGCGTTTCCGGTGCGCCCGAGAATCGCGAGCTCGTCATGGCCGATGCGGTCACGCTCAGTGGTCTGATACGCAGGCGTGAAGTGTCGTGTGTCGAGGTGATGGACAGCTACCTCGACCAGATCGAAGTTCATAACCCGGCGGTGAACGCGATCGTCGCATTGCGGGATCGGGAAGCGTTGACGGCGGAGGCGCGCGAGCGTGATTCGCAGTTGGCGAGTGGGCAGTATCTCGGTTGGATGCACGGGTTTCCGCATGCGGTGAAGGATCTTTCGGCAGCCAAGGGTCTGCCGTTCACGTCCGGGTCGCCGATGTTCGCGGATCGAATCGCCGAAGAGGACGACCTGTTCGTCAAGCGGATCAAGTCTGCCGGTGCCATCGTGATCGGCAAGACGAACACACCGGAGTTCGGGCTCGGATCGCAGACGTACAACCCGGTGTGGGGTACGACGGTGTCGCCGTACGACAATTCGCGCACTGCCGGCGGTAGCAGCGGAGGCGCAGCAGCGTCGTTGGCGCTTCGCATGCTGCCGGTGGCTGATGGAAGCGATTACATGGGTTCGCTCCGAAACCCGTCGGCGTTCAACAACGTTGTTGGGTTTCGACCTTCCTGGGGTCGGATACCGGAGACGGGATTCATCGCTCAGGGCGCTGTTGTGGGTCCGATGGGCCGAACCGTCACCGACGTGGCTCACCTTCTCTCTACGATGGCGGGGCCGGATGCCTATGCACCGTTGGGGATTCGTGAGAATCCCGCTGTGTTCACCGAAAGCCTCGCACGGGATCTGAAGGGCTCTCGGATCGCATGGGTCGGTGACTGGAACGGTTACCTGGCAACCGAACCTGGAGTTCTCGAGTTGTGCGAATCCTCGTTCGAGGTCTTCGAACAGTTGGGGTG
The DNA here is from genome assembly GCF_030407755.1 of Rhodococcus sp. APC 3903. Lineage (NCBI taxonomy): Bacteria > Bacillati > Actinomycetota > Actinomycetes > Mycobacteriales > Nocardiaceae > Rhodococcus > Rhodococcus sp. APC 3903. The sequence goes on from NZ_JASDCV010000038.1 coordinate 31,250, forward strand.
CCGCGTCGAGGCAGCACTTCCCGACTTCAAACCCGAGGACATCTGGCAACTGTTCCTGCGATGGCGTTGGTGGGCGCAGCTCGGTTTGATCGATCAGTACAACGATCCGAGCTTGCGTGAGTTGATGAAGCCCGAACTGTTGTGGGAACTCGAGCATGCGGTCACCCTCTCGGCACTCGACGTGACCAAGGCTGCGGAGGCCCGCAACGGCTGGCTGTCGGCCATTACCAAGATGTTCGAAACCTACGACTACATTCTCGCGCCGAGTGCTCAGGTGTTTCCTTTCGACAAGAACACTCACTGGCCCGAGAACGTCGACGGGCGGTCGATGGACACGTATCACCGGTGGATGGAGACGGTTGTTCCCTGGACGATGGCCGGGGTTCCGGTTGCGGGGATGCCGGTCGGCTTCGACGATCGTTCGCTTCCCATGGGTATCCAGATCATCGGTCGGCACGGAGCCGACTTGGACGTACTCCAACTCGCCTACGCATTCGAGCAGGCAACCCAGTGGGTCGAGCGGGTTCTTCCTCCCGCACTCCGCGTGAACTGACCTAATCTATTTCGAACGTATCCAGTTGGGAGAGAACGACGATGGCTTCGGCATTGTGGCACGGGTTCGCGGACATGGGCGCTGTGGAGAAGAAC
>NZ_JASDCV010000039.1:0-30485 GCF_030407755.1 Rhodococcus sp. APC 3903
ATCGGAAACTTACTGATGGAAAACCCGCCGAAACACCGTTAGCGAGATAGACCCCACCGCGGCGGCAACAGTTGTACCGAAGCGGGTGAGGCGCAGTGGGCGGTCGGGCTCGGCCGGCACCAGGTAGGCCAGCGTGGTCGTCCTGGGGGTCAGTCCGCGGCGTATGCGTGGCCCGGGCATAAGAGATCCGGTGTGACTGCCCTTCCGCTGCCGTGAGCCATCGTTGAACCGGCTCCGTGAGGGTGCCGTTCTTCGCTTGCTCGGCGAGCGCCGGCGAGGATGGGTCCGTCGCCGCAGACTCTGCAGGCGGCGTCGAATGCCGGTTGCCCGGGTTCGCATGCCGACAGTGGTGTCGGCTGATGACCGTGTCCCGGCGGTTGGGGTCGGCATGGAGCCAGGTCACCGCGAGATCGGCACGTCGGTGCGCCGCCTCGGCCCGAGTGGTCGGCTCATATCCACCGGTCGGGCACGTCCGAGACGTGCGGGTGAGGTTGAGAGTGGCCTGGCTCGTTCTCATGCACGATCGCGGGTCAGTGCGGCGTCGGCGCCGCCGCGGGTGTCGTCTCGATGTTCGGCCGAGACTTTTTGGAAGAGTTCCATGTCCTGCGATTGGAGAGCATCGATGATGTGTGCGTGGTGCTCAACGGCTTGGGCTCGCCGCTCGGGTGAGGCGTAGTTGCTGGCGAAGTATGCGTCGGAGAGCGCCCAGACCCGTTCGACTTCGGTGATCACGAGGTTCAGCGGTGAGAGTCTCCACACTGAGAGGTGGAATTCGTGGTTCAGGTCGATGAACTCGACCACCTCTGATCTATCGACCTTCTCACCCATCTCCGCATTGAGGCTGCGCAGATGCTCTAGCGCGGCCTTGTCCGGCCAGTGGATGGAGGCGTTCAGCTCGGTTTCGAGGAGAGCGTGCAGCATGTGGAGCTGATTCAACTCGAAGGCGGTGCGCTTCGCCACGACGAAGCCCTGGTTCGGCCGGTGCACGAGTAGGCCCTGGTTGGCGAGCACGAGGAACGCTTCCCGCAGCGGCACGCGGCTTACACCGAGTCGTTGGGACAGCTCCTCTTGCCGGAGCTGCTCACCGGGCAGAAGCTCGCCGAGAAGGATCAGTTTCCGTAGCTCGGCGATGATTCGTTCTGTCCCCACCCGGGTGCTCATCCCAGCCCCTTCTCGTTCCGTTTGTTGAAGCTCCATGGTCTCACGGTCCTGTCCGACCTGAGTGGCGGACCGGGCGTGGCCCGCGAACTCGTCGCGGGCCACGCCACGGGAGGGTCGGCGGTCAGGCCTTCAGCCGGGGGAAGACCCGCCGGGCGTTCTCCTCGAAGACCGCCCGGCGGTCGGTCTCGTCGAGGAAGCCGAACCCTTCGATGACCGGCTTGAGGTCGTCGAACGGACGCCCGGTCTCGGGGTTGGTCGTCGACCCGCTGCCGGGCCGTTCGGTGCCGAAGAGCACCCGGTCGGATCCGACGGTTTCGAGGAGGAGTTTCAACGCCGGCGGGTAATGCAGGACGGTGTCGAAGTAGAAGTTCTTCAACTTGTCCTCGAAGCGGGGTGCCTGCGGGTCGCCGCCCAGTGCGGGATGCAGGTGTTCGGCCTGCCACCGGCCGAGCTGATACGGCACCGACCCGCCCCCGTGAGAGATCATCACGTTCAGCGTCGGGAAGCGGTCGAAGACCTTGCCGCGGATCATCGACAGGATGGCGATGGATTCCTCGGTGATGAAGTGCTCACTGTAGGTTTCGCGACCGTTGTAGCAACCGGCGGAATGCACTTGCATCGGCACGTCGAGCTCGACGAGCTGCTCGAAGAGCGGGTACCAGTAGGGGTCCCCGAGCGCGGGACCGGTGCCGGTTCCTTCGTGCGGATCGGGGTTGACGGTGACACCGACGAATCCGAGTTCCTCGACAGCCCGCCGCAGTTCTTCAAACGCCCGCTCGACCGGTTCTCCGGGCGTGATCGGAAGCCCGGCCACACCGGCGAATCGTGTCGGGTGCAGCTCGACGGTGCGGGCGATGACGTCGTTGTTGGCGCGGATCCATGCGTCCACCAACCGGGTGGGCTGCATGGAGTGCCCCTGGTAGTACGGGCGCGGCGAGAGCAGCTGGATGTCGGTGCCGACCGCATCCATGGTGTCGACATTGCTCTGAGCGCACGCGGCCAGAGCATCGTCGCTGATCTTGGGCTGGCCGATGAAATAGCCTCCGTCGGCCATCAGATTTGCTCGGTAGGCATACAGTCCGTCGGGCGCGACGACATGGGCATGAGCGTCGATAATCATGGTTTCCTCTTGTGTTCGATGTTGGGCGGTCGGGTGGTGATGTGCAGCGGTTATGACTTGTCCAGGTAGGCGATCAGTTCGCACTGGGCGAGCAGCGGGTCGGCGAGGGCGTATTCGAGGGTGTGCCGGGCGGGGCGGCTGGACTCGTCGGGGAACATCTCGACCCAGTAGGGATCGATGGCGGAGCGTGCAGCGCGGTCACGGACGAAGAAGGTGCACTTGGCGATGTCCGCGGTGGTTCCGCCGGCGGCGTCCATGATGCGCCCGATATTGGCGAAGATCAGTGCGACCTGCTCGTCCACCGAGCCGGGCACGGTGCCGCTGTCGGGGTCGAGGCCGTTGATCCCGCTGGACGTCAGCAGCGGCCCGACCAAGGCGGCTTGTGGAATCGGTGCCTTGCCGTGATGCAGGCCCGGAACTTCGATCGAACGACGAGACATCGGCTATCGCTCCTTGTGTGCCAGATCGGCGAATGTGGTTCGCAGGTCGCGTTTGAGGATTTTTCCGCTGGGATTTTTCGGTAGTGAGTCGGCGACGACCAGGTGTTTGGGGACTTTGAACCCGGCCAGGCGGGTCGCGCAGTGTGCCAGCACCGTGGCTTCGTCGAGGTCGGCTCCGGGTCTGGGTACAACGACCGCGCATACCGCTTCGACCCACTTCGGGTGTGGCACAGCGAAGACGGCGACCTCGGCGACGTCCGGGTGCAGGTAGATCGCCTCTTCGACTTCCCGGCTGGCGACGTTCTCGCCGCCGGTCTTGATCATGTCCTTCTTCCGGTCGACGACGGTCAGACGGCCTTCGTCATCGAAGACACCGAGGTCCCCGGAATGGAACCAGCCGTTGCGGAAGGCCTCGGCCGTCTTGGCTTCGTCTCGCCAGTAGCCGAGGGTGGCCTGGGGGCTGCGGTGCACGATCTCGCCGACCGTTCCCGGGGGGACCGGACGATCGTCGTCGTCGACGACGACGGTTTCGACGTTGAGGACCGGGCGTCCCGCCGAACCGGCATGGGACTCTTGTTCGTGAGGTCCGAGAATTGTTGCGACCGGGGACAGTTCGGTTTGCCCGTAGAAGTTCCACAGCTGCACCTGCGGAAGTCGGGTCCGGATCTCACGGAGCACCTCCACGGGCATGGCCGAGGCCCCGTAGTAGCCCTTGCGCAGCGAGCTGAGATCGGAAGTGTCGAACTCGGGTGCGCGCAGAAGCGAGATCCACACCGTCGGTGGGGCGAAGAACTTCGTGACCTTGTGGGTTTCGATCGCCGCGAGGACCGCTGCGGGTTCGGGTCCGGGTAGCACGATGCTGGTGGCGCCGAGGTAGACGTCGGGGCCGAGGAAGCAGTCCATCTGGGCGCAGTGGTACAGCGGCAGGGTGTGCAGATCGATGTCGTCCGCGGCCATTCCGCCGTCCACGATGCAGCTGACGTACTCGCTGATCAGCGCCCGGCTCGACAGCAGGGCACCCTTCGGCCGGGACTCGGTGCCGGAGGTGTACATGATCCGGACGGGGTCGTCGTCGGCGACTAGAACGTCCGGTGCGGAACCCGGCTCGTCGACCCAGGTGGTGAAGTTGTCCCAGCCTGCGGCGTCCTCCAGTTCGCCGATCGTCGCCTGCACCGACAGGGTTAGGCCGAGTTCGGCGAGGGCCTTGGCTGCCAGGGGTTGCAGATCCCGTTCGGCGATCACGATTTGTGCGCCACTGTGGTCGAGGATGTAGGCGACTTCCTCGGCTTTGAGCATGAAGTTGATCGGAACCAGGACGACACCGAGTCGAGCGGCGGCGTAGGTGACGACCACATACTGCCAGTTGTTGCGGGACAGGATGGCCAACCGGTCACCGTGCACGAGGCCGCGGCGGGCCAGCGCGGCGGCCGTCCGATCGACCGCGGCGTGCAGCTCACGGAAGTCGAAGGAGCGATCTGAACCGATCAGTGCGGTCTTGCCGGGGTAGCGGGCGGCGCTGCGGTGCAGCAGGTCCGCGAGAGCGTGCCCACGGGCCTGGACGACCTCCGGTGCACTCATGCGTGAACCTCATTTCGTGAGAGCAGGGACTGCAGAGCTACTGCCAGCTCCGCTGCGGGATCTGCGGGCATGGTGGTGGTACGCCAGGCGATGTGCCGATCCGGGCGGACCAGAATCGCCCCTTCGGCGTCGACTTCGCGGAGACGGCCCCAACTCGGGCCGGAAGCCGGATCGGCCGATCCGATCGCGACCACGTCGACCGGCACACCGATCTTCTCCGCGGCGGTGCGCCATGTCTGCGCGTGCGCCGGGTCGACGAGCAGGGTGTAGTCGGCGCGATGGACGAGTCCGAGCGTCGACACGCGCAGTCCCCGCCCGTGTACCCAGGCGTGGGGGAGGTGGTGCCCCGGCCGGGTGGTGGGCGTGTAGTCGCGCAACGAGGTGTGCGTGTGCGGCGGTTCGGTTCCGTCGGGAATGACCGCACCGCTGTCGTAGGCGAATCCCGCTTCGACGTTGAGTTGGCTGTAGTCGTCGCCGTTGTCGGCGACCGCGGCCGCGACGAGTCGGCGGCGTTCGTCACCGGCTGGGCCGGGGGCGAGCCAGGTGTCGATCTCCTTCCAGCCGTCCTCGGCCGAGATTTCCGGTGTGATCCCGAGTGCGGCCGCGATCTTGCGGTGACCGCCGGCGTTCTCGAGTGAGTGGCGGACGTTGAACAGCCCGACGGGGCGGCGTTCGCTCTCGTAGGTGTTCAGAAGGTCGGCTCCGGCCTGTTCCCGCAGCACCTGCGCGAGCTTCCAGCACAGGTTGTCCACGTCCTGGACGGCGGTGTTGAGTCCGAGACCGCCGGTGGGTGGGTGACGGTGTGCAGCATTGCCGACGAGGAAGACGTTGCCGACTCGGTATCGGTCGGCGGTGACGCCTTCGAACTCCCAATGGGAGATTGCGTGGACGTCGAACACGAGGTCCGGGATGCCGATGATGTCTCGGAAGCGGTCCTTGAGGGTCGTTTCGTCCATGGCCTCCTTCGAGCCCCAGGGGAAGGCCTGGTGGAACGCCCACTCGCGGGATTCCGAGCCCCAGGTGTCCGGGCCCATCGCGCACATCGAACCGCGGAATCCGCCGTTGCCGAGGGGGTCGATGAAGTAGTACAGAAGGACCTGGTCGTCGCGGATCCACCGGGTCAGGTCGGCGGTGACGTGCATGCTGACCATGTCGAGTAGCTGTGTGGGTCCCTGCATCTCGACGCCGAGCAGGGAGCTGACCAACCGTCCGCCATCGGCACCGATGGCGTATCGAGCCTGCACCGTTCGCGTTGCGCCGGTCTCGGTTTCGATCACGGCGACTTCGACTCCGTCTGTCGTGGTGCGCACGTCGGTGACCTCGTGGCCGTAGTGGATGCGGCCGGGGCACTGCCGTTCGGCGTGTCGGCGCAGGAGGGGGTCCAGGCGCATCTGCGGAACGTTGGCGTAGCGGTTGGGGCTGGCCGCGGCATAGCGGTCCGTGTCGGGGCCGCCGCCCCAGGCGTGGATGTGCCCGATCTCGCGGCCCTGGCCCGGCCGGTCCCCCGCCAGTGAGGTGTACCAGCCGACACGATGCCAACGGTCCTCCGGTGGCGACATCTCGTACACGTCGTCGGCGACCCCGATGGCGTCGAAGATCTCCATCGTTCGTTGGTTGAGCAGATGCGCGCGAGGAAGGTGCGAGGTGGTCGCCCGGCGTTCGAACACCGTGACGTCGACACCGAGCTGGGCGAGTTCGATTGCGGCGGTGAGGCCGGCGGGCCCGCCACCGATAACCACAACTTCGGCGGTGTCGGGTGCGCTCATCGGGTCACCTCGCGGGTCTGAAGGGTGTGATAGCCGTGGAGTTCGCGGGCCGCAACCAGGCTGTGCCCGGCTCGGACGGCACCGCGGATGCGGTCTTCGGTCTCCCGGATCCGGATCGCGGTCTCGATCACTGCCGCCGCCTGGCGGGTGGGAATCGAGACGACACCGTCGGCGTCACCGACGAGCCAGTCGCCCTGTTCGACACGAACACCACCGATGTTCACCGGCACGTTGTAGCCGTCGACGCGGACGCGGTCCTTGCCGGTGCGCATCCACCGTGACCGACTGAAAACCGGGTAGCTCAGCTCGACCGCGCAGTCGGAGTCCCGGCAGACGCCGTCGATGACGGTGCCGGCCAACCCCTTGTGGGAGGCGGTGGCGGTCAGCAGATCACCCCACACGGTGGTGTCGAGGCGACCGGCGTTGTCGAGTACGACCACTGTTCCCGGTTCTAGGTCGTCGATGTAGTCGCCGACGGTTCCTCCGTCGTCACCGACCGGGACGTAGCGCACCGTGAAGGCCCGGCCGACGAGGCGGGTCGTGCGGTCCAGGGGAAGCAGGCCGGCGCATTGGCCGTTGAGGCCGAGTTTGTCGAGGGCATCGCTCAGGTGACTGGTGTCGAGCCGCGATAGTTCGGAGCGGATGTCGTCGGTCATCAGGGGGCCTTTCGATCGAGCATGGTTTCGTAGTTGGCGCTCATCACGGCGGCCAGCGATTCGCCGAGCTTCACGCGGCGCAGCATTTCCGCTTCTTTCGCGACGATGGACTCGGCGACGGTGAGCACTTCGTCGATGCGCTCTCGCGGGACGATAACGACACCGCTACCATCGGCGAGGATGTAATCGCCTGGGTGGACGGTGATTCCGGCGATCTCGACGGGAACGTTCCAGTCACGTTCGACCACTCGCTTGCGGGCGGTGACCGGAACCGAGGTAGCGGCGTAGAGGGTCAGCCCGAACTGGCGCGCCTCGTCGAGGTCACGTACCGCCCCATCGACGACAACGCCCTCGGTGCCACTTGCGACCGCGCCGGCGGAGAGGACACCGCCCCAGCCCGCCACGTGGGTGCGGCCGTGGTGGGCCACGACGATCACCGTGCCGGGTGCGCTCGCGTCGACGGCCGCAGTGCACAGGTGACGCGGCGCGGTGGTGGTGCCGGCTTCGACGAGGTCGACGGTGATGGCGGTTCCGGCGATCCGCCGGTCGTTGGCAATGGCGTGGATACCGAGCGCGGCGCCCGGCACACCGAGTGAGTCCAGGGCGTCGGACACCGCGCAGGTGTCCAGGGCAGCCAGCCGCTCGCGGTGATCGCTCATGACCAGAGTCCGAATGCCAGACCGACCCCGGTGCCGGCGGCGCTGCGCCAGGCCGGAATGTAGGTGCTCCACCGGTGGGCGAGGTGTCGACCGGCTCCGGCGGCCGCGATCCAGTTCCGGACCTCGGAGGTACCGGAATCGAGTTGTTCCACCGGCAAAGTGCGCAACGTGGTTTCGTCGTGGGTGCGCATGGCCTCGAGAATCTGGCGGTCGAGTTCGTCGTTGACGACGAAGTGGCTCAGTCCACCGGAGGCGACCACCGCGACGCGGAGATCGCCGGCTAGCGAGTCGACCGCCTCCGCCAGTGCCTGGCCCAGGTCGTAGCAGCGGGCGGGTGTGGGCTGGTTGGGCGGGTAATAAGTGTTGATCAGGACCGGCACCATCGGGATGGTGATGTTCTTGAGCATCCGTCCGACCACCCAGGCGAAGGCATGCCCGAAGCCACCTTCGGTTTCGGTTTCCGAGCTGGTCGCGATGTCGAAGTCGCGGGAAATGAGCTCTTTGATGATGTGCAGTGCGGCCTGCGGGTGAGCGGGGTAGACCTCGCCGTCCATCCCGAGGTTGTGCTGGACCTCGCTGAGCAACGCATTACCCATGTCGATGGGCTTGTGCGTCTCGATCTTCTCCCCGTAGTACACCGCGATCGCCGGTTGGTTGCGTGGGGTGAAAAGCTCCTCTTGATCGTCGCCGATCACCACGAGCAGATCCGGCTTCAGCTCGATCAGTTCCTCACGCAAACGGTCCACGCACGCAAGGGCGTTGCCGTACTTCTCATTCCAGACGTCGAGCGATAACTCGTCGTCGTAGCGTCCACCGGCGGCGGCGACCAGTTCGCCGAAACTGCGGATGTCGCCTTTCTGGTCGAAGAGGTCGTAGTCGTTGTCGGCGTCGTTCTCGGCGCGCAGGCGCCACATCCGCTGCGGTTCCATGCCGAGCATCGGACTGTGTGAGGTACCGGCCACGGCGACGATCTTGCTCATCTCGCACCTTCTCCAGCGCCGGAGCGGGTATCGGTAATCTTCATGACATTCCTTTTCGGGTCTGTGCCCCGGCAGTAAACGTTGCTCGGGTTCGGGATGGCTCGGTTGTCAGCGCGGCAACGAGTAGAGGTCGAGAGTCGATGCGCCGGAACGTATTTCGGCGATAATTCCCGTTTCCTTGTCGTCGCGCTCGCGGGAGGACTTCAGGACTTCGGGCCACCGGTGCTGCGGTATGGCCACGACCCCGTCCTCGTCGCCGACGATCAGATCGCCGTGTTCGATGCGTACGTCACCGATCCGGATCGGGCCACCGAGGCGACCGGACCCGTCGGGGTCCTTGACTGTGCCCTTGATGCAGATCGACGACGAGAACACCGGAAACCCGACACGCTCGAGTGCGCCGAGGTCTCGAACTCCACCGTCGAGGACCAGTCCGCTCAGGCTGCGGGCGCGGGCGGCCTCGCTGAGGATCTCTCCCCAGTAACCGTATTCGTCGGTAGAAGTTGTCTGCACGACCAGGACATCACCGGGTGCGGCCTCGGCGACCGCGCGGTGCAACCACAAGTTGTCACCTCCCGGACACAGCACCGGAAATGCTGGGCCGTACACCGCAGCCGCCGGATACGCGGGCCGCAAGCGGGCCGGCAAGGCACCGACGCGTCCGGCCGCCTCGTGCACGGTGGCGGCGGAGAAGCGATCGGCGACGGCCGTCGCGGCGGCAAGGGGGCGATCTGCAGAGGAGGCAACCATTTTCATCCTTGGACTCGAAGGGCGACGGATCACGGTGTCGTCGCTGTGTGACTCACACCATACATCGAATTCAAGATTGAATTCAATCCCTGTCGACTATTGAATTCAATCTTGAATGTGATGTACGGTCCCTGGCATGCCTCGATGTGAGGCCAGTCACGTCGTAGGCCGACGCTTTCGTCCCGCCACGCTCCACGAACTCTCCCTCGCCCTCTCCGGAAGGACGGCCATGAGTACCGACAACCCGGTTCGATCCCGTGCCGATGTGCGCCGCGTGGCGCTGTCGAGCTATCTCGGCACCACCATCGAGTACTACGACTTCTTGCTCTACGGCACCGCTGCCGCACTCGTGTTCAACAAGGTCTTCTTCACGAATCTGAGCCCGGTGATCGGTACGATCGTCGCGCTGTCCACCCTCGCGGCCGGCTACGCTGCCCGCTTTGTCGGCGCCATGGTCTTCGGACACTTCGGCGATCGGGTCGGCCGCAAGAACGTCATGCTCGTGACCATGGTCGTGATGGGCTTGACCAGTGGTCTTATCGGTATTCTCCCCACCTACGGCCAAATCGGGCCTGCTGCACCGCTTCTGCTGGTCTTCCTACGCCTCATCCAGGGCTTCGCGGTCGGCGGCGAGTACGGCGGGGCCGTCCTCATGGTCTCCGAGCATGCAGCCACCAGCAAGCGTGGACTCGCGAGCAGCTCCGCCGCGATGGGTGCTCCGACCGGCTCGGTGATCGCCACCGGCGCCATGCTGTGGGTGGCCTCGCTGCCAGAGGATCAAATGCTGAGCTGGGGCTGGCGGGTGCCATTTCTTTGCAGCTTCGCGCTCCTGGCCCTGGGGATGTACTTCCGGGCACGGATCCAGGAGAGTCCCGTCTTTCTAGACAACCGCGCGGCCGTCAGTACCCCGGCGACGGGGACCCCGATTCTGGCGCTGGTGCGCGCCAATCCCGCCATCTTGTTCAAGTCCATTCTGTTCCAGATCGGCCCCTACTGCGGCATGGGCATCTTCGGAATCTTCATCATTTCCTACGCCCCGACGATCGGTTACTCCCGGTCCACGGCGCTGGCGGCCACCCTGCTCGGAACCCTCCTGAGCATCTTCATGACGCCGATCTACGCCGCACTGTCCGACCGAATCGGACGCCGCCCGGTCATCATCGTCGGCATCGTTGCGACGGCCGTTCTCGCGTTCCCGATCTTCCATCTCGTCAATCTCGGGAATTCGGTGATCATGGTGATCAGCATCTCGCTCTACCTCGGCTTCGTTATGCCATCGATCACCGGGGTCGCACCGGTCATGCTCACCGAGTTGTTCACCACCGATCTGCGCTACACCGGCGTTTCCACCAGTTACCAGCTCGCACAGACGGTCGGATCCGGATTCTCGCCGCTGATCGCGACCTCGCTACTAGCTGCGGCAGACGGAGCCACCAACACCTGGCCGGTCGCCTTGTTCCTGGTAATCGCTGCCGCCGCCAGTGGGTGGGCCGTGCTCACACTTCCAGAACACTCCAAGCGAAATCTTGCCACGGTTGTTACGAACACCACCGAACAGCGGGCGACCGCGCCGGAGGACCTCCGGCAAGCGAGTCTGAATCACAAAGCAGGCACCTAGGACTGGAGGTCATGGGAAATGGAGGACTATTCTGTCCGCAATATGAAACACCTAGAACTCAATAAACCATCTCAGCCCGTCGGCCACATCGCCAAAACTCCACTTGTAGATATTCGAAAAGGATTTCTAAATTAGCGCATCACCATAATATTGGTCGCGTAGCGTTTACCACTCCCCTTCTCTGTCCGTCTCTTTATTCATATTTACCTGCTGAAAGAAGGATACATGTCGAACATCGCAGAAAATCCAACACTTTGCCTAGTTCACGGCGCGTGGCACGGCGCATGGGTGTGGGACCAGATGCGCACCAGACTCACCGATTTCGCGATTGAAGCGGTCGATCTACCCTCTTCCGGGCCCGACGTGCGCGAACTAGGTACCTTCCAGGACGACGTATCAACTATCCGGACAATGGTCGAAACGATAGATGGCCCGGTAGTGGCGGTCGCGCACTCTTACGGCGGAATGCCCACAAGTGAGGCCCTCTGTGGACTGAGCAATGTAGTAGGAGTTATTTATATCGCCGCGTGGGTTCTCGATTCAGGCCAGTCTGCGGCCGCGGCGGTAGCGGAAGAACGGGGTCTGCCTGATTGGTGGGATGTCCACCCTGAAGACGGGTACATGGATGCACTTCGACCCGCGCAAATTTTCTACAATGATGTGGACCCCGCTTTGGCGACTCAGTATATTGCGCGTCTTAACCATCAAAGCCTCGAGGTAGGCAACTATTCGCTGCAGGACGTCGTCTGGAAATACGTTCCAACCAGCTACATCATTTGTGAGCGCGACGCCGGACTCGCTCCCATATTCCAGGAATCGATGAGCAATCGCACTGGCAGAGTTGCTCGACTAAACGCGGGACATTCACCGTTTTTGTCACAACCGGATGAACTGGCCGAAGAGATGCGGTTGGCCATCGCAAGTTTCGGTTAAGCAGGCGCCCACGGCTGCGTGGTGGGGAAGGAAATCGTTGATCGCATCGGTGGTCCGCTACTTCAACATCCCAGGCGTCGCAACCGTCTGATCTCGGCGGCCAGCGTAGGTTCCTGCCGCGGCAACCTCCGGCATGGACTCCGCGGCGAGCAGGCAGTCGGCGCCGCAGCTCCAGATCGGCGAGCTGCCCGCGGGGTGAGTTGGCGGCAAAGCTCGGAGCCGCAACCCATCCCGGTCGGCGAACCGTCCTGAGTAATTGAGAGCGGCATTCGACCTGCCCGCAGCGTACGGGTCGCAGACATTTGCAAACTACGAACTGGCCCAGCGACTGGCGCCAACTATTGGTCTTGTCGGCCTACCGTCTTCGGCCAGAACCCGAGTGGCGGAGGGGCAAATAGTGGCCGCCATGAGCACGCGACGCTCGTCCCCTCAGAGGGTGGTGGCTATGCCTCCGTCCACCGGGATCACGGCTCCGGTGAGGTAGCTACCCGCGCGGCTGGAGAGGTACACCACCGTCCCGATCACGTCGTCGGGCCTTCCGATTCGGCCGAGCGGTGAGGCTGCTGCCACCTCCTCACCCACTTCGGCGAGAATCGGCGCCATCCTCTTCGACTCGAACGGCCCCGGTGCAATGGCATTGACGGTGAAGTTGCGAGGTCCATGTGCAGGCTGATGAGGGAGAGCAGGGCGAGCAGGATGCCGCCGTGACCGTGCACGATGCCCTTGGGCAGGCCGGTGCTGCCGGAGGAGAACAATACCTAGAGGGGCTGTGCGAACGGGACCTTGTCGAACTGCAGGGTCACCTTGGCGGTGATGACGTCGCTCCACAACAGCACTACCGGGTCGTCGGCGTGGTCGGCGTACGCGTTCTCGACGTGGTGGTCGACGACGATAGTGTGTCAGGGTGGGCAGTCCCGCGCGGACCTCGTGCACCTCCGGGCGCCGGTCGTAGCTGCGGCCGTTGTAGGAGTAGCCGTCGGCGGCGATGAGCACCGTGGGTTCGAGTTGTCCGAATCGGTCGATGACGGCGCCGGCGGCGAAGTCCTGGGCGCACTGAGACCAGATTGCGCCCCTCCATGCGAGTGCCTATTCAGTGCCGTGTCGGTCATTTTTCGGGATATCGGAATCGTCCGGCATCTATCTCCTGGACCAGCCCGCACGCACGGATACGACCCGCCACCCCGGCCACCGAACTGCTGTTCTCCCACAAACACCCCGACGACAGGGACCACGTCGCCCACACCCTGCACACCATCCGCACCTCCGGCGGAGCATTCAGCAGCCGCCACCGCATCATCGACACCCACGGGCACACCCGCTCGGTCGTCGTCCTCGTCTGGTACTCCCAATACACCAACACCAAACTCCGCGACATCGCCGAAGGGCTCCCTCACCCGAGTAGCCACCGATCTCGACATCCCCACAGCGGTACGCACACACTTCGAGCGGCTTCCCAGACCACACACGAAAACTCCTATTCGATCAGTGATTGCAGAAAGCGACGTAGATATGCAAGCGCTGATTCGTTGAAATCGGAGTGCCCGAGGGCGATCTGCTGGAAGATCAGGCCGTCTGCCGCCGCGATGAAAGCGTGGGCCATCACTTCGTCGCATTCGATTCCACCGTGCGCCAATTCCTCACGAAGCGCCGATCGGTAAGTGCGGTAGAGCGATTCGACGTGTGGACGTAGTTCCGGACGACGTCGCGATTCGAGGATCAGTTCGTATTGGAAGGCCTGGTCGTCAGGATTGGCTTCGACCAGCTGAATCAGACCGGCAAAGATCGCCTCGGGATCGCCGGTGCCCGGTCGAGTACTGATCGAGGCGACACTGTTTTCCACCGAGAACTCCAGTGCGGCTTCGATCAGAGCATCGCGTGTACCGAAATGGTGTGCGACCAACCCATGGGTCACCTTCGCTTCCCGCGCGAGGGCCCGATACGTCAAGTTTCGCAGCCCTTGTCCGGCGACTACGTGGACCGCAGCTGCCAACAACGCGCGGCGGCCCTCGCCGTACTTCGGGGAGCTTCGCGTGGGAGCGGGGTCAACTGTGGTCATTTCGTCTCGATCTCTTCTGGGGGGTTGTGGTGGCCACTCGTCCTGGATGGATTCGAGCCTATCCGGATCGACCGCCGGCGCCGTTAGGCGAGGATTGTCGCGGTTTAGCCTGTGCCGAATATCTATCCACTTGACTAGCTTTACAGGGTCGGGCATATTTGTGCCACCGATCACACTCTTCCGTGGGGGTCTTCGAGTGCCCGTGGTGTCGCGGCCACTTCATCAAGGCGCCCTGCCCTGCCCAGAATGGCGTGCACGATCGGCTCCCTCTCAGCACACCCGCCTTTCGCCGACCCTCTGAGCGAAGACATGGCGGGCACGTGCGACAGCTTGCGTGAGCGAGTCGCCATCTCGCATCAATGCCCAGGGCGAGCCGATGCGAGAAGCTCCATCGACCAATCTTTGTCTCGAAAGGAAAAGCTATGTGCCTCAACGCCACTGAAAGCTCACGGCCATCTCGCCGATCCGTCATTGCCGGCGCCCTCGGCGCCCTCGGCGCCGCCACCTTCGCTTCTGGCTGCTCACCATCGACAGGGACTGCCTCTACCGACTCGGCTCTCGGGGTCACCGGCGACGTCGACAAGAGGCGGCCGCATGTCGTTCTTCTCGGTACAGCGGGCGGTCCCTCGTGGTACCCCCGCCAGAACACAACCGGGATATCGACAGCGGTCGTCGTCGGCGACGCCGTATACGTCGTCGACACCGGCGACCGGGCGCCGGAGCAGTACTTCCGAGCAAACCCGACCGACGAAAGCGCCAATCAGCAATTCCGCACGCTGCGTGGACTTTTCGTCACGCACATGCACTCCGATCATGCGATCGACTACTTCAAGATGTTCAACTACGGGTGGTGGGTGGGGCTGCAAGCGGTCAACCGACCGGTGGAAGTGTTCGGCCCCGGCCGACGCAACTCGCTGACCACCCCATATTCCGGTAGTCAACCGCCCCCGCCCGCGAACCCGAGCAATCCGATGCCCGGTATCACCGACCTCACCGATGCGGTGTTCTCGGGTTACGCCAGCGACATCAACGACCGCGTCCGCGACAATCGGTTCAAGGATCTGCGGAGCCTGATCAATGTTCACGACATCGCGATCCCCAATATCGACATCGGAATCGAGACACTCGAGAGCATGCCTGCCATGGCCCCTTTCCCTGTCTACGAGGACGACCGTGTGCGCGTCACGGCCACCCTCGTCAATCACTTCCCGGTGTTCCCGGCCTTCGCCTATCGTTTCGACACCGACGACGGATCCGTCGTGATCTCCGGCGACACCGGGAAATCGGCGAATCTCGCCGTCTTGGCCGCCGACACCGACCTCCTTCTTCACGAAGTCATCGACATCGATTACATCAACGAGCTCTACGAACTCAACGGCAACGATTCACTACGCCAACACCTCATGAGTGCGCACATGCCCTCGAACGAACTTGGTCAGTTCGCCGACGACCTCGGTGCTCGGCAGCTCGCGCTCCACCACCTCGTCCCTGCTGAGCCACCCCGCGAGCGCTGGGCAGCAGCACGGCAGAACTACAACGGCATCTTCCACGTGGGCACCGATCTCGCGGCCATCAACCTGCGCCCGTGAGCGACGCATATACCTGCAGGCGTAGCGACATCTGCGACCGCTCGGGCCGAATACCTCCCGCCGAAGCCCAGCTGCAACAGCCCACGAAAAATGTGCTCCTATCCACTTGACTAGTTACGCAGCATCAGGCATATTTGTGTCATCGATCACATCTATCCATATGGATAGTCAAACCATTGATAGTCCACGGAGCGCCCTACGCCACCAGACAGGGCGCAGGTGGTCTCTCACCGCAACACCGTCTGCGGTTTTCACAACTCCTTCACGGAAGGGCATGCACGATGACCGAGAACAATCCCCCCTCACCTCCCCGCAGTAGGGGCGTCGCTCTCGTGACGGGCGGAGGGAGCGGCATCGGCGCGGCCACAGCAGAGGTGTTGAGCGCCGAGGGGTGGACCGTCGTGATCTGTGGTCGACGAGCGGACGCCCTCGACCGGACAGCCGAAGCCACCGGGGCGCACCCGTCGTCGCCGACACCACCGATCCCGCAGCCGTTCGCGGACTGATCGATTTCATCCTCGCCCGGTTCGGTCGACTCGACGCGGTAGTGCTCAACGCCGGGCTGGTCCGAGCGGGCGGGGTCGGCGACTTGACCGAATCCGATTGGGAGGCAATGGTCGAGACGAACCTCACCGCGCCCTACCGGCTGCTTCATCTCGCGTTACCCCACCTGATCGAAAGCCGGGGAGCGATCGTGGGAGTGTCTTCGGTCAGTGCGCTACGCGCCTCAGGAGGCAACTGCGGATACAACGCGACCAAGGCAGGTTTGAGCATGCTGCTGCAGTCCGTGGCAATCGACTACGGTCCGCGAGGGGTCCGCGCAAACGTGGTGTGCCCCGGGTGGACTCGCACGGAGATGGCGGACGAAGAAATGGCGGAACTCGGCGCTGAGCGGGGCCTGAACGCCGAGCAGGCTTACGACCTCGCCTCCGCGCTCGTACCGCTCGCCCGCCCGGCGCAGGCCACGGAAGTTGCCGCCGCCATCGCCTGGCTGCTCTCCCCCTCGGCGTCGTATGTCAACGCTGCGGTCCTGCCTGTGGACGGCGGTCACAGCGCCGTGGACGCCGGCACCGTGGGCTTCGACCCGCGATTCTCCCTCTCCCCGAACCTGGTCTGACCAGTCCCACAGCGAGGACCTCTTCGATGGATCTGTATCTGAACGACCGCGTTGCCTTGGTGACCGGGGGCGCATCGGGAATCGGCCGTGCCTGCGTCGACGCGCTCGCAGCCGAAAACGCGCGAGTGCTCATAGTCGACCAGAACCTGGAAGGACAAGCGGTTGCCGACAAGCTGCGAGCACTGGGCAAGAGCGTCGATTTCGTCCACGCCGACATCACCGACGAATCCCAGGTTCGTCGCGCCGTCGACCACGCACTCGGCATCTTCGGTCGCCTCGACACCGTCCTCGGGTGCGCCGGAATCTCCGGCCCGGTGGGCATACGTGCCGACCGGGTCAGCGTCGACGAGTGGGACCGGGTCATGGCAGTGAACGTGCGGGGAAACTTTCTCCTTGCCAAACACACCGTCAGCCACCTGCAGAGCAGTGACGTGGGCACCATCGTTTTCCTTGCATCCGACTCCGCTCTGGTCGCGTTCGAGGGCATGGCGCCCTACAGCACCTCGAAGGGCGCGGTGCTGATGTTGACGCGATCACTGTCGGTCGACCATCCGCGGGTACGAGTGAATGCCTTGTGCCCGGGTCTCGTCGACACCCCGATGTCCCGGGCCGACCTCGGTCGCGCCGACGGCTTCGCGGGCTCGAAGCTGCCGGTCATGTCAGCGCAGCAGCTCGCCGGCCACGCGTTGTTTCTCGCCTCACCGGTCAGTGCTCCTGTCAACGGCACCGCGCTCGTCTCCGACTTCGGAAACCTGGCGCGCTCCGCAGTCGGAGCACTCGACTTCTCTTCCGATTCCTGACCGGTTCCGGTCGCACTCAAGCACATGTCCACTCCCCCAATGAAAGTAGGAACGATGCCCACCGCGTTGCTCAACGGCCGCATCTACACTGTCGACCCGACTGCTCCGTGGGTGCAGGCCGTGCTGATCGACAACGGCACCTTCATCCTCGTCGGTTCCGACGAAGAGGTCCGTTCGGCAGCTCCGGAGGGAACCGAGTTCATCGACCTCGAAGGCCGTATGGCGATGCCGGGGCTGCACGATGCCCACACCCATCTTCTGTTCAGCGGATTGAAGTTTCGGTTCGAGGCTCGCCTGCCGTCGGGTGGCACCCCCGCGGAGATCGTGCACGACCTCCACCACTGCGGGTGCGCTGCCCTCGTCGACGAGGGCACGCAGCCGTGGATCGTCGGCGGAGAATTTCTTCCTGCCGCCTTCGCCGAGGGCGAACTGGACCGCTCGTTCCTCGACGAGGCCTTCCCCGACCAGCCGGTCTTCCTCTACGACTACACAATCCACCATGCCCTAGTCAACACCAAAGCACTCGAAATCGCCGGCCTCTCCGACGATTCGATCGACCCGCCCGGCGGCCGGCTGATCCGTCGGCCCGGAACAGGGGAGCTGACCGGAGAACTCGTCGAAACCGCCCGATGGCCGGTGATGCGCGCCATGCCCGACTACCGCGCAGAGGTCTACCGCGACGCTCTCGCATGGGCAGCGTCGGTCTGCCACCGCTACGGCATCACCTCGGTTCAAGAAGCCTCCGCATCCCCGCAAGCGCTCACCGCTTACCGGGACCTCGACAACGCCGGAAACCTGAATCTGCATGTCGCTGCGCATCTGGTCTGGAGAGAAGAAGGGTTCGGTATGGCAACCACAGCTGAACTCGACCGCACCATCGCCGACCGCGCGAGCTTTGCCAGTACGCACCTCGACACCGGGCGCATCAAGATCTGGCTCGACGGATCACCTCTGCCGCCGCACATGACCCAAGCAGACCTCGATGCTCGCGGCACGGTCGACGAGGCGAACATCCTCGTGGCCGACGACGAACTCGCCGAGGTCCTGAGCCGGTTCGATGCTGCCGGATTGTCGGTGAAGATCCACTGCGCCGGCGAAGGGTCCGTGCGCGCCGCGCTCGACGCATTCGAGGCGGTCCGCCTGAGCAACGGCAGCGATGGCCCGGTACACGAAATCGCGCACTGCCCATTCATCCACGACGACGACTACGCAAGGTTCGGCAGGCTCGGCGTCGTGGCCGAAATGTCACCGGCGATCTGGCATCTCGATCTTCCCGGACACGACGAGGCGTTCAAGTTCCGAACCATCCTCGATTCAGGCGCCACGATGACGATCGGGTCCGACTGGATCATCACCTCGGATCCGAATCTCTTCCCCGCGCTGCAGGGGATGTTGCAGCACGGACACGACTCCGTGGATCTGCCCACCGCCGTGCAGTTGTTGACTGTCGGCGGCGCGAAGGTCGTCGGTCGCGCACAGATGCAAGGCACCATCGCCTGGGAAAGTCGGCGGACCTGATCGTGCTCGACCGCAACATCTTCGAGATCCCCGTCGACCAGATCGGGGGAACGGAGGTACTGCGCACCCTCTTCGAAGGACGCACCGTCTTCGATGCCCACGCACAACCTTCGGCGACCTCCGCCCAGTGATCACTGATCACTGATCACAAGCTGCAGTTCATCACTCAACCGCACCAAGGAGGACCCCCATGGCCCGCTCGGACATCGAAACCGTTGCCGCCCTGTACGAAGCGTGGAACAGCCGAGACATCGACGCGTGGGTCGAGTCGTTCACCCCGAACGCGACCTGGACGAATCTACCCACCGGGCAAATCCACGCCGGACACGCAGGGATGGCCGAGAACTTCACGAACTGGGACCGCCCGTTCCGCGATGGACGGTGTGAGAACCTCACCTTCAGCGGAGGGCAAGGGCTCGTCGTCACCGAGTTCACTGCCGTCGGCACTCACACCGGCCCCATGCCCGCACCGGACGGCGTCGACATCGACGCCACCGGGCGCACTCTCGCCGTCCCCTTCTGCGATCTCCACCGAGTCGAGGACGGCCGAATCACCGCAACCCGACGGTATTGGGACCAGTTCTCCGTCCTCACCCAGCTCGGGATTGTCTGAGAGTTACTTCCCGGACCATGTACATCTGGCCACCCGGCGGACGCCTTCTCACATCCACTCACTGACACCCCGCCGACCCGGTGCATTACCGGGACATCTCCCGGGATGAGGTGATCACCCCTCTCACCCTCACGAAAGTACATCCGATGCCCCAGACTCTCGTCGGTCACCGCACCCCCTTCGACAGCACCGACCCCAATTCCGCAGGGCGAATAGCTCTCATCGTGCTCTTCTCCTCTGTCGTCGGCACGCTCCTACTCATGGCACCTGCCGTGGCAAGCCAACTCCAACAACAGCTCTCGCTCAACCCATCGCAGACGGGCGACCTGTTCTCCATTGAGCTCGGCGCGATGAGTTTCGCGTCACTCCCCGCACTGTGGTGGATGAAGAGATTCAACATCCGCACCATGTCCACACTTTTCGGGGCAGTGTTCATCGCCGGCAACATCAGCTCAGCGTTCATCGACGAATACGGGACTCTCCTGGTCGTTCGCTTCCTCACCTCCCTCGCGGGCGGCTCTCTGATGGTCCTGTGCATGTCCCTTGCAGCGCAGACCAAGGACCGCAATCGGGTGTACGGATTGTGGGTGATGGGACAATTGTCCTTCGGCGCGATCGGACTGGCCGTACTTCCGAAATTCTTCGACACCTTCGGAATCGGCATCGTGTACTGGGTGCTGGCCGCCCTCATGATTGTCGTCCTTCCCCTCGTCCGCTTCCTGCCGCAACGCAACATCGTCGCCGCCCGCGCCGGTGAGGACACGACGGGGATACCCGACAAATTCGTACTTCGAGCGAGCCTGGGTCTGATCGCGGTGCTTGCTTTCTACATCAGCCTCAGCGGGATCTGGACCTTCGTCAGCGGCATCGCGAGCGCGTCGATGATCGAGACCGAAACCTCGAGCGTGATCTTGTCCATCGCCACCGTTTTGGGGATCGTCGGTTCGGCGGTGGCCACCGTCCTCGGTGCGCGACCGAGCGCCCGCGTCAATCTGCTCGTCGGCTACCTGGCCATGACCGTGTCGGTCGCCCTACTGGCGGGAATGCCCGGCCTTGTCCGATTCACCGTCGCAGCACTGTTGTTCAAATTCACATGGACGTTCATTCTCCCCTACATCATGTCCACCCTCTCCGAGTTGGACCGATCCGGAAGGCTGGTGAACCTGGCGAACATCGCGATCGGTGGCGGATTCGCAATCGGCCCCTTCATGGGCGGACGACTGGTAGAAAGCGCCGGCGGGTACGGCTCACTGATCGCGGTGAGCGTTGCCGGGTTGCTCCTGTCGATGGTGCTGATTCTCGTCTCACAGCCCCGTCGCGCCGCTGCCGCGAGCCCCGCACCCGCAGTACCGCAAATGGCCGAATAGTACAGCGCCTCAGCCGAACCCGGCATTCAATACTCTGGACCCCGCAGCTGCCCCATCCCTCCCGGACGTCCCGACGGGGCAACCCCAGTGCCTCGCTGAGTGTGACTGCGCTCGGCGGGTCAGCCGCTCGATCCATCGACCCGGCCAACATCTCTCGACGTGTGTGAACACCCTCTGACGGTGGTGTTCACACACTGCGTTCAGTCGCCGCGCGGGGAATCTGCCGAAGACCGCCTACTTCACTGTTCGCCGGAGAACTGCTGGGGCAGTGCACCGGCGGACATCGTGCGCCGGTGCACTCATCCCGTGAACAGGATCCGCCATCTCCGAACGCTCGACGAGGCGCAGGGCGGCGTCCACCCGCGCGCTCGAGATTCGGCTCCGTGCAGAATCACAATGTCGGTCCGGAGGAAGTTCATGAATGTGGCAGATCTACCTGAACGCACATCGGCGTCGCGAACCTTGCGCCGCACGAGCTCGCTGGCAGTGTTGTCCGTATGCACCAAGGTCGCGACACCGAACTCCGACATCTCGGCCGTCTGCGATGACAGACGCCGTGCGGCATCTCCGCACGCAGCCACCGCCCACGGCGCCGCGCCTTGTTCCGCGATCAGGTCGCGATAACCCGACCCCCTCCTCTGCGGGCCTCGCAGCCGGTGCATCGACGGACGTCGAATGAAATCCGTGCGCCCGGAACGACGTCGGAGACAGCGTCATCCGACCGATCCCGCCGAGTCCGGAAGCACCTCGAGTGATGGAGAAACCGAAAAACTGCGTGATCAGTCTCCACGTACAGACTGATCACGCAGTATCGGACCGAAGTCGCAGATTCCCGCCGGCCACCCGTGACTGGGCGCTCGGTGACTGCGACATCAGATTGAAGTGCTCTCGGCTAGAGCTCTTGGCCGAGAGTCATCGACCAGGTTCGCTCGTCGGCACGAGGAAATCGCCTGGACAGAGCAACGGGCCCCACACCGTCAGAGGCGGTATCTCTTTCCGAGAGGGGTACGGCACCGACGATGGCTGTGCCGAGATCGATCAGCTTGGCGTCGTCTCGTACGCGCGGCGTGGATGCGCAGACTTCGTCGTGGCCGCAGCGCCTACTGCGCGCTGCAATGCCGGGCCGAGCAATTCGGGTTGGCGGCTGTCGAGCACGGCGCTCACGTAGGAGTCGGGGCGGATTACCCAGATGTCGTGGGGGACAGGACGCATGGCGTCGATGAGTGCGCCGGTGTTGTCGAGGGAAGCGAACCGCTCTACCCGCGTGGGTACGGGCGTTTCGGTGCTCGCGCGGTCTCTGAGTTCGCCTGCATCCACCGCCTCGCCGACCAGGAGCAAGAGTCCGTCTCTCGCGATCTGGCGTAGACGCGTGGCCCCTGAGGTGAAGGCTGAATCAACTGGCGTATCCGGAAGGAGAATGCCGGGCCCGGGTTGTGGGACCGAGCCTTTCGGTGGACGTCCGGCGAACGGGTGCCCCGGGTCCGGCGTGATGATGGGCGAGGTGGTGTACCAGTACGGCTCGGCCAGTCGACCGGAGTCGACATGAGATCGGAGCTGCTCCTGCGATGCGCACGCCGAGAGGATTCGCGTGCGGAAGTCGCTTTGAACCTTGTTCTGGGGTACGAGGAAATCCATCGTGGCGGTCGTGACGTCGATGTTCTCCGACGCGGCAGCGTGACGTTCGTCGTGGTAGGTCTCGAGGAGGTCCGCGCTCGCCCATCCTTTGATGACGAACGCCAACTTCCATGCCGCGTTCTCGGCGTCTGCGACGCCGGAGTTCAGACCTCGCGCCCCGAAGGGCGAGACGACGTGTGCGGCGTCGCCGGCGAGGAGTACGCGGCCCATGCGCATACGGTCAGCGAGTCGAGAATGAAAGCGGTACACAGATTTCCATGTGATCGTGTACTCGACGTCGCCGATGATCTGTCGGATTCTTCGGTCGAGATCCCCCGAAGCCTCTTCCGCTGCGAGATCGTAGTCGCCTGGCACTTGCCAGTCGATGCGGTAGGTCGAGTCCGGGCACGGGTGGATCAGCACCTGGCGACCTGGATTCCACTCGGGGTCGAAGTAGAACCGCCGCTCGTGTGCCCAGTCGGGAAGGTCCGCCTGAATATCGCAGATGAGGAACTTGTCATCGAAGGAGCGCCCTTCGAACGAAATGCCCAACTGTTCACGGATCCTGCCGGCTCTCGATCCCAGTGCCACCACGCAATAGTCGGCCTCGACAACTACGTGTCCCTGTGGGGTGGTGACGTCGACATACGTTCGAGAGTCATCGTGTCGGACGCCGTCCACGTGGTGGTTCCACCGCACCTCGACGAGATCGCTGGCCGCTATCTGTACGTCGAGCAGCTCTTCGGTTCGGGCCTGGGAGATGTTGACGAACGGCGGGAACGAGGATGCCCCTTGATCGACGAAGGTCTGCGCGAACACCTCGTGGTCGCGGTAGAAGGTGCGGGCGCAGCCCCAGGTCACTCCTTCGTCGGCGAGTTGGCGGCCCACTCCGATTGCATCCCACGCTTCGAGGACGTCGCGTTGTTGGCATATCGCTTTGGAACCGATGGGATCGCGTTCCGGCCGATTGTCGAGGATCAGCGATCTGATGCCCCACCGGGCGAGCATCAAGGCGGTGGTCTGCCCGACCGGCCCGTTTCCCAGCACCACCACGGGGGGATGGACGGCTTCGTTCGTCATCTCGTGCACTTTCGTCGTCAAGGGGTTTCGGTGGGATGACCGGTCAACTCTGCAGCTGGTCCCACACTTCGCGGTCACGCTCGGCGGTCCAGATGACCGGCCGTTCGATGCCGGACAATTCGTCCCAGACGCGGGAGACGTCGAAAGGGAGGCAGTGTTCGAAGATCGGCCAGTGGCCGTACTGCTCGTGCAGAGCCTCGTGGGTTGCCTCGAACGCCTGCTTCAAAGTTCCGCCGCGCTGCTGGACGGCACCGACTTCACGGATCATCACCGCGAGAAATCCGCGGGTTTGTTCGATCGCTGCGTTCACAGCATCCTGACCATGGGAGACCGCGCCGCGGCCGCCGATCAAGACCTCCGCACCGAGCGCCTTGACGTTGTCGAGCGTCTTGCCTGCCCAGTCGCGGTGGAAGGCATCACCAGTGTAGAGGGCAGCCTGCGCCTCTACGAGATCGCCGGCGAACAGGATCTTGTGCTTGTCGACCCATGCCGTGACGTCCCCTTCGGTGTGTCCGCGCCCGTGATACTGCAGGACGAGATTTCCGCGGTCTCCGCCGAGGTCGATCGTCAGCTTGTCGGAGAACGTCATTGTCGGCCAGGTCAAGTCCGGCACCGAGTCGGCCTGCTTCGCCAGACGTGGCATGCGGCCGAATTCGCTTGCCCAATCTTCTTTTCCGCGCTCCTCGATGAGCGCGAACGTGTTCTCGTGCGCCACGATCGTCTCGGCATCGAATGCAGACGCGCCGAGCACTCGAACCGCATGGTAGTGCGAGAGAATGAGGTATCGCACCGGCTTGTCGGTGTGCTGACGCAGCTTCTCGAGCCAACTCTGCGCCGCGACGGGGGTGGCGAGGGCTTCGAAGCAGACCACGAAATCCTCGCCCTCGATGGCGCCGATGTTGGGATCGCCCTCCGCGGTCAAGGCATACACGCCTTCTGCGAGAACCTCCAATGTCTGTTCCTTCTCGCCGAGATCAGCCGAGGATGCGAACGATGTCACGGTGAACCACCTTAAATAGTCAAAGCTTTGATCGATTGCGTGTGTTCAATGTAACCCGACTCACACGATTGTCAAAGCTTTCATCAATGTCGGCGGCTTGGCGGCTACGCTCAGCGGCATGACAGAGCACGAAACTGCCACGGCAACAGCAGACGTCGACGCTGTCTCCGAGCTGGACTTTCTGACCTTCGTCGAATTCGCGGTCGCCAAGGCCACCGCCGAACTCGCCGAAATCGACCCGTTGTCGATGCGCCTGGTCCTCGCCCTGCACCGGGTCACCAGCTCCCTCGTCTACGACCTCGAAGCCACCGTGCACCGCCCCAGCGGTTGGAGCTGGGCAGGCTTTCGGATCCTGTTCGTACTCTGGCTCGCCGGACCCAGCGAATCGAAAACCGTGGCCAGCCTTTCCGGCATGAGCCGATCAGCAGTATCAGCGCTGGTGAAAACCCTCGAACGTGACGGATTGGTGACGCGCACCCCGTCGCCAGCCGATCGACGTGCAGTCGAAATCGAACTCACCGACGCCGGCCACGACGCCATCGTGCAGACCTACACCAGGCACAACCGGCTCGAGCAGGAATGGACCAACACCCTCAGCGAGCCCGAACAGCTGGTTCTCATCGGCCTTCTGGAGAAGATCGCGTTGGGCAATGCTGCCCGCGCGAGCATCAAACGCCGCTGAGCCAAGGCGCACGGCTGCCCCACTCGACACACTCGAGAGTCTGGGGCAGCGCCCCCAACACTGAGAGATTCCCTCCGCCGCGTGATCCCACTCGAATCCACGGGGCGCGTCAACTGCCATCTCGCGCAGGCGCATACCGGCGGAGGCGGAGTGTGACCTTTCTCGAACGTCGCCATCGCAGGACGACGAACACCGAGAACCCGGCCCTGCGACCAAGTCTTGGTTCCGTCCGCCGCCGGCGCAGCCCCTGCTGCGGCGAGCGCAGTTCCGCAGCCTGGACGGCGCCGATCACAAACTCGCCCCCTGCTCTGCTCCCTGCTCCTGCGCCCGTTCACGCGGCGCACGAAAGCCTGGCCGCCGCGCCCACCGCCCGGAACGTCGCCCTGCCTTCCACGAATTTTGATCAATGCCTTGATTATGAACGGCAGTTCGTGCATCCTTGTGTCACCAGTCACAATTGACCATTTGACTAGTTTCGGGGCGGTCCATCACAGACCCTCCCACGACATGACGAACACCGGAAAAGAGAAACAACGATGACCAGCTCTGCACCGACATTCAGTTGGAACAAGGACGACTGGGCTCCGCTCAGCGAAATGGCCGACGGGTTCGACGAATATCGTCCGGCGTACAGCGAAGCCCTCGTCGGTGAACAGCTCGTCGTCGACGGCAGCTACATCGACTCCGAAGACGATGCCCGGTGGACTCTCACGTTCTCCGCGACGACCGTGAGCTGGCAGATCGCCGCCGAAGGCGCAGTGCGGTCCGGCGAGGACGCGTACGAGCTCTTCGAGATGCAGCCCGGCCTGTTCTATCTGCACTTCCGCCAATCCGACGCCGACCATCCTGTGGTGCTCAGTGCCGCCGTGGACATCACCAGTGGTCAAGTCACCGGGGCTATCGGCGAGCTGGGATTGCCGCCCCATCCGCACCTTGCGCGGCAACGCTGGTTCCAGGGCCAGATCGACGGCTCGGGCGCACCCGCGTCCGCGGCGCATCCGACGACCGACGAATTGATCGGCCGCCGCATCCGCTACGCCTACAGCAGCGACGACGTCTACGACCACCTCTACCTCAACGAGAACATGTTCACGTGGCTGTGCCTTGGAGGAGCGGAACTGGGCTTCGGCGACACCGACAGCTGCACCTATTGGAAGCTTCGCGAGAACACGTACCTCTTCTCGTGGCTGGAGAAAAATGTCGGCGTCGAAGGCATGGTGCTGCTCGATTTGAACGCGATGCGCACCGTCGGAATCCAGTTCGGCATCGATCAGCTGTCCGGCGAATTGGTCAACATCACGATGGGCTCACATGCCCACGAGTTCGAACGAGTACCCGGAGTCTCCCGCGTGTGCCCGGGGCCCGCCGCATCCCTCTGAAGCGTGATCCGTCCCCCGGCGAGCACTGAAATCGGTACTTGCTCCCCACTTCCCAGGAAGAAGCCATGTCCAGTGCTCCGCCCCCCGCCAGCATTCCTCACGATGTAGGCGGCCTCGACTCCCCTGCCCCTGCGGGACTGCGCCCGGGGCGCCTGGGAGTCGCCGCGATCATGTTCTTCGTCATCGCCGCCGTCGCCCCGATGGCCGCCGTCATCGGGGCATCGCCGGTGGTGTTCTCGGCGAACGGAGCCACAGCGCCTCTGGTGTATCTGCTTGCGGCACTGCTGTTCGCGGTCTTCTCCGTCGGATACGTGGCAATGAGCCGGCACATCAGCAACGCCGGCGGATTCGTCGCCTACATCGCGCGAGGCCTCGGCGCGAAGGTCGCCACAGCAGCGGCAGGGGTGGCGGTTCTGGCGTACACAGCACTCCAGGCGGCGCTGTGGTCGCAATTCTCGGTCTTCGGAAACCAGCTCATATCGGACAAGCTCGGAATCGACATCCCCACCTGGGTCCTGATGTTCGGCGCGCTGGCCATCGTCACCGCACTGACGATCATCGGTGTCGACGTCAGCCTCAAAGTTCTCGGAGTCCTCGTCGCACTGGAAATCGCCGCGTTCGTCATTCTCGACGTCGCAATCATCGCCAGCGGAGGTGCTTCAGGAAATTCCCTCGCCGCGTTCGACCCGTCGAACCTCGTCGGACCCGGCATCGGAATAGCTTTCCTGTTCTGCATCACCTGCTTCACCGGGTTCGAAGCCACCGTCGTCTTCTCCGAAGAGGCAAAAGATCGCCACCGCACCATCCCTCGTGCGGTGTACGGCTCCATCGGCTTCATCGGAATCTTCTACGCATTGACCACGTGGGCGGTAGGAAACTCGGTCGGCAACACCAACGTCCAGTCCGCGGCCACCGAGGACCCTGCCGGGTTCATCTTCGCCGTGGCCACCACCGAAGTCGGGCCGTGGCTGAGCACCACCATGGAAGTACTGGTCGTCACCAGTTTCCTCGCGATGCTCATCGGCTTCCAGAATATGTTCGCCCGCTACCTGTACGCACTCGGACGAGCAGGAGCGCTCCCGAATCGACTGGGCATCGCCAATCCGAAGACATCGACACCCGCAGTTGCAGCAGCATGTGTCGGAGTGACACTGGCGCTGGTCCTGATCGCTTTCGTCCTTGCCGGGGCGGATCCGATCACCGTCACATTCAGCTGGCTGCTCTCACTGGGTACCGTCGCACTGATCGCCATCTTGACGTTTGCGGCGATTTCCGTCGTCGCCTTCTTTGCGCGCACGAAGGTGGAAACGAACATCTGGAAAACCAGAATCGCACCGGGTTGCGCGGCAACAGGATTCGCAGTAGTGATCTATCTGGCCTTGACCAACTACGGCGTTCTGCTCGGCGGCCAAGGCGGGACAGCGCAATGGCTGCTGCTTCTGATTCCGGCATTCGCGGTTCTCGGATTCAGCTGGGCAGTGTTTCGTCCATCCATCGACTTCGAAGCCGAACTCGTCTGACACCCGCCCCTCGCATCAACCCGTCCAACGTCGAAGAATTATCCTCTCCGCCGGCATCTTTCACGAGACCGACTCGAAACGAGTACATCATGACGATCACCTACGACGATCTGCTCACCGCCAGCTCCGATACGCACGGTCAG
Source organism: Rhodococcus sp. APC 3903 (assembly GCF_030407755.1). Taxonomy (NCBI): domain Bacteria; kingdom Bacillati; phylum Actinomycetota; class Actinomycetes; order Mycobacteriales; family Nocardiaceae; genus Rhodococcus; species Rhodococcus sp. APC 3903. The sequence continues at coordinate 28,140 of NZ_JASDCV010000039.1, forward strand.
GACATCGTCGATCCTGCGACCGGTGAACGGGTAGGACGAATCCGGTTCCGCACGGTCGACGAACTCGACGCGGTCATCGATGATGCGCGGCGAGCACAACCGGCGTGGGCCGCCACAACCGATGACGAACGCAGAACGCTGCTCCTGCACGCTGCCGACGCGATCGACGCCGCCGCCGAACCCCTCGCGGAAATCCTCTCTCGCGAACAAGGAAAACCACTCAACGGCCCCAATGCCCGCTTCGAGGTCGGCGCCTGCAGTGCCTGGCTCCGTGCCACAGCAGCGACCGAGCTCCCCGTCGAAACCGTCTACTCCGACGAGAAGACCCACGCCGAACTGCACTACAAGCCCCTCGGGGTGGTCGGTGCTATCGGCCCGTGGAATTGGCCGATGATGATCACCACCTGGCAGATCGCGCCAGCTTTGCGGATGGGAAACACGGTGGTGGTCAAACCATCCGAGTACACACCGCTGAGCGTGAGCGCCCTGATCAACGTCGTCAACGGTGTCCTTCCCTCGAACGTCGTGACCTCGGTCGCCGGAGAAGGCGCACTCGGAGCTCGACTGTCCAGCCATCCAGACATCGCCAAACTCATGTTCACCGGCTCCACCACCACCGGACAGAACATCATCAAGACGTCCGCCGACACGGTCAAACGGCTCACCCTCGAACTGGGCGGCAACGACGCCGGTATCGTGCTCCCCGACGTCGACCCTGCCGCAATCGCAACAGACCTCTTCTGGGGAGCCTTCATCAACACCGGACAAACATGCGCCGCACTCAAACGTCTGTACGTCCACACAGACATCTACGAGGCGGTCTGCACCGCCTTGGTCGAGGTAGCACGCACGATGCCGATGGGCCGCGGCCTCGAAGAACACAACATACTCGGGCCACTCCAGAACCGAGCGCAGTACGACAAAGTTTCACACCTCGTCGACGCCGCACGAGAATCCGGCGCCACCATCGTGCTCGGCGGGGACCCCGACCCCACCGCCGCGGGCAACTTCTACCCCACCACACTCGTAGCCGACATCGACAACGACAACCCCTTGGTCACCGACGAGCAATTCGGCCCCGCCCTGCCGATCATCCGTTACGAGAACCTCGACGACGCCATCGCCATGGCCAACGGACTTAGTTTCGGCCTCGGCGCATCCGTGTGGAGCAGCGACCACGAACACGCCCGCAACGTGGCAAGTCGCCTCGAAGCCGGAACCGTCTGGATCAACTCCCACGGCGGCGTACACCCGATGATCCCCTTCGGTGGCATCAAAAAATCTGGCTACGGCCTGGAATTCGGCGCCGAAGGACTCAAAGCAGTGTCCGCTCCCCAAGTAATCACCTGGGCCACAACCCCAGACGGCAACCACACAACCGAAACGACGATGGTGCGTAGGCAGTTGTAAGTCGCCACATCGTAGGCGTGGGCGCCGAGCGCCACAGCATTCCGAGATGCCTGACATGCACCTCGACCGAGATGCGGCCCAAACGTCGTGCCGAAGAATCTTCATCTTGTGCAACTGCCGAGATTGGTTGAGGGACAGGAGCTTGCCAGTCCAGAAATTCATCCAATTTCGGGACCGCTGTTCCTGCCGACAGTCGGGTCGCGGCGAAAATGGATAGCCTTCCATTCCCCCAAAGGAACGACGGGTTCTTTCCTGTGCCGAGAATCCCACCAACCTCGGGAATATCGACGACATCAACGATCTACCTCCATCCGCGACCCCCCGAGGCTGCGTCACTGGCTACTCAGGGAATACTGTCGCGCGATGCTGTCGATTCCGTCGGCGCCGACGATAAGATCGAACTCTTCGGTCCGATTACGACATCGAATCGCACCACCACACTCAAGCCCGGTCACTGCAGAGCTCAGTCGCACAGTCACCGACTCTCGAAAGTGCAGTGCGGAGAACATCGACCAGATCGGCGCGATACATGCCGACGAAGTTACCGTGCAGTGTCCGAAATCTCGCCTCGCTGGTCCGCATCAACTACGGCTCCTGGCGATTACGTATATCTCCCGCCCACCCTGGGGCGGCGCTCCTACGGATGTCATCACCTGCTCACGGGCGATCTAGTGCAGCAACTGCGTTCGGCGACAAAGTAATTCCGCCCCCCTATAGTGCACTACCAATGAAACCCACTCCACACCAAACGAATACTGAAACGTACTGACACAACAAAATTCAAAGACAACCAAAAACGAGCCTCACAACGCGCACCACCGAGCCCGAACATCGCCGGTCGGCCCACGCAGCACCGGCAACAAACGCCGCCGTGTTGTTTCTGATGTACCCCGAGTTTCGTGGAGTCGTCATATTTGACTTCAGGCTACGGGTTGG
>NZ_JASDCV010000004.1:0-357643 GCF_030407755.1 Rhodococcus sp. APC 3903
GGGCGCGCACCAGATCGAGAACCTCACTCTTGAGGTCCTCACCATCCAGCTGCCACGCATCCCGACTGTTCATACCGAAAGTCTAATCGAACACACTTTCGATAACCAGAGACAAAACGGACAACTTCACGAGCGCCCAGAACTCGAGACTCGTTGAAATACAGCCTCATTCAACTGCCACACGCTGCTACGTCGGCGTGACTATCGCAAAGTTCGGATCAGGCTCGTCGAGGTGCCCCGCAAGTTCTGCGAGCTTCGCCGGGTCGCCGGCCACCGTGATACTGCCATTCGCAATCTCGGCGCCCAGGTCCGCACCACCGAGCAGCACACCGAGTAAGCCGAGACGACTCAAACTGAACGTCGCATCCACAGACCCAGCATCTGCAGACCCACCTTCCACGTCGAAATGGATCAGCACTCCGTTGCTCAGTTCCGTTCGGTGCACGATGTTTTCGTCGGTGATGTTCCAATCGATGACGATGTGGGAATTCGCTGCACTCACTCCGTCCACGCGGAGCGACACAGCGTCGAACACCTGCTTCACCGACAACGCTGCGGTGATATCAGGAGCTGCAGCAACTGTGGGCGTACCCACCGAACCGTTGCGCAGTTCGTATGCACCCGTGAGGTAGAAGTTTCGCCAGGTGCCGTTCTCTGCGCCGTACCCGAGTTGCTCGAAGGTATCGGCCTGCAGGGTCTTGGCCTCCGCGTTGTCCGGTTCAGCAAAGATGACGTAGTTCACCACATGCGCGACCCACCGAAAGTCTCCGCTCTCGTACGATTCCCGAGCTTTTCGGAGCACCTCTGCCGATCCGTCCATGAACTCCACGTGACGCTTGGCCGATTCGACGGGTGGATGCTCCCACAGGTGCGCTGGGTTGCCGTCGAACCATCCCATGTAGCGCTGGTAGATGGCTTTGACGTTGTGACTGACGGAACCGTAGTACCCGTGTGTGTGCCACGCCTGTGCCAAGGCGGCTGGCAGTTCGATGGATTCGGCGATCTCTAGACCGGTCCACCCCTGATTGATTCGACGAAGTGTCTGATCGTGAAGGTACCCGTAGAGATCGCGCTGCAATGACATGAACTCGGTGAGCCGTTCGGTCCCCCACGTCGGCCAATGGTGGGATGCAAACACGACATCGGATCGTGAGGCGTAGCGATTGATCGATTCGGTCAGGTACGCCGACCACACATGCGGATCTCGCACCAACGCTCCACGAAGTGTGAGCAGGTTGTGCAGATTATGAGTTGCGTTCTCCGCCATGCACAGTGCGCGAAAGTCCGGGAAGTAGAAGTTCATCTCGGACGGCGCCTCGGTGCCTGGGGTCATCTGGAACTCGATCCGAACGCCGTCGATTGTCTCTGTATGACCAGTCTTCGAGATCGACACCGTCGGTGAAATCAGCGTCGGTGTACCGGTGGAGGTGGTCTGGCCCAATCCTGCACCGACGCCACCTCGAGGACCTCGAGGCAATGCCGCCCCGTACATGTATGCCGCGCGTCGAGCCATTGCCGTTCCCGCATAGACGTTTTCCTCGACGGCATGCTCCACGAACCCCGTTGGCGCAAAGATCACGCATCGCCCGGCAGCGACGTCGTCGTCGGTGGTCACCCCTTTGACCCCACCGAAATGGTCGATATGCGAATGCGTGTAGATCACCGCGACAACCGGTCGATCACCACGATGCGCCCGATACAACGCGAGACCAGCGGCCGCGGTTTCCCGAGAAATCAGTGGATCGATGACGATGATCCCGCTCTCCCCCTCGATCAGGGTCATATTCGACAGATCGAGTCCGCGTATCTGATAGATCGAATCCGTCACCGCAAATAGTCCTTGCTTGGCCACCAACCTCGATTGACGCCACAAGCTCGGATTGACGGTCGGCGGGCACTCTTCATCCAGGAATGAGTACGAGTCGTTGTCCCACAGCACTTTTCCGTCGGGTCCGGTTACCACGCCGGGATCGAGCGCGCCGATGAACCCGCGCTCGGCATCGGTGAAATCGGTCTTGTCGGAGAACGGCAGGGTCTCGGTGACTCGGGAGTTCGCCGCTTCGATTGCGGCCGATGCTGCGCGTGGGTCGATCATAGATCAGCCTTTCATGCTCAATTGTCCAGTGTGGTAAACCCGTTCAAGGCTTCAAGAACCAGCAGGCACTAGCTCAGCAACTGCGACTTTGCCGCGGCGAACTCCGCGTCGGTCAACACGCCGGACTGATGAAGCTGACCCAGCTCCTGCAGCTTGGAGACCAGATCGTCCGCGCCAGAAGGGGGAACGGACTGCACGGGTGCGACCTGCGGCGGCGGCTGTTGCTGCTGGTACTCCTGCTGGTATTCCTGCTGCTGCTCGCTGGCCTTCCGTTGACTCCGTCGATCCATGGCGTTGGACGTCGCTTTTGCGGTTCCAGCCACTACCGCAGTGCGCGCCACCGTGCCGAGCAACCCCGGCCGCCCTCTGCGTCCACCTCGAAAAACCATGCCGAACTCCTTGGGTAATTGTCGCTACTGAAATGCTGCTTCGACCGCTGCGACGACTACCTCGCGCGGTACCTGAACGTGAAGGACTACATCGCCGCCGCCGCCGCGAACCGTCGACGCGAGCTCACGCGCCCACGTCTGCTCGTAGACGATGACTGCGGCGGACGTTCCTGGTTCGAGTGACTCACGGACCACGTCCAGATCCTCGTCACTGATCAATGCCTTGGCTTCGATGGACAGAATCGCCAGTCCGATCTCTGTGAGATCTTCGTCGACGTCGATCTGTGACACCTGTCCGTCGGCGTCCTTGGCGATGTACACGAGGTCGAGCAGGGTGACAAAACCTCGTTCCACCACGTTTTGCAGCGCGGCGACGGCTTCAGGATCCACAGTGGAACCTGGGAATGCCAGCACCACGAGCTCGACCGGTCCGATGTTCATTGCGTCGTTCATCCATCAAGCCTGGTGGCTCGGACGCTTGGGAACCTCACCCGCAGGGGATGAATTACCCGATGCGATCGAGTTATTTGTTGCGACGAATGACTTCGCGAATCGGCCGTACGTGTACGCCTTCTGCCGCGAGGGCTCGCCGGGCTTTGCCTCGGGTGACGAGCACACCGACGATGCCGAGAATCCAGACCGGATATTGCACCATCCAGGCGACGCGGAATCCGTCGAACGTGTACCCGCCCATGTGTCCGAGGATTACGCCCATCACTTGAATCACGATGAGGGAAGCGAGGAATCCACCGATGTTGACCATGCCCTGTGCGGTGCCCATCGCCGAACTCGGATTGGATGTGCGCGCGTAGTCGAAGCCGATCACCGAACCCGGTCCACCCACCGAGATGACGACCACCAGGATCGTCAACAACCAGAGCGGAGACGGCTCGCTTCGTGAAAGCACGATCGTCCACATGAGCGCGCTGGCGACCATGATGGTGAGAACCAACCACGATCGACGCATGGGATAGCGACCGGTGAGAATGCCGAGGATCGGGCCCGCCACGATTGCCGAGATGACCGACAGCGTCAGCAGCGAGCCGACCGTCGTGGAGTCGAGGCCTTGAGCCGATTTCAGGTACGGCACACCCCACAGCAGCGCGAACGTCGTGATCGAGAACTGAGTCCCCATGTGGCTGAAAAACCCGAGGCGGGTGCCGGGCCGCATCCACACCGTCTTGATCTGTCGCCCGATCTCCTTGGCGCCGGCCGGCACGGCGACCACGTCGGCACCGGGAGGCGCGTCGCGGATGACACTCAACGCCAGTGCAAACGCCAACAGTCCGACAGCGGCAGCGCTGCCGTAGGCAAAAGTCCAGCCCGGTCCGGACAACAGCAACATGAACGGAAGCGCAGACATCACCTGGCCCAGCTGACCGAGGATGCCCGTGAACTGCGAGACCAACGGCACCTGCCGGGGCGGGAACCACTGCGGTATCAACCGCAACACCGAGATGAAGGTGAGTGCATCCCCGGCACCGACGGCAATACGTGCACCGATCGCGACGGGCAGCGATTCGGTGAAGGCGAGAGCCAACTGCGCGGACATCATGATGAACGCACCGACTGCGATCATGATCCGCGAACCGTAGCGGTCGAGGAGAACTCCCGCCGGAATCTGCATACCGGCGTACACAACGATCTGCAGCACGACGAAGCTCGACAGAACGCTGGGCGAGATCGAGAACCGATCAGCAGCAGACAGACCCGAGACACCGAACGAAGTGCGGTGAAGCACGGCGATCACGTAGGCAAAAACACCGACACCCCAGACCAACCACACTTTTTTCATCGGGTCTGTATGTTACTCCTGTCTTTCGCAAGGCTCAGGACATGATTATTCGCGGCCCTGAGAGACCCAATTCAAATCAGCCGAACGGAAGCCTTCGGTAATCGCGGCGAGGGAGTCGAGGCGAGCGATCTGGTCTTCGCTCAGAACGATGTCCAACGCTCCGGCGTTTTCCGTGACTCGTGCAGCGAACCGCGTGCCGGGAATCGAAACGGAAGGCAACCCGTACTGACGGCCCTTGGCATCGAGCCATGCCAGGGAAACCTGTGCAGGCGTCGCGCCGAGCTCCTCACCGACGGCGCGGACCACGTCGAGAACCTTCTGATTAGCAGGGAGCGCGGAGTCCGAGAAGCGTGGGAAGCGTCGGCGTAGGTCGTTGTCACCGAGCGTCTCCGCATCGAACGATCCCGCCAGGAAGCCTCGGCCCACAGGTGAGAAGGGCACGAATCCGACTCCGAGTTCCGCGGCGGTGGGTACTACCTTGTTCTCGACGTCCCGACTCCAGATGCTCCATTCGGACTGGATCGCCGCGATCGGATGCACCCCGTACGCACGACGCAGTTCATCGCCGGTCGCCTCGGACAGGCCGATGTTGCGGACCTTGCCCGCCTTCACCTGCTCTGCGATCGCGCCGACGGTGTCTTCGATCGGAACGTTCGGGTCGACCCGGTGCAAGTAGTAGAGGTCGACATGATCGACGCCGAGTCGTCCCAGAGACTCGTCGAGTGCCTGCGGTACGTAGGCCGGGTCTCCGTTGATCCCGCGCTGACCGTTGGCGATGTTGCCGACCAGACCGAACTTCGTCGCCAACTGCACTTCGTCCCGGCGGTCTTTGAGAAGCTCTCCCACCGCACGCTCGCTCGAGCCCTCGCCGTACACGTTGGCGGTGTCGATGAACGTGATCCCGATGTCCACCGCATGGTGCAATGTGGCAAGCGCCTCGGCCGGATCCACCGGGCCGTAGACAGGGGCGACGGACATCGCGCCGTATCCCTGGGCGCTGACAGTGAGACCTTCGGCCAGAGTGACGGTGGGGACGGTCATGAAAACTCCTCGATTCGACTAAGCGACAACCTCGACAGTCTTCACCGAATCGAAGCCTCACGCACCGATTAACGTCACGCTGATCGGGTTACCCTCGAGTGATGGCATTCGATTGGCTCGAACTCGTGCTCACCGCCCACCGCGAATTCGGTTCACGACTCGCCGCAGTCGAGGACTGGAACGCACCCACGCCCGACTCCGACTGGCACGTCGAACACCTCGTCCGCCACGTCATCGAGGAGCAGCAGTGGGTACCGCCGCTCCTGGCCGGACTGACGGTCGGCGAGGCGACACCGGACATCGTTCCCGTCGGGGACGACCTGTGGACCGAATGGCAGAAGTACTCCGATGCCGCCATCAAAGCGTGGAAATCGACGGACCTCAGTGCCCACGTTCACCTCTCGTACGGCACAGTGAAGGTGGAACCCTATCTGCGCCAGCAGACCTCGGACGTCACGATCCACACCTGGGATCTCGCGCGAGCGGTCGGAGCAGACGAGCGACTCGATCCAGACCTCGTCGAGGCCGTCTGGTCCGACCTCGACGGGCAGCGCGACATGCTCGCCGAGAGCGGCCTGTTCTCCGCTCCCGTCGATCTTCCTGACGATGCGTCGTTGCAGGACAAGCTGATTGCCCTGACCGGCCGCGATCCTCGTTAGACGTTCAGCGTCACGCCCGTCGTGCGGGCGACGCCGTCCCAGCCGCCGGCAGGTGCACCGAGGCCGAGCAGAGCCGCAACCGTCGGCGCGACGTCGATCGTGCGAGCCTGCGTGTCGATCTTCCGTCCACCGTCGAGAGCGGGATGCCCGCCGCTGAGGAAGAACGGGATGGGCAGTGTCACGAAATGGCCGTGGTTGCCGGGAATCGGGTTGGACAGTGGAGTCGGATCACTGAACCGCCAGCCCTGAGCGCAAAACGCAACGACGTCACCGGCATTGGTGCCGAGATCGAATTCGGCGGGGAGGTGGCTGGATTCGACGCCGTCCACACCATCCACGATCTGCTGAATCCGGCTGACGGCTTCCGCCCGTTCGCCATCGGGTCCGACGAAGTAGATCAGGTCTGCGCCACCGTTCTGGGCGATTCGAATCTTGCCTGCCAGCAACGGGTCCGCGTTCAGCGGTCGATCGAGTCCGATGAGCCGCGCGGGCTCCGACCAGTCCATGGAGTGGTCGGCCAACACGATCAGAATGCTCCGATTCCAGCGACCCGTGTCATGAAGGAAGTCGACGAAGCGGCGAACCTGGTTGTCGGTGTTCTGAAGTGCGGCCGTGCGAGCGATCCGGATGGACGGACCGGACAGATCCAGGTGCCCAACCCGATCGACGTCACCGAGGTTGGTGAACGAGAGCCGCGGCGAGTTCCCGCCGACGATACGGATCAAGGCGTCGATCGTGAAGTTGTCCGGCGCGTGCTCCGTGCCGGGAACGAGCGGCTGGGGATCCCACACCATTGAGGCGCGGTCACCGAACAACCCGTGAAGGTAGCGCTTCGACAGCACACTCGCAGTGGTCAATCCGAGTTCGGCGCGCACCCGATCCAGAACCGTCGATGCCTGCAGGTCGGAAGGCCGATCGAGGTCACGCTTCTTGTCGATGGACGGATCGTAGACGGAGTTTGCAGGCACTCCCGAACGCGCCGGCAGCACTCCCGTCATCATCGCCGTGTGATTCGGCAGCGTCTCCGCGATCGTGATGGCACTGGCGTCCGGGTAGTGAATACCGCCGGCCGCAAGCCCGGTCAGCGTCGGGGTGAGCTCCGATCGCAACTCGTCCGGACGCATGCCGTCGACGACGATGACATGCACGTCCAGGTCTGGGATGCCTGCGCTGGTGGGAACGCTCGCGCGAGCGGGCGTTCCGAGCAATGCCGTTCCGGCGACAACACTTCCACCGATCAGAACGCTACGACGCGAAACTTCGATACTCACTGGTCGACTCCTGGTCGGTACGAGGCCTGATCGAGGGCGGCCGAGGTGGGTGAGACTCTACTGCCCGCGCCTGCCGGAAGACGGTAGCTCACGGCATAGTGCGCATTGCTCTGTGGATTGGTGAGATCGTCGACGTAGTACCAATCCATCTGAGTACCTTCGCGGGCGATTTCGAATACGCCGAAGCCGTGCGAGTCCAGTTCGACGTACCGCACGTGTCGGTTCACTGCCTTGAATGCTTCTTCTGCCGCAACGGTTACCGTTCGCGGCGGCACTTTCAGCATGTCGTCGATGTTGGGCGACGTCACCGACGGGACGACGAACTCAGCGCCGACAGTCGGCCCGCCTGGGTAATTCGCGGCATTGGTCGGTAGGTCGCAAGCCCACGACGTGTGGATGTCACCGGTGATGAAGACGGTGTTGTCCACACCGTTCGAGGTGATCGCATCGAAAAGCCTGGTGCGGTCGGCGGTGTACCCGTCCCACTGATCCGTGTTGTACGGGACACCGGCCTGCGGCACTCCCACCAGTTCGGTCAACGCCGCGGTGGTCGCCGGTTCCAGCGGCGGGAACACGCAGGGCGTGATCATGACCGGATTGCCGACGATCTTCCACTGCGTCGGGGAGGTGACGATTCCGCTGGTCAACCAATCCATCTGTGCGCGTCCGGTAATGGTGCGTGACGGATCGTCGACCTGCTTCATCGTCGGCTGCTCGTCGCGGTAGGTACGCAGGTCGAGCATCGAGATCTCGGCCAGATTCCCGAAGCGGAACCGTCGATACAGCTGAACGCTCGAACCACTACCCGACGGGCGGACAGGCATCCACTCGAAATATGCCTTGGCCGAGTTCGCCTTTCGATCTGCCCAATCGCCTTCGATACCGGGAGTGTGATTTTCGGCGCCGTCCCGGTACGCGTTGTCGGCCGATTCGTGATCGTCCCACGTAGTGATGAACGGGAGTTTCAGGTGAAGAGCAGCCAGATCCGGGTCGGTCTTGTACTGCGCGTGCCGAATTCGGTAGTCGGCCAGCGAAATGATCTCGTGGGCCGGCTCGTGAAGGCGAACGGATCCGTTCCGCGCGCCGTACTCCCCCTGCCCGTACTCGTAGATGTAGTCACCGAGATGAATGATCGCGTCGAGGTCTTCGCGGAATGCGAGGTGGCGATAAGCACCGAAATATCCTGCTTCCCAGTTGGAGCAGGACACGACGCCGAAGCGGAGACGATCGAGATCTGCCGAGTTCGACGGAGCCGTGCGGGTGCGTCCCACCGGAGAAACAGCCGAACCCGCAGTGAATCGGTACCAGTACGTCGTCGACGAATCGAGTCCGGTGACGTCGACCTTCGCGGTGTGATCGGATTCTGCCGAAGCAGCAACACTTCCCGACGCCACAACGCTCGCGAACCCCTCATCGGTCGCGACCTGCCAGTTGAGCGTCACCGCCGCCCCGACGCCCGAACCTGGCGTTGCGTCTGCCGTTGGGGTGATGCGGGTCCAGATGATCACGGCATCCGGCAACGGGTCACCGGATGCCACGCCGTGCGCGAATCCCGGGCTGCCACCCGGAACCTCGGCACCGGCGTGGCTCGCCGAAGCGACACCGAGACCTACTGCGCCGGCGAGAGCCGCCGATCCCTGCAGTAGGCCACGTCTGGATATTCGATCGAAGGCATTCGTGTGCACGCTAGGAGTGAACCCGCACCTGAACGGCCGTTCAAGAGAGCTTCGGGATGTTCACCCAGGCTTCGCCTGCGATTCTCTGAAAGTTTGACCGAGTCGATCCCGATCACAACCGGTAGTCGAGGGCCGAGCCTCGAACCACACCGACCTTGACTCCGATGTAACCGCCGAGTGCACCCCCGGCCGCGATCAGGATCCAGAACGCCGGCGGAATCAGTGCCTCGGACCCGTCGATCTCGGAGAACGCGGAATAGCCGGCGATCAACGCACCGAACAGCACAGGCAGTATCAGCAGTGCGGCAAAGAAAGTCACCCACACCGATACGAAGCGGCCCTTCCACCGGGCAATCTCGTGCAGAACCGTCAGAACAACCAGGAAGACACCACTACCGGTCAAGACGGCCGCCAGAACTGCAAACCCGAAAGCTGAAATCAGTTCCGACTCCACCTGAATCCCCCTGTATTTGAATCGCCCAGCGCACCCAGCCCCAACTGTGATGCGGCGAGTCTATTCACGACGGGCGACGTCTGTTGGCAACTCGAGTCGCTCGTCTGCCGGAAAGACATCCTGCTGACGCCTATGCTTGGAAAATGACCGAACCCGACATCAAGCCCAGAAGTCGTGACGTCACCGACGGACTCGAAAAGACCGCAGCGCGCGGCATGTTGCGTGCAGTAGGAATGGGTGACGACGACTGGGTCAAGTCGCAGATCGGCGTCGCCTCGTCCTGGAACGAGATCACACCGTGCAACCTGTCCCTCGATCGCCTGGCCAAGGCCGTCAAGGAAGGTGTCCGGGAGGCCGGTGGATTCCCCCTCGAATTCGGCACCATCTCCGTTTCCGACGGCATTTCGATGGGTCACGAGGGCATGCACTTCTCCCTCGTCTCCCGTGAAGTGATCGCGGACAGCGTCGAGACCGTCATGCAGGCCGAGCGCCTCGACGGATCGGTTCTTCTCGCCGGCTGCGACAAGTCGTTGCCCGGCATGATGATGGCGGCGGCCCGCCTCGACCTCGCCAGCGTGTTCCTCTACGCCGGTTCCACCCTCCCCGGCGTCGCCAAACTTTCCGACGGCAGCGAGCGGGAAGTCACCGTCATCGACGCGTTCGAGGCTGTGGGCGCCTGCTCGCGCGGACTGATGAGCCGCGCCGACGTCGACACCATCGAACGGGCGATCTGCCCGGGCGAAGGCGCGTGCGGCGGCATGTACACCGCAAACACGATGGCCAGCGCCGCCGAGGCCATGGGAATGTCGCTGCCCGGCAGCGCTTCACCGCCCGCGCCGGACCGTCGCCGCGACGGATTCGCCCGCGAGAGCGGCAAAGCCGTTGTCGAACTCCTTCGTCGGGGCATCACCGCCAGGGACATCCTCACCAAGGAAGCGTTCGAGAACGCCATCGCGGTGGTCATGGCGTTCGGCGGATCCACCAATGCGGTGCTCCATCTCCTCGCGATCGCGCACGAAGCGTACGTCCCGCTGACGCTCGACGATTTCGCCCGCGTCGGCGCGAAGGTCCCGCACCTCGCCGACGTCAAGCCCTTCGGAAAGCACGTCATGACGGACGTCGACCGTATCGGCGGCGTCCCCGTCATCATGAAGGCATTGCTCGACGCGGGACTCATGCACGGAGATTGCCTGACCGTCACCGGCAAGACTGTTGCGGAGAACCTGGCGCACATCACCCCGCCCGATCCGGACGGCAAGGTCCTGCGGGCGATGAACAAGCCGATTCACCCGACCGGAGGCATCACGATCCTGAAGGGGTCACTTGCGCCCGGCGGCGCGGTGGTCAAGTCGGCAGGATTCGAGTCTGATGTATTCGTCGGCACTGCACGGGTTTTCGAACGTGAACGTGCCGCAATGGACGCGCTCGAAGACGGGACCATCACTGGTGGCGACGTCGTTGTCATCCGCTACGAGGGCCCGAAGGGCGGTCCCGGAATGCGTGAGATGCTGGCCATCACGGGCGCGATCAAGGGTGCGGGTCTCGGCAAGGACGTCCTGCTGCTGACGGACGGACGATTCTCGGGCGGCACCACCGGCCTGTGTGTCGGACACGTTGCGCCCGAGGCCGTCGACGGCGGTCCCATCGCGTTCGTTCGCGACGGCGACCAGATCCGGCTCGACGTGGGTACCGGACAACTCGAGTTGTTGGTCGACGACTCCGAATTGGAAGCCCGCAAGAAGGGCTGGGAGCCGTTGCCGCCTCGCTACACACGTGGTGTGTTGGCCAAGTACTCCAAGCTCGTGGGATCAGCCTCGGGTGGAGCAGTGTGCGGCTGATCCCAGCTCGCAGCTAGATGGGCCGGTACCCGGCGCCGACGCCTCCGTGGGCATTGATCGTGTCCACGATGGAGGTCATGTTGGTGCCGAGTTCCGGCCCCAGGCACGGCACCCAGAGGTAGGCGTTGACCATCGCGACCAGCGTCGTGCCGACCGTGACCGGGGCTCCCGAATCACCGTGGTCGACGCAGATCTGAGTCCAGGTGGATGCGTCGGCGCTCAGGTCTCCCCAGACGACGCCGCAGGTGGTGCCCGTCGTACGGCCTTCCTTGCAGGCTGTAGCCGGGAAGCTGGCCGGAGCGCCGATCGAGGTGATGGTTGCCGCGCCCACCGTTCGAACTGGTGTGACCTTGCCCGGATCGAACTGGATGACCCCGTAGTCCAGGTCCGGGTTCGACTCGACGAACGTGCCGACCACGCCTGCGTCCTCGTTGCTTTCCGGGATCACGAACGATCCAGGACCACCGCAGTGACCTGCGGTGATACCCACGAGTCTGCCGCCGTTGTCGTGCCCGATAGTGGTCAACGTGCAGACCAGCTGATTGTCGATGATGATGCCCGAACCACCACCCATGGGCGTGGGTGCAGCAACCGCGTTGCTGCTGACGATGAACCCGAGTCCGAGTGCCAAGACCAACGCTGCCAGAGCCGAAACAATTCGCTGCAACATCACAATCTCTCCGCCGGTAATCTCCCCGCTGCAAAAAACGCATACCCCGGAAAGTGCGGACCTACGCAGCGTTTCTAGTCGGTAGCTCCGAGCGCTTCGAGCATCTTGCGTGCCTCCTCGAGCTGGCGACTCAACTCGTCGACTCGCGCTGCAGCCATGTCCCGTGCAGCGACGATGATGGACTCGACAGCTTCGATGGCGGTGGGCTCACCCAACTCGCGGACAGCTCGCTCGACCGCATCGGGTGCGACCGGAACTGCTTTGCCCGGACGCTTGGCGCCCTGTGTGACCGTCACGCTCCAGTCGTTGTCCGCGCCCGCATGGATGGTGACGCTGATGCCGGCCGGCAGTTTCTTCGCACGCTTGACGGCCGGACGAGGTGTCGCGGCAGGGGCAGCAGTGGTAGTCGTTACCGGAGCGGGTGCAGGCTGCGCACGCGGCTTCGGTCGAACAGGCTCTACGAGTGGCTCCATCAGGGGCTCGGACTCCACAACTGGTTTGGGCCGTGGCGCCGGTTTGGCCGGTGCCGCGGAGACGCGGTTGATGCGCAATTCCTCTGCCTCGAAAGGCAATTCGTCGTTGACGCCCTTGGGACGAATCAGCACGGTGTTGCCGTCCACCGACACGACTTTCGCCGAGGTACCGGCTTCGATCCCCAGGCTGGGAGTCGCCTCGCGCAGATAGACGGTGGCGCGCTTGCCTTCGGCGACAGCCGTGGCGAGCGCTGCCAGATTGTCCGCAGTGAGGTGATCCGGCGTTGATGCGGCAGCGCCGGAACGTCTACGGGGTGGCATGCGCAGGTCCTTTCAGAAGTATCTCGTGCATTTCAGTATCGACAGTGCTTTTCTCGGGGCAACTCTTGCACAAGCCACCGACGTGTTGACTCTCACCGCCCGCCTGGGCCCGAGGATCCGTAGCCGGTTCGGCCAATTCAGTACTGTTCTCGGGGCACCGCGTGGAAGATGGTGGACAGAAATTCGTTGCGGCAAGAAGGAGCACGGTGAGCAGTTCGGAGTCAGAGTGGATCGACGAGGTCACCGAACCCGCCCCTGCTGAATCTCACGCTGCTGAATCTCACGCTGCTGAGCCGATCGACGTCGATGCTCATCTGCTCAGCCGGATTCAAGCCGACATCGAGGAGTCCCTCCTCGGCGGACCGCGCTGCTTCACACAGTCGCAGATCGCGGATTTCGCCGGGGTGACACGCGAGCGCGCCGATCGTCTGTGGGTGGCGATGGGCTTTGCCGTCGACGAGGATCCCGACGCGGTCATGTTCACGCAGCAAGACGCCGACGCCCTCAAGACCATCACCGACATGGTCAATCGAGGAGTCATCTCGCAGAACAGTGAGGTGGCAGCCGCCCGTTCTCTCGGACAGTCGATGTCGAGGTTGGCGGAGTGGCAGGTATCGCTGATCAGCACACACATCATCGATCAGCTTGCGGACTCGGTGGATCACGAACCCGACGCCATCAGAAATGTCGTCCTGAGCCTCGGCGCCGAGATCATTCCTGCTGTCGAATCTCTGCAGACGTACGTATGGAAGCGTCACGTCGCGTCGTCGACGGGCCGCAACGTGGGAAACCCGGGCGAAGAAGTCGCGAGTCGCGTTCTGGTCGTGGGTTTCGCCGACATCGTCGGGTACACCTCGCTGACCCGCGGCCTCGACTCCGCCGAACTCAACGATCTGCTCGAGCGGTTCGAGTCCGCGTCCACCGAAATCATCGGACGCAACTACGGCTGGGTGGTCAAGACCGTCGGTGACGAGGTCATGTTTGCCGCCGAGAGCCCCCACCACGCCGCCGAGATCGCCTTGCAGATCCAGCAGGCGGTCCTCGCCGATCACGACGATCCACAGCTTCGGGTAGGTCTGGCCATGGGTCCGACGTTGGTTCGCTTCGGAGATCTCTACGGTTCGGTGGTCAACAAGGCCGCGCGCCTGACCAGCTCTGCTCGCCCCGGCACCGTGCTGATCGACTCCGAGCTGGCCACCCAGCTCGGCTCGGACGCCAATTTCAAACTGCGACACCTTCGTCCACGACGAGTGCGCGGCATCGACCGCCTCGAGCAGTACGTGCTACGACGCAATCTGGAGCCGTGAGCTGTCAGCTCGACACTCCGCGTGCAGCCAGAAAATCGTCCACGATCTGCTCACACGCGGCCTCCCCGAGAGGCGTCAGCGTGGCCAGCTTGGTGAGCACCAAAGGTCCGACCAACTGAGCAAGTGCGACGTCGTAGTCGTACTCCCCCAACGCTTCGATCGCATCCGGTGAGCGCAGGATCCGATCGAACGCGTGACGGTACTGCTCGAAGACCGTCTGGCGCAGCGATCGCAATTCGGGCTTGTCCGTCGACAGCGCGTCGACGCTCGAGTAGCCCTTCAGCTCCGGCCCCAAGCCGAGCCAGCACATCGCCGTCACCTGGATCGGTGCGCTTTCGATGGCCTTGGCCTGACTGGTCAACAACTCGAGCAATTGCGCGCGGAGGTCACCTTCCCCGGACATCTCGGGCACCGGCGGTAAGAGGCGAGCAAATGCCGCGGCGAGTAACTCCGTGCCGCTGTCGAAATGCCGATACAGCGTCGCACGTGCGACGTTGGCCAATTTGGTGACGGCATCGATCGTCACCGCGTCCACGCCGCCTTCTGCCAGCAGCTTGGTCGCCGCGTCGAGCAACCTGGACCTGGAACGCTGTTTACGCGGATCCTCGTCGCTGACCTGCTTGTCGATTTCCTGCTTGTCGATTCCCGCCGTCACAACCTCAGTTATACCCACTTGGGGGTTGTGGAACTGCTGTTCTTGTAACGATACTGATGGTCTTGTTTCTATCGGGAGGTTTCGTGAGTAGCGATACGACGCTCGAACAGTCCACGTGGACCATCCGACAGATCTGGATGCTGACGGTCGCGTGCTGCGCCGTCGCGCTGGTCGTCGCAGCGATGGCCGCTCTCAACACGGCCCTTCCCGACTTGGCCCGTGATACCGGTGCAACACAGAGCCAGCTCACGTGGATCGTGGACGGGTACACGCTCACGCTGGCTTGTCTCTTGTTGCCGGCGGGCGCACTCGGCGATCGATACGGTCGACGAGAACTGCTCATGTTCGGACTACTCGTTTTTGCTGCCGGCTCGTCGATTCCGGTCTTCGCGGACGAACCGTCGTGGATCATCGTCTCCCGCGTGATCTCCGGCGTCGGCGCCGCATTTGTCATGCCGGCGACGCTGTCTCTACTCACTGCAGGTTTCCCGCCGGCGCAGCGTGCCCGTGCCGTCGGAGTCTGGTCCGGCGTCGCAGGGTCCGGTGCAATCGCCGGACTCGTCGTCTCCGGGCTACTCCTCGAAAAATGGTCCTGGCATTCGATTTTCGTCAGCCTGGCCGTCGTCTCGGTCCTCATCCTCGTGGTGTCGTTCACGATCGTGACGTCGAAGGACACGGAGGCAACTCCACTCGATCTACCTGGTACAGCGCTGATCGCCGGCTCGATCGGACTGTTCGTCCTGGGGATGATCGAGGCGCCGGCCCGTGGTTGGCTCGATCCGGTAGTTCTCGCGTTGCTGGTCGGCGGAATTGCCATGGCCGCGGTATTCAGCTGGGTCGAATTACGTACTCGCCATCCACTTCTGGACGTGAGACTGTTCGCCAATCGCGCATTCGGCAGCGGCGCAGCGTCACTGACCCTGCAATTCCTGGCGACTTTCGGCTTGTTCTTCCTGATCGTGCAGTATCTCCAACTGGTGCTCGACTACTCCCCCCTGCAATCGGCGCTCGCCCTCATGCCGATCGCTGTGCCGGTGATGGCGCTGTCCGTGGTTGCTCCCCTACTGATTCCGCGTATCGGCCTTCGCGCTCTCACCGCCACCGGTGTTGCCTTCCTCGGAACCGGAATTGCACTCTTGACGCGCTTGGACGCCAGTTCGACCTACGCCGAAGTCTGTGTCCCCTTGGTAGTAGCCGCTATCGGATTGGGCTTGTCGACAACCCCCGCCACTGCTGCGATCGTCTCCAACGCACCAGACTCCAAACAGGGTGTTGCCTCAGCAGTCAACGACGCAACCCGTGAGATCGGCTCTGCCATCGGCGTTGCACTGGCGGGAAGTATCCTCGCCGCCGGCTACGGCAATCACGTCCAGCCCGCGGTCGACTTGCTGCCCGAACCCGCCAAGGAACCGGTATCCGGTTCTCTGGCCGCCGCTCTCCATGTCGCCGAAGCAGCCGGGCCGCAGGGTGCCCAGTTGGCCGAATTCGCCCGTGAAGCCTTCATCAAAGGCATGGATCAAGGAGCACTCACGCTCGCCGCGATCATGTGGGTATCCGCGATCGTTCTGGGATTCTGGGCTCCGGGTCGTCAGCGAGACTGACCGCCTCGTCGGTACGCCGGGGCCTTGGTCGTCTGCTCCGATTGCAGAGTCTGCAGTAGGGGCATCGACCGGAGCGGCACCACAACCGAGAGAACCATGACGCTGGTCGACCGGGTGGCTATCCCCGACCGATTCAGTTCGAGCAGCGTCGCTTGCAAATCCTCGTGCGACGCAGCGGCAATCCGGCACAGCACGTCGCCGGAGCCGGTGGTGGCAAAGGCTTCGAGCACACCGGGGATTGCCTCGAGTTCCGCGGTGACGGTGTCGAGCGCCCCCTGGGCGATCTGCAAAGTCACGAATGCTTGTACTCCGAAACCCGCTGCAGCCAAATTGATGTGCGGCGCGTATCCGGCGATGACGCCCGCATCTTCCATCCTTTTCAATCTCGCCTGCACTGTCGCCCGCGCAACCTTGACCTGACGCGAAAGCTCCAACGCACCGGCTCTCGGGTGCTTGTTCATCGCGTCCAACAGAGCCAGATCCACTGCGTCGAGATTCACGTCTGCTCCACTCGTCGTTCAACTATGCAAATTGCCTACAAAACAGTGCCACCATCTTCGCATTCCGGCGCTGTGTCTACTTTCAACTACCTCCGTTGACTACCCAACCTCTGAAGGACTTATCTGTTTGTACTGGCAGTGCCGAACATAACTCGAGCACCGCGCTGTGTACATCGCACTCAGAGGGGACTCATCATGACCGTCGAACAGACTCTCACCGACGACGAACAGCTGGCCGGCCTGGATCTGGAGCAATTGCGCCAGTTGGTCGGCTTGGTCGAGTACGACAGCGATCACGATCCCTTCCCCGTGAGCGGTTGGGACGGCCTCGAATGGATCGTCGGAAATGCCACGCAGACTTCACATTTCTTCCAGTCCGCGTTCGGCATGGAATTGGTGGCCTATTCAGGCCCGTCGACGGGAAACCGCGACCACCACGCGTTTGTACTCAAGAGTGGGGCGGTGCGGTTTGTCGTCAAGGGCGCTGTGGATCCGGCAAGTCCGCTGATCGAACATCACAGCCGTCACGGCGACGGTATCCGCGACATCGCGCTCAGCGTCCCTGACGTGGACAAGTGCATCGCACACGCCATCACCCAAGGCGCGACGGTGTTGAGCGAACCGCACGACGTCACCGACGAGCACGGCACCGTTCGCCTGGCCAGCATCGCGACGTACGGCGAGACTCGGCACACCCTCGTCGACCGTTCCCGCTACACCGGCCCTTACCTTCCCGGATACGTTGAACGGACGTCGTCGTACCGCAAGCGTGACGGCGCGCCCAAGCGAATCTTCCAGGCCCTCGACCACGTCGTCGGCAATGTCGAACTCGGCAAGATGGACCAGTGGGTCGACTTCTACAACCGGGTCATGGGATTCACCAACATGGCCGAGTTCGTGGGCGGCGACATAGCCACCGACTACTCCGCGCTGATGAGCAAGGTCGTCTCGAGCGGCAATCACCGAGTCAAGTTCCCACTCAACGAACCTGCCATCGCGAAGAAGCGGTCACAGATCGACGAGTACCTCGAGTTCTACCAAGGTCCCGGCGCTCAGCATCTCGCACTTGCGACCAACGACATCCTCGGAGCAGTCGACGCTCTGGTCGACGAAGGAATCGAGTTTCTCTCCACTCCTGCTTCGTATTACGAGGATCCCGAATTGCGCGCGCGTATCGGAGAGGTTCGAGTTCCGATCGAGGAATTGCAGAAGCGAGGCATCCTCGTCGACCGCGACGAGGACGGCTATCTTCTTCAGATCTTCACCAAGCCGATCGGAGATCGTCCCACCGTGTTCTTCGAGATCATCGAACGCCACGGCTCACTGGGATTCGGACTGGGAAACTTCAAAGCCCTGTTCGAAGCGATCGAGCGTGAGCAGGCCGCGCGGGGCAACTTCTGAGGTAGGTCAGCTGTTTTCGGTCCACGCCCAGACCACCGCGGGCCGCCCGGTGGCACTGACCCGGACTCGTTCGTCCGTACGTTCCAGCCCTGGCAACGCTTTGAGCGTCCGGTTCAAGTTGCCCGGGTCCGGACGCACACCGGAAAGCTCCTCCGCCACGGCCAGCGCGTACGACGCCGGAAACGACGGACCCAGTAGTGCCCGCGTGAAAGCCTGATCTCGCCACAACAGGGTGTCAGCAAGGATCGGGCGGGTATCGGCGACTATCCGATTGTGGTCGAACGCAAGGTCCCCCGGGTTGTCCCAGCTCACCCATTCGGCCGAACCCGGCACCTCGTCCGACGAGATCACTGCCCACATGGTCACCGAGAGCGTCGGACCGCGGGGGTCGCGATTGGGTTCGTCGAACACGGTCAATTGACCGCTGACGAGGATCTTCTCGTCGGGAATTCCGAGCTTGGTGGTCACGGCTCGCCTGGCGGCGTCCTGCAACCGCTCACCGGCGCCCAGCAGTACACCGGGCAGCGCCAACTGCCCGGTGTACGGCTCCGCTCGCCGCGGAGTGACGGCAAATCGCAACATCCCGGGTTCCGGATTGCCGAACCGGAGCGCGATGACATCGATCGAGACAAGTGACTGGTCCACACCGTCCATCATGCAGGCACTGGGCATCGCATCTGACGATCGACCCGGTCGGCACCGTTCGCGGTCAGCACTACCGGCGCACCCATTTCCTCGCTCAGATACCGGGCGAAATCCTCCGGGTCGGCCGGAAGTTCCTTCGGCACGACCCCTACGGCTTTCAGGGAATCTGTCAGCGCCTGCTGGTGATCGAGATCCTTCCACTCTCCGACGGGAACGAACGGCAATCCTTCGTACGCGTGCACCCCGTGGATCGGGATGCCTGCAGCCCGCGCGCGATCCATCGCGTCGAGATGAGTAAGCGCTAAGCCGTCGACGCCACCGCTCACCTCGATTGCGTAGTGCAACAACAACTCGTCGAGGTGGCCCGTCCGGAATCCGCCTTGATACTCACCCGTCCCGTTGTGCAGCTCGGGCAACACCTTCGCCAGCTCCGGATCCTCCGTCGGGAACGGCCCAGCTCCGTGTCGTGTCATGTAGGTGCGGGTGACGCCGAGTACGTAACTGTCCCGGCCCAACTCGTCGATCATCGCTCGCGCGTTGGACGGCTCGACCGTCGACCACGTGGTGTGTGGGTGAAACCCCCGCCACTCGTCGAGAAGGACACCTTGTGCCCCCTCGAATACCAGACGACCACCGGCACCCAACGCGCCCAGCGCATCCGGGTCGGCGATGTCCACGACGGCACCGAATTCGGCGTACATGTCGACCATGTCGTCGATCGGCGGAAACCCGTGGCGACTCTCCGCGATCAACGGTCCGTAGAATGTGGCCAACGCCGACAACTTACGACGCAAGGAATCAGGTCGCCGGCAGTCTCCCACCGTAGGCGCACTCGCAACTTCGAGCGCATACGCCGCCGTCTCACCGATCCCCTTGCCACACGAGCCGTGTCGGTTATCGCCGCGAGCATCCTCACGGGCCCTGTTGGCGGCCACATGGATCGGCGTCGTCAACAATGCGCGCGCGTCGATCCGTATCAGGTCGAACGGATTTCGAACTCCGAGCGCTTCCAGAGCACGTGCTTCCCGCGCGAGCGCGATGGGCTCGACCAACACGAATTTCGAGAGAAACGTCGGGACGCCGGACAGCGATCCCGAGCCGAACTGCGAAAACGTGTGGTGGCGCTCGCCGACCGTTACGTTGTGCGCTGCCTGTGCCCCACCGTTGAAGCGGACCACTGCGGCCACATTCAGATCGGCTCGATCGGAGCAAAGCCAATCAACGGTTGCTCCCTTCCCTGCATCTCCGAACCCGAGGTCTACGACGACGATATCGCGGTCTTCGAACGGCTCCATCATGTTCTCCTTCTAGGCGAAATCGACATCGTCCGTGCCGGTTCCGAGATCGCGCGGCAAACCGGCCACCGTCGCGGTGCTGCGCCCTGGAATCAGGGCGAGAGCCTTGCCGACAGTCTCGGCTTCAGCTCTTGAACCGATGTCGCGGAGATCCGCCAGTCCGTCACGCAGGTCGATGCGGTCCTCGCCGATTCCGACCGTCAGCGCGATCAGTTCGCACACCGCGGCGGGATCGTCGAGTTTGACGAAGCGTTCACCGAGCAACGTCTTCCAGTGATCCGCGATTTCCGGATCGTTGAAGTACGACGACTGATCGGGCAGAACGAAGTAGACGTTCCATCTTTCTTCGAGTTCACGGTAGATCGACGGCACCGACACGTCCTGACGTACCTTGTCCCCGATCACCGAACGGATGTGACGAGCCGAGAGCCGCGGCTTGTTCAGCTCGTCACCGATGATGAAGAGGTAGCCTTTCCTTCCGCGCTTCTCCCAGGCATCCGTACTGGTGTGACGTGCCATGAAATATGCTGCCAATTCATAGCTTTCCGACTTCTGACCACCACCGTTGCCCTCGAGGAAGATGGTCCGAAGCTGCTCGTCCATCGCGTTACCCGACTCGAACTGGCCGACTTGTAGTGGCACCTGATCGGAATCGGCGTCGCCGATACCACCGAACAGAATCTGCGGATCATCCGCATATCCCTTGCGTTGCAGCAGCCCGTGCAGCTTTCCGAGCTTGTCCTGCATGATTCGAGGAACAGCGCCCATCGAGCCGGTGACATCGAAAAGCACTGCTATCGGGAGAGAATCGGGGTGCCCGTCCGAGTCTCGGCATTCACGCTTGTCGACGCCGAAGGGGTCGAGGGTCGGGTCCGCTTTCCAACTGCTTCGCGGACGCGACCGAAGCGAATCGGTGTAACCGAAATCGTCGACACCGCGTGCGGCACGAAAAGTCTTGCCCGCCAAATAGGTGTTGTCGTCCCAGTATCCGTAGCCCATGACAATCACTGTCCTTTCGTGGATGGAACGGCGAACGGACGAAATGTCCGCTGGCCATAGAGAAGATCGAGGAGTTCGTCGAACTCGCCAAGTAGGTCGACCGCGTCGGGACGCAATCTCGGGTTGTCCTGCATGCAGCCGTCGGCAAACGCCTTCATCCGTTCGTGGGTCTGCTCGCCCAGCATTCGGAGCATCAAATGATGAGCCATGTACACGTCCCAGGCCGGAGACGCTCCTTCGCCGAGTTCCGGTGGGTACGAATCACGATCGGAACCGATCGTCGCCGCCGGGCGACTGCCCGTACGGGTGGCAAAGGACCAGCCGACCAGCACCACCCCGTGCCGGTCAGGCTCGATAAGCACGTTCTCCGCGGTAATCGCGGTGTGCACCCAACCAGTCGTATGCGCTGCTGCCAGAGCCCGAAGTAGCCGTCGGTGCATCCACGCCCAGTCCCGTGGATCGAGGCCACCTGGATACGCCTCACGGACGTCGGCGAGACTCACAAAACCTTCGGTCAGATCGTCCAGCACATCGATCTGACGTCTCGTGCCGCTGCCCACATGGGTGATTTGATCGATCAATCGCGGGAAGTACGAGACTGCCCAACCGGCTTCGCACGAATTCTCGGTGTCCGTCAACACATTCCGTTCGGCCTCGATCATCGAGTTCGCCCGAGGGTTTCGCGGAATCTTCAGTACGACACCGGCATCGGACCGGTACAGGTTAGCGACCGAGCCGCGCGCTACCAGTCCACCCAACGTGTACTCGCCCCGCTCGCCGACATAAACGGGTCTAGAATCTGCCGGCTCGAACTCCGCTGTCCAACTGCGGTATAGCTCGTTCAACCGAGATGTTGCGGCCGAGTATCGCACCCGATCTTCGGGCTTCGCCCGGTCCGGATGAATGGCGGAGGCGAGCCGATGAAAACGACGCTTCACAGCGCGACGGGTGTCGAGATCGCTGGAGTCTCCCCCGAACACATCGGCCGAAACTCGTGCTGCCTCGACGATTTCAAGTGCCGTGCTGATCGTTTTCATGGTTTTAGTCTAACTGACTAAAACGAAGACGGCAAGAATGCGTATTTCATCCGAGTACATGCGCGTTACGTCCTCACCACCGAGATCCAGTTCGCCTGAAGATAGGTATACCTAACTTCAATTGCTTTCAAGGAGCACTTCATGCAAGACACGGCAACGGCAATCCGCACCCGATTCACCACCTATCGCGCTGTCGTCACAAGGAAACGAGAGATAGGACCTCATTTCGTCCGAGTGACGTTCGGCGAACTCGGCGACTACGACTGCCAAGGCATTGCTCCGAAGGTGAAGATCTTTCTGCCCGATGACGCCGACGAGGCCGCAGCCGCCCGAGAACTAACGATTCCGACCGTCGGAGCTCGCGGTTTCGAGTACGCCGACGACGCACCCAAGCCGATAGTGCGGACGTACACGATCCGCGCGCATCGCCCGGAGCTGTGCGAGGTCGACATCGATTTCGTCGTCCACAGCGACGGGCCGGCCGGCAGGTGGGTCACGAACACCGTTCCCGGCGACGTCGTCGGACTGACCAATGCCGGAGGGAACCAACCACTCCCAGAGCTGGCGCATTCTCTGGTGTTGCTCGGCGACGCTTCCGCTCTCCCCGCAATTATGACGATCTTGGAATCTCTGACCGCCGATCAAGAGGCGATCGCGCTTCTGACTGCCGATACCGCGGACGATGAAATTCCACTGGAGTCGGCCGCAGACGGGCGCGCCCGGTGGATCCGCGGCTCTGACGAGGACTCGATGATCGAGGAACTCCGTCAAGCGTTGTCGGCACATCAGCCCGACTACGTCTGGGCGGCAGGAGAGGCTGGTGCCCTCCGTGGAGTCCGGCACCTGCTCCGCCGGGACATTGGCTACTCCCCGATGAACTCGCATATCGTTGGGTACTGGAAACGCAAAGCCGACGCCGACGAGGTGGCCGACGACGTGTTCGCCCGCATGCATGCGGCGGTCGCCGACGGACGGAACCTGACGCCTCAGGAACTCGACGAACTGACAGTCGACGATGTGGAGTACCTACCGACGAAGCCGTGAAGCGTGAGGGGAGGCAGTGGTGCGCGTCAAATCGACGAACGCCGCGGAGTGCGCCGGTCCGCGAGTACACGCCGCGCATCTTCGCCTCGACCACGACGTGGATGTACACAGCCACGACGCCGTGGAATTGGCTCTCGTTCGAGATGGCCGAGCGGTCCAGCGCAGTGCCGACGACGTGACGGACATACGTTCGGGTCACCTACTGATCCTCGCTCCCGGCTCGCGCCACAGCCTCGAATCGAACCGCCTGCTGACTACCAATGTGTTTCTGGATCCGACTCTGTTCGCCGACGAGTTGTCATGGATCACGAGAGTCCCGGGCTGGGGCGGTGCGGTGTCACCGGAGCCGCGCGCCCCTCGGCCCGTTCTGACCCTCGATGTCGACGACCGCACCCCACAACTGGCCGAACTTTTTGACGAACTCGCAGCAGGGACGGGCCGATCCCGAGATCTCGGGACTGGGGTTTTCGAGCAATATGCCCTTCTATTCGCAGCGTTCTCCGTGCTCGAGCCTCTCGTCTCCGCCACGGTAAGCCACAGTGAACAACGCGGTTACCGTGCGACGGTCGAGCAGGCTGTCGAGTTGATGAACAATTCCCTCGATCATCCGTGGACTCTGAGTTCGCTGGCCGCCGAGGTAGCGCTCTCGCCTTCACAATTGAGCCGCGTGTTCGTTGCCGACACCGGCTCCAGCCCGATGTCCTATCTCCAAACTTTGCGCGTCGAGCGTCTCGCATCCCTGTTGCGCACAACGGAACTCAGCGTTGCTGGGGCCGCACGCGCCGTTGGATGGCATGACCCCGGCCACGCAGCGCGCAGGTTCCGGTCCCGGTGGCAGTGCAGCCCGGTCCAGTACCGCGAACGGTTTCGCTGATCACCCGGCCTTTCCGGCACCCAGCCTTCCCGTCAGCTTGTGGTCCTCCCGGCACCCTGGGCCGCAACAGCTTTGCGTAGCTCGATCACTGCCGGACTGCTGTCGCCCTCGCGGGTACACAGATCGATCGAACACTGCTCGATGTCGGAAATGCGCACGAAACTGATATCCGAGCGGGTGTAGTACTCGGCAATGGTTGCTGCCGTTATCACCACCGCCCGACCGTTGGCGACAACCTCGAGTGCTTCGTCCATCGTGCGGACCGAGGGACCGTACCGGACGGGTACACCACTCGGGCGCGGGTCCACCGACCACCATTTCACCCATTCGGGTGGTGCGCCGTCACTCGAAACCTGCACAGTCCCATCTATTTCAGAAATCTCGATGCTCGCGCGACCCGCCAGTTGGTGCCCTCGAGGCAGAGCCACCACCCGCGGTTCGACGCCTATCCGTTCGAGCACCACACCGTCGAGCACCGGCAGTGGCGGTCGCACGAATGCCGCGTCGACGGTCGCGCTCGCCACCGCCGAAACCTGTTGGGACCAATCCAACTGGACGAGCTCCACCTCCGCGTGCAACGAATCGATCACCGCACGCCCCAAACTCCCGGCAGCCCCGTTGATGAATCCGATCCGCAACCGCCTGGCCCGCCGACGCTCGAGTGCGTCGAGACCGTTCATCGCGCGAACGGCAAACTCGAGAGCGGGCCGCGCATCCGCGACGAACACCTCACCCGCGGCGGTGAGCACCACCGGATGCGAACTGCGATCGACCAACTCGACTCCCACCTGCTCCTCGAGTCGTCGAATCTGCTGACTGAGGGCGGGCGCGGTGACGAACAGCCGGTCTGCCGCTCGCCCGAAGTGCCCTTCCGCCACGACGACGAGCAACGAGGACACCAACCGCAGATTCAGATCTTCGCCTCTTCTCGCCTTCTTCATTACCGTCCATTCGGTTGTTTTCGGCCCGCCGCTCGACTTAAAGTGACGACCATCACGGTATCTGAACAGCGGAGTTAAGCAAACTGGCAATTCTCGAACAAAGATCTACATGTACAGCGA
Organism: Rhodococcus sp. APC 3903; assembly: GCF_030407755.1. Taxonomy (NCBI): domain Bacteria; kingdom Bacillati; phylum Actinomycetota; class Actinomycetes; order Mycobacteriales; family Nocardiaceae; genus Rhodococcus; species Rhodococcus sp. APC 3903. The sequence goes on from NZ_JASDCV010000004.1 coordinate 25,102, forward strand.
ATGCCTCGCCAGGTCACAGTTGTCGCAGATCCGGACAGCCCGCCGAATCTGCGAAACCAGGAGATGTGATGAGCAAGTACGAGCACGAATTCGTCCACATGATGGATGGCGTCGAAAAGCAATTGGAAACCATCGACAATCCGCGGCACCAGAAGATCCTCCGTAACTACCGACGCCACGCGTTGCTCGAGGTCTCCGGCCGCTACAAGGAAATCCTCTCGCCGGACATGACCGTCGAAGAACCCGTCTACCGGTTGTTCGAAGACGGCCAGTCGATTGTCCTCGACGGCATGGACGCCGTCACCAACTTCTACCAGTCACTCGCCGAGACGGACACCCTTGTCATGTGGACCGGGAAGTCCGACTTCGCGGTATCGGACGGCGGGTTCTCGGGTGAGACACTCTTCAGTCAATTCGTTCCTGGATCGATCCTCGGAGACGGGGTGTTCGGCGCGGTGCACGAATCGGGCGGATCCACGTCCGCAGCCCCCGAACAGTCGTCGGGCATCGACTCCGACGGTTGGTATCTCGTGCGTCGGACCTTGGCATTCGTCTGGCCGTACGACGAGCAGGGCCGACTCATCGGTGAGCACGTCTACGAAGATTCTGCTTCGAAAGTCGTCACCAAGGTGGACCCGAGCGAGGTCATCACGGCAGCGCGCGCAGCCGAACTGCTTGCCCCACTGCTCGAAACGCACCTGCCGTGAGCGCGCCCGTAGCCATTGTCACCGGCGCAGCGGCCGGGTTGGGCGCCGCTATTGCCGAGCGGCTTGCCGAGGACTTCGGCACCCTGCTTCTACTCGACATCGAAGAGGCTGCACTCGCCGACACCGCAGCACGCCTGGAAAGCCTTGGCGTAGCAGTCCACACGGCACGATGCGACGTTCGACGTGAAGGCGACGTCAAGAACGCGTTCGACGTGGCTGCGTCGGTCGGAAGTCCGACTGCGCTCGTCAACGGTGCCGGCATCGGCGTCTTCACGCCGTTCCTCGAGATCACCGAAGACCAGTGGGACAACACCTTTGCAGTGAACACCAAGGGCAGCTTCCTGATGTGCCGCGAATTCGTCAGTAGAACCGAAGGTCCGGCAGCGATCGTCAACATTGCGTCGATCGGTGCCCGCTTGGGCGGTGACATGCTCGCGCACTACGGGCCGTCGAAGGCCGCCGTGATCGAGATGAGTCACAGCGTCGCCCGGATCGGCGCGACTCGAGGGCTCCGTTCGAACACGGTCATGCCCGGGCTGATCCTCACCGACATGTGGCTGCGAACCATCAAGGAACTGCGTCGGCGTGATGCTGCACTAGCGGGCATTTCCGATGCTGATGTCTTCGATTCTTTTGTTGCCCAAATGGTTCCGATGGGTCGAGCCCAGACGCCCGGAGACATCGCCGAGATGGTCGCGTTCTTGCTCAGCGACAAGGCTCGCAACGTCACCGGGCAGACGATTGCCGTCGACGGCGGCGCCGTGATGACCTGATCGGGTCGATGGCGGTCAGCCCCAGCGCGACTGACCGCCGTCGAGCGGGATCGTGGCACCCGTCAGGTAACCGGCGTCTTCACTGACGAGGAAGACGATGGCACGACCGATGTCGGTCTCGGGATCTCCGACGCGTCCCAGCGGGATACCCGCGACAAAAGCCGCCGCCTCTTCCGGATTCTTGTCCATCCACCACTGCAACGCGGGGGTCTTGGCGTGCGGGGCGACGTTGAGAACGCGGATGTTGTCCTTGCCCCATTCGCAGGCGGCAGCGCGGGTCAACGAGCGCATGCCTTCCTTGATGGAACCGTAAGCGCCGTAGTTACTGGCATCCCAGCGCACGGCTGCCGAGGTGACCATGTTGATGATGACGCCACCGCCACGACTGTTCATGTGCGGGTACGACGCCTGCATCATGCGCAGGGTGGCGAGTGGGCCCGTCGCGAAAGAACGCTCGAAGTCTTCGTCCAGCACGCTCAAGAGCGGGCCTGGCTTGCAGTCGTTGGCGTTGTTGACCAGGATGTCGATTCCGCCGAACAGTTCGACGGTTCGGTCCACGGCCGCCGTGATGTCGTCCTTCTTACTGACGTCACAAACCACGGCCTCACCGCGCGCACCGATGTCAGCGAGTAGTCCGCAGGTGGTGTGCAACTTGGATTCGGTGCGACCGGCAACGGCGATCACGGCGCCCTCTTTGGCCAAGGCCAGGGCAATCCCCTGCCCGATTCCCTGACCCGCACCCGTGATGAGTGCAACTTTGCCTTCGAGCTTGCCCATGTGACTACTCCAATGTCTGTCGACGCAGAGGTCCCTTTTGCGGGAAGGACCGGTCGATTCTGGTGACTGCCGCCGTTTGTCGTCTACACTCGACCTACAAAACAACCAAGCACTTGCTTGACCCTAAGGTGTACGACCACGTCGCGTCAATCACATTGGGCGGCAATTCAGCTCGGCACCGCACCAGGAAGGCTCCACCGTGACACTGCCCAACCCCGTCGATTTCAGCGGACGCTCGGTGATCGTCACCGGCGGCACCAAAGGCATCGGCTACGTCATCGCCGAAACCTTCCTCGCCGCGGGTGCAAACGTGCTGGTCTGTGGCCGTAACGAGCCCGAAAACCTACCCACCGCCGACGGCCGTAGCGCAGCCTTTCGCGCCACGGACGTCCGCGATCCCGCCGACGCCGCAGCCCTCGTCCAGGATGCCGTCGAGCGCTTCGGCCGTCTGGACGTCCTGGTCAACAACGCCGGCGGCTCCCCCGATGCCGATGCTGCGACGGTGTCACCCCGCTTCGTCGAGAAGATCGTGGCCCTGAACCTGTTGGCACCCTTCAACGTTGCCCAGGCCGCCAACGCAGTGATGCAGACTCAGGACGACGGCGGTGCCATCATCAACATCGGCAGTGTCTCGGCAATCGATCCGCAGCCCGGAACCGCGGCGTACAGCGCAGCCAAGGCCGGCCTCCTCGTTCTGACCAAGGCATTGGCCCTCGAATGGGCGCCGAAGGTCCGGATCAACCACATCACCACCGGCCTGATCCGTACCGAGGCTGCCGCCGAGGTCTACGGCGCCGACGGCGGCGCGGCGGTCACCAGGACCATTCCGATGGAGCGCATGGCCGTCCCGGCCGATATCGCAAACTCCTGCCTGTTCCTGGCGAGCCCACTCTCCTCGTACGTCAACGGCGCCGACATCGCCGTTCACGGCGGCGGTGAGTACCCGGCTCGCTACATGGCGACCCATCAGGACTGAACACAAGCACAGAGCAGCCCCTGAGCGAATCGCTCAGGGGCTGCTTCTTCGTGCAAACAACTGCGGGGCGCGACAAGGGGTCAAGCACCCCGCAGTTGAGTCTGGAGGGACTAGTGAGCGGAAAAGCTCACTCGTGCACCGGAAATCGCTACCTGATCACCCTTGGTGACCTGGAAGGCCAGGTCGTCGGGAGTTCCCCACGCAACGATGGACGGCGACTCACCCGGATGGATCGCCGCAGCGAATCGGCCCTCGAGACTGACAAGATCAGCCGGATGCACTCCGGCGACCCGAGCAAGCTCGAGTGTGCTGGCGGCCAACGTGCACAGCCCGTGCATGATCGGACGCGGCTGGTTGATCCGCGCCGCAGCCTCGGGATCGATGTGGATGTGGTGTTTGTCGCCCAGGAGCCGGTACATCGCCGTCTGGTTCTTCGCTGTGGTCAGCACACCGGTCAGCGAAGGCTCACCGGTCGGCTCCGCCGGACGTGAGGGTCCACGTTCTCCGCCGAATCCGCCGGCACCGGGAGCAAAAAGTGACCAGGTCGCGACGAAGTACTCGCATTCCACCTTCACTTCGAACACCGCTGCTGCGCCCTTGTCCCACACCTCGCCGACCGAAGCCTTCAACGTCACCTCACCGCTACGCGGAAGCGGAGCAAGCACTTTCAACTCTTGCGAGCCGTGCAGTGCCGTCGAGGTGTCGAAGGCGCCCGCCGAGCCCAGAGCGTCGGGAGCCCACTGTGCCAGCGTCAGAGCAAAAGTCGGCAGTACCCGAAGCTGATCCTCGAAGACGAGGTCCAGCTCGGTTGCCTTGGCGCCCACGGCGAGTGCGTACAAGATCGCGTCGCGCTCGGTGTACGCCACGGTGCGGGTACCGAGATCGGCTCCGCGCCAATCGCCGGCGGTCTTCGCAGCTTCCGAAGTTATCACTGTCATTTCCTCTCTTAAACAGCGCCTAGAACGAGACCGCTGGTGGGCACTGCCGTTCCGGCTGTGACCAAGACGTTTTCGACGCCGTCGGGCTGATTGGTCGACGTTCCTCGGACCAGTCGCACACCTTCGGCAATTCCGTTGACGCCGTGCAGGTATGCCTCGCCGACCTGACCACCGTGAGTGTTGGACGGCAAGCGTCCACCGATCTCGAGGTTGCCTTCGCGAATGAAGTCCTTGGCTTCGCCTGGCTTGCAGAAGCCCAGTTCTTCGAGCTGCGGAAGCACCAACGGGGTGAAGTGGTCGTACAGAATCGCGGCGTTGATGTCATCAGGGGTCAGGCCGCTCTGGCCGTACAACTGACGAGCAACCAGGCCCATCTCCGGGATACCAGAGATGTCAGGACGGTAGTAGCTGGTCATCATGTGCTGATCCTTGCTACTGCCCTGAGCGGCGCCCTTGATGATGACGGGCTTGTTGGCCAGATCCTTTGCGCGCTCGGCAGAGACGATGACCAATGCCTGGCCGCCGTCGGTTTCCTGGCAGCAGTCGAGCAGGTGCAGAGGCTCGGCGATCCAGCGCGAGTTCTGATGGTCCTCGAGTGTGATCGGACGCTCGTAGAACCAGGCAGCCGGGTTGTTGGCGGCATGCTTGCGCGCCACCACTGCAACTCGTCCGAAGTCCTCACTCGTCGCACCGTACTGGTGCATGTAACGGCGGGCGAACATGGCGACCCACTGAGCGGGAGTCGACAATCCCTGCGGAGTCATCCACGCATATGCCGCGCGATCCGCGGTGCTGTCCATGGGTCGATCGTGCTGGCCAAGGCCGTAGCGCACACCGGAGCGCTCGTTGAAGGCGCGGTAACAAACCACGACGTCGGCAACACCCGTCGCAACTGCCATAGCGGCCTGCTGCACGGTGGCACACGCGGCGCCGCCGCCGTAGTGAATGCGCGAGAAGAACTTAAGCTCGCCGAGGCCACAGTTGCGAGCCACGATCGCTTCGCCGTTTGTCTCCGACGTGTAGGTGGACAGACCGTCGACCTCGGACGGATCGATACCGGCGTCAGCGAGTGCCGCGACGATGGCCTCACACGCCAACTGCAGTTCGGTGCGGCCGGAGTTCTTGGAGAACTCGGTGGATCCGATGCCGACGATGGCGGCGGCTCCCGAGAGTGGGCTGATCGCCATCAGAGCCTCTCCTCTTCCTTGAAAGCGACTGCGACGGTGCCGGATGCATGGTTGCCGAGGCTGTTTGCACCCTGCACCTTGATCACGACCACTCCGTCTTCCTTGGACACGACCTCACCGGTCATCGTCATGGTGTCACCCGGGTAGTTGGGCGCGCCGAGACGAATGGCGATGCGGCGCAAGGTCGATGCAGATCCGGCCCAGTCCGTGACGTATCGACCGACAAGACCGTTGCTCGTGAGGATGTTCATGAAGACATCCTTGGATCCGCGCTCCTGGGCCAGGCTCGGATCGTGGTGCACGTCCTGAAAATCGCGAGTGGCGATTGCCGTGGCGACGATCAACGTGCGGGTCAGCGGGATCGCCAACTCGGGCAATGCCTCTCCGACAACGACGTCTGCGTAGCTACGACCGGCAAGAACGGTCATGCGAGCACCTCCACACCGGATGCGAGCTGCGCACCCAGACGCGCGAGATCGGAGCTGGAGCCGCCGAGGGTGGCAGCAATCTGCTTGCCCCACAAGAGGTGACGGTGAACCGGGTAGTCGGTGTCGACGCCCATACCGCCGTGAACATGCGTGGTGCGATGCACGACGCGCTGTCCGCCGTCGGTTGCCCACCACTTGGCGACCAGTACCGAGGTGCCGAGATCCAATCCCTCGGAGATACGCCAGGCGGCCTGCCACAGTGTCACCCTCATCGCTTCGAGATCGATGTAGCAGTCAGCGAGTTGATGATTGACGGCCTGGAAGGTCGCCAGCGGACGGCCGAACTGCTTGCGGCCGTTCAGGTACGTGACAGCCTGTGCGACTGCACCCGAGCCGACACCCCATTGAATTGCTGCCAACGCCAGTTCAACTCGGTCGATCAGCCACGGAACCGTCGTACCATCGGCCGCACCGATCAGCTGCGCGGGGGCACCGGCAAAGGTGACGTTGGCACAGATCTCCCAGTTGGTGGACTGCGTCTGTTCGAGCGTCACTCCTTCGGCGCTCAGATCCACAAGCAGCAGTGCCGTACCGGTGGAAGCGGTTGCCGAAACGAGAGCAAGGTTTGCGACGTGAGTCATCGGCACTACTGCCTTCTCACCCGTCACGGTCCAGTTGCCGTCGGCGTCCTGCTCGGCCGTGGTCAGTGGGTCGCCGCCCGTGTACGGACCGAACTCTTCGAGACCGACGGTCAGGAATCGACTGCCGTCGGCAACACTCGGAAGGAGCTCGGCACGAAGGGAATCGGAACCGAATTCATTGACAGCCAATGCCGCAAGGGTCGTTTCCCAGATCGGCACGGCCGCAACGTGACGGCCCTGCTCCTCCAGCAGTGCGTACAGCTCGGACAAGCCGAGTCCGCCGCCGCCGAACTCCTCGGGCAGGGCGATACCGAGCAGGCCGGTGGTCGCGAGTTCTCGCCACAGTTCACGGTCGACGCGCTCGGCGGAGAGTTCGATCTCCTTGGTGCGCTCGATCGTTGCCTTGCTGGTGAAGACCTCGTCGGCCAGTGAGCGAATCGCGTCCTGCTCTTCGCTGAAATTGAAGTCCATCAGTGCTCCTCGCGTACGGCCGGCCGGAACGCGGGAAGCGTCAGATCCGGGTCGGCGTCGATCCAGTCAAGTTCCACGGGCATGTCGACCACGACATCTTCGGGCGCGATACCCACCATGTTGGCGATCAATCGGGTTCCCTCTTCGAGTTCGATTACCGCAACGATGAGCGGGTAGTCGAACGCGTCGATCTTGGGGTGATGATTGACCACGAAGCTGAACACCGTGCCCCGCCCCGACGCGTCGATCGTGTCCCACTCGAGTGACTGGCACTCCCCGCACATCGGGCCGGTGGGATGACGCAACGTCTTGCAGGACGTGCAGCGCTGGATCACCAGACGATGCTCTTTGGCCGCTTCGAACCAGAAAGCGTTGTCCGCGTTGAGAGCCGGACGCGGACGCAGAGCGCGCGGCGCCTCCGGTGCAGCAGCTTCCTGAGGCTTGAACCGCAGTGTCCGCCACCGTTGGGTGCCGACAACTTCGTCGTCGCCGTTGCGGTACGTCTTGAGCGTCGTGACAAAGTGTCCGACGCCGAGGCCGGTCTTCTTCTCCGGGGAAATCGACTCGATGACCTCGGTGTAGTTCACGCGATCGCCTGGGCGCAGTTCGGCGAAGAACTCCTGATCGGAATCGGTGGCCACGACGGAGCTGTAGCCCGCTGCGTCGAGGGTGGCGATCAGATCGGTCCACACCTGCGACGGGTCGTTGCCCGCCATCTTGTCGGTGAACGTCCGCATGATCCAGACCTGGAGCATCTGAGCGGGAGCGACGACGCCGTCACGGCCGGTGGCGCGGGCAGCGTCGTCGTCGAGGTAGACGGGGTTGGTATCGCCCATGGTCTCGGCCCAATGCCGGATCATGGGGATGTTGACCTCGTCGGGTCCCCAGGTTGTGGGAACAAGCGTCTGGCCGACAAAAGCGTCGAGTTGCGCCGAAATGTCGCTCACTTGACCCTCTTTTCGCGAACGAGTCCCAAGCCGATGGTGCCGACCATGTCACGCAGAACCTCGTTGACGCCGCCGCCGAAGGTGTTCACGACACCCTGACGCGAGATCTGCTCGATCTGACCGGCAAGCAAAGCGCCCGGAGACTCGGGGCGGATGCGTCCGGCGGAGCCGAGAATTCCGAGCAGGGTGCGGTAGACGTCGACGTGAGTCTCGGTCCCGTACGTCTTGGTAGCGCCGGCGTCGGCTCCGGAGAGCGTGTCCTGTGCGACGGCTGCCGTCATCTTCCAGTTCAGCAGGCGCATGGCCTCGAGCTTGGCGTGTGTACGAGCGAAGTCCTGCTGTACCCACGGGATGTTGATGGCACCATTTTCCTTGGCCCAGTCCAGAACCAGGTTCCACAGACCGTAAGTGCGACCACCGATGGCCGCCAAGCCGATTCGCTCATGATTGAGCTGAGCCGTGATGAGCTGCCAGCCGCCGTTGACCTCGCCGACAACGTCCTTCGACGGAACACGAATGCCGGAGTAGTACGTCGACGTCACCATCAAACCGCCGACGGTGTTGATCGGTGACCACTCGAAGCCTGCGTCCTCGGTGGGGACGATCAGGATCGAGATGCCCTTGTGCTTGGGGGCGTCCGCGTCGGTGCGGCAGGCCAGCCACACGTAGTCGGCAGTGTTTGCGCCACTGGTGAAGATCTTGTTGCCGTCGACGATCCACTCGTCACCGTCGAGAACCGCACGAGTCTTGAGTGATGCGAGGTCGGTGCCGGCCTCGGGCTCGGTGTAGCCGATGGCGAAGACGATGTCGCCGGCAAGAATGCCGGGCAGGAATCGTTCCTTCTGCTCTTCGGTGCCGTACTTCATCAACGTCGGTCCGACGGTATTGACCGTCACGAAGGGGAACGGCAGTCCCGCGCGCTGAACCTCGTCGAAGAACACGAACTGTTCTTCGATGGAGCGGCCCTGTCCACCGAATTCCTTGGGCCAACCGATGCCGAGCCAGCCGTCCTTACCCAGCAACTTCACGATCTCGCGGAAGTACTCGCCGCCCACACCTTGCTCGCCGGCCGCGCGACGCTTCTCTTCCGGCAGCAGCGCCGCGAAGTACGCGCGCAACTCCTTGCGGAGCTCCTGCTGCTCGGGCGATTCCCTCAGATCCATCGCTGTTTCTCCTATGGCATTCATGGCTGGCAACTCTTGGTCTGGACGCTAACCAGATGCCCAGGTGGGCGCTGTGAATGTCTCGTTGAGCGGGAAGCCGAAACATGAGCGGCGTCACATAGGGTGAGATATGCGCATGGACTCCTCGGATCGCGTCGCTCTCACCGACTTGGCCGCCAGGTATGCACAGGCCGTCGACCGCCGAAACACCACCGCGCTTGCGGCTCTCTTCACTGACGACGTGGCATTCGTCTTGCCGCCGGCATTGAACGGAACGGATGCGCCGACGGAGATACGTGGGAACACCGTCGTCAGCAGTTCGGTGGTCGATGCCGTCTCACATCTGCACTCGACCCGGCACATCGTCGAGCAGCAGATCCTCGACCTCGACAGCCCCACCACCGCGCACGGTGAGGCCTACTGCTCCGCTCACCACATCTATCCGCGGGGCGAGGGCCACCGGGACAACCGGATCGAGATTCGTTATCAGGACAGCTTCGAAAAGGTCGACGGCACCTGGTTGTTCTCGCGTCGTGAATTGGTAGTCGATTTTGCCGAGGACGTTCCGGTCATCCTGCTCGGACAATAGGTACAGGAAAAAATCGCGGTGATTCTGTATCTCCTCACGGGAGGTTTACCGGGCTAGCGTTCAGCAACTGTCACGCCATCTCGGCGTGACGTTCGGCTATGTCTTGGAGATTCACATGTCACGCTCGCGCACCAGAAGATTCCTCGCTGCCTTCGCAGTGGCCGCCGTCGCAGTCGGAACCGTCGCAGCGTGCTCGAGCGACAACTCTTCCGATGAGAACGCGCCCCTTCGCATCGTCGCTTCTTCGGTTCCGCACGCCGAGATCTTGAAGTTCGTCGAAGAAAAGGGCCTGCTCGGCGACACCAAGATCGAGGTCAGCGAGATCACCGGCGACCTCGACGCCAACGAGGTGCTCGAAGCGGGCGACACCGACGCCAACTTCTTCCAGCACGTGCCGTACCAGGAATCGTGGTCGAAGGAAAAGGGCGTCGACGACCTGGTCGCCGTGGCGAAGGTCCACGTCGAGCCCCTTGGTGCATATTCCAAGAAGGTCACCAACGTGGCCGACCTGCGCCAGGGCGCAACGGTCGCTTTGTCCAACAACGTGACGAACTTCGCCCGTGGGCTGTACCTGCTGCAGCAGGCCGGTTTGATCAAGCTCGATCAGCAGTTGGGCGCCCCCGGCACCGACATCACGCAGATCAGCGAGAAGAACATCATCGACAACCCCAAGGGACTCACGTTCACCCAGGTCGATCCCCCGCAGCTTCCGCGCACTCTCGACGACGGAAATGTCGATCTCGCAATCATCAACGGCAACTACGCAATCGAAGGCGGCCTCAATCCCGCCAAGGACGCACTGGTGCTCGAGAAGGCCGAGGGCAACCCGTACGCCAACGTCCTGACGGTTCGCACCTCCCTCGAAAACGATGCGCGAGTGCAGAAGTTGGCCGAGGCATTGACGTCCACCGACGTCGCGACGTTCATCGCGCAGACCTACCAGGGCTCGGTCATTCCGGCCAGCGCTACCTGATCGAGACCCGTCATGGTCTTCTCGATCGAATCGGTCTCCAAGGAATACGGCAGCGGCACAAAAGTTCTGCATGCCCTCGATTCCGTGTCCCTGAAAATCGAAGACGGCGAGATCTTCGGCATCATCGGCAAGAGCGGCGCCGGCAAATCGACTCTGCTGCGCTGCCTCAACCTGCTCGAACGCCCGACCAGTGGCCGGATTCTGTTGGGTGACACCGATCTGACCGCGTTGAGCCCGGCGCAGTTGCGCGACACACGCAAGCGGATCGGTGTCGTGTTCCAGCATTTCAACCTGCTGCACTCCCGCTCGGTCGCCACCAACATCGCCTTTCCTCTCGAAGTGGCGGGGTACTCGCGGGCAGATCGCCGTGCCCGCGTCGACGAGCTGATCGAGTTGGTCGGCCTGGAAGACCGACGTGACGCCTTCCCTTCGCAACTGTCCGGCGGACAGAAACAACGAGTCGGGATCGCGAGGGCCTTGGCGGCTTCTCCCGATGTCCTCCTGTGCGACGAAGCCACTAGCGCCCTCGACTCGGATACGACCGATTCGATCCTCGACCTGCTCGCCGACCTCAATCGACGTCTGGGTGTGACCATTGTTCTGATCACCCACGAGCTCAACGTGGTTCGACGGATTTGTCACCGCGCCGCCCTGATCGACCAGGGACGCATCGTCGACGAGGGAACGCTCACCGAACTGGTTGCGGACCCGGACTCACCCCTCGGCGAGGCGATACTGCCGACCGGAACGGTGCGAACGTCCCCGACCGGAATTCCGGCACTCCTCACCTTTGTCGATTCGCTGTCGACCTCGCCCGTGATTTCCCAACTCTCGCGTGATCTCGATGTCGACGTCACCGTGATCTCCGGCGGTATCGAGGACATCGGAGCCCATCAGGTCGGCCGCCTTCGCGTGGAGTTCGCCTCGCACACCGGACTCGCCAACGACGAAGAGACAAGAAAGTCTGTCGAAGAACATCTTTCGCAGCGCGGAGTGAAGGTGACGTTCTCATGAACAAGACGTCCTGGCAGAATTCCCTGGGCGAAGCATGGGAAGCCCTACTCGACACGCTCTACATGGTCGGCGTCTCGTTCGTGCTCACCGTGATCATCGGTATCGCCCTCGGCGTTCTGTTGCACGCGAGCGCGCCCGACGGAATCCGTCCGAACCGCGTTCTCAATTCGGTACTGGGCACCGTGGTGAACATCGGCCGTTCGCTGCCGTTCGTCATTCTGTTGGTCCTCCTCATCCCGGCGACGCGGGCGATCGTCGGAACAGCGCTCGGGGCGACGGCAGCGATCGTCCCGCTGACCATCGGCTCGGTGCCCTTCTTCGCTCGCGTGGTCGAGAACGCACTGCGTGAGGTCGATTCCGGACGCGTCGAAGCAGCACGATCCATGGGCGCCACCGACAAGGACATCATCGTCAAAGTGCTACTGCCCGAATCAGTTCCGGGATTGGTAGCCGGAGCGACCCTGACGGCGGTGATGCTGATCGGTTTCTCGGCCATGGCAGGCGCCATCGGCGCCGGCGGTCTCGGTGACTTCGCGATCAAGTACGGCTACCAACGATTCAACACCCCGGTGTTGTTCGTCGCTGTCGTGATCTTGATCGTGTTGGTTCAGGCGATCCAGTCGACCGGCGATCTCGTAGTTCGTTCGATGGCCCACAAGCGGTAACCGATCAGCTCGACACCATCGCGATCGCAGTTCGCAGGCCGCGCCGCTTACCGGTCTGCGGATCGACGCCGAAGACTTCCTTGATTCCGCCGCGGATGCGGAACTTCAACTCCGAGTGCGTCTCCGGAGCATCGTCCTGGGACGCGGAGAGAAACCTGTTGGGCAGCGACAACTTCCAGATGGTCCGCAACGTCAATCCGTACTGCTTCCACAGCGGCCCGGTGGTGTACGGGAGGTCGTACTTGTCACACAAGTCCCGCAGCGGCACCGCGATTTCCGAGTACCGATTGCTCGGCAGGTCAGGGAAGCAGTGATGCTCGATCTGGTAGCAGAGGTTGCCGCTCATGAAGGCCATGACGGGACCGGCATGAAAGTTGGCGGACCCCAGCATCTGTCGTAAGTACCACTGAGCGCGGGATTCGTTCTCGAATTCCTCGAGCGTGAACTTCTCGGCACCGTCGGGGAAGTGCCCGCAGAAGATGACGGCGTAACTCCAATAGTTGCGGATGAGATTTGCAACGGCGTTGGCCGTCAACGTGGTCTTCCACGCCGGGCCGGTCAGGGCGGGGAACAGGATGTAATCCTTCGCCACCTGACGCGCGATCTTCTTTCCGACGTCCTTGGCCATCTCCGATTTCTCGGACCACTTCACCTCGCCCTTGCGAAGCTTGTCGGTCTCGAGGTGATGCAGTGCGACGCCCCACTCGAAGAGGGTCGCCAGCACGAAATTCGTGATCGGTTGGAAGAGATAGTCGGCGTGCCACTTCTGATCGCGCGTGACGCGCATGATGCCGTAGCCGACATCGTTGTCGAGGCCGACGATGTTGGTGAACTTGTGATGAGTGAAGTTGTGCGAGTGCTTCCATCCCGAGGACGGGCAGGTGTTGTCCCACTCCCAGTTGCTCGAGTGAATCTCGGGATCGTTCATCCAGTCCCACTGACCGTGGATGATGTTGTGGCCGAGTTCCATGTTCTCGATGATCTTGCCGACCCCAAGCAGCGCAGTCCCCAGAATCCAGGCAGGCTTCTTCTTGCTGGCGAACAAGACGATGCGGCCGGCCACCATCAGAGAGCGTTGAAACGCGATCGTCCGCTGGATGTATCGAGCATCGTGCGCGCCGCGCTTCTCCTCGATGTCGAGCCGAATGGCGTCCAACTCGCGCCCGAGCGCTTCGACGTCTTCCTCGGTGAGATGGGCATATTCCTTGATGTCGGTGATCGCCACAGTGTTTCTCCGTATCGGTTTTCTCCGTGCCGCAGGACTGGTCCGTCGGGCGGTACCCCTGGGAGCCGGTGCGGAAACGTCAGCCCCGATATTCATGTGCGTCTTCACGCAATCTATGCCAAAGTCGATATACGTGAGCCCCGAAAACAAGATCACCATCCGCACCGCTACCGAGAGCGACTGGCCGGCTCTCCAACTACTCGACTCGGTGGGGTTCGGTTTTCACCCGTCTCCCGCGGTCAGCGAACTGACGAAGGCGCTCTACAAGCCCGAGGACATCATCCTCGCCGTCGACGGTGACCTACCCGTCGGCGTGGCCATCGAAATCGACATGGAATTCACCGTGCCCGGCGGACGCCAGCTCCCCACGCGCGGAATCACCTGGGTATCCGTCGCACCGACTCACCGTCGCCGTGGCGTCCTACGCTCGATGTTCACTGCACTTCACGCCCACATCGAGTCGACCGGAGCACCACTTGCCGCCCTGACGGCCAGCGAGGCCGGCATCTACAACCGCTTCGGATACGGCCCGGCCACCTTCAGCGAGGGCATCACCCTCGATCGCCGCTTCGCGCGGTTCCGCCCCGAGGTGCCCGACAACGGTGGCGTGTCGATCGTCGACGTCAAAGCTGCCTCGACGCTTCTACCCGAGATCTACGACCGCTGGCGACTGCTGACACCCGGCGCTCAATTGCGTCCGCAACCGCTCTGGGACCACATGTTCGCCGACCCGTCCGAGGATCGTGACGGCGCCTCCGGACTGTTCTTTCTGACACACGCGGACGGATACATCGCTTACCGGCACACGAGCGAGGGCCGCGACAGCATCGCCCGGATCGACGAGTTCGTGACGATCACCGAAGACGCGCACGCGGCGCTGTGGCGCACGATCTGCGGCCTCGACCTCGTCACCCGGATCGAGACACGCCAACATCCTGCCGATCCACTCCGGCTGATGCTGACGGACTACCGCCTTGCCCGAACGACGACGCGCTCCGATCGACTGTGGCTGCGCATCATGGACGTGCCCGCGGCTCTCGAGGCTCGTGAATATGCTGCTGACCTGGACACCGTCATCAAGGTCGAAGATCCGTTCCTGAAGGCCGGCGGAACTTTTGCACTTCAGGTCAAGGGTGGCAAGGCCACCTGTACGGCCACTGACGCGGAGCCCGCGATCACGATGCCCTCTGATGTCCTGAGCAGCTTGTACCTGGGCGAGCACCAGGCCAAGACCTTCGCGGCGGCGCACCGACTCCACGCGTCCGATCCGCGGGAAATCCGGAATTTCGACTTCGCCTTCAACGCAGAGAAGCCCGCAATTCTCGGGTACGGATTCTGATGATCTTGCCGACACGGGCATCGACGATTTGTGCCGTCGGTCGTATTCAGGGTTAGCCTCGAACAATGGCGTTTGTCGAAAAGATGGTCAATAGGCTTCCTGAGCGGGTTCTCGTGCGCGTCCTGCCGCACGCAGAAATGCTCAAGTTCCTGGTGGTCGGCGGCATCGCCTTCATCGTCACCACGGTGCTGTTCTTCGGCATCAAGTGGACGGTTCTGCCTCAGCACCCGGTGACGGCCAACATCCTTGCGGTCCTGATCGCGACGGTTCTGTCTTACGTCCTCAACCGCGAATGGTCGTTTGCTCAGCGCGGTGGTCGACAGCGCCATCACGAGGCCGCTCTGTTCTTCATCGTCGCGGGTATCGGTTTGGCCATCAACCAGGTACCTCTCTGGACCTCCAGGTACGTGTTCCACCTGCGTCAACCCGAGGTGTCGGTGTTGATGGAGAACTTCGCGGACTTCATCAGCGGATCGATCATCGGGACCCTGCTGGCGACGGCCTTCCGCTGGTGGGCCATGCGTCGGTACGTCTTCCCCGAAGAAGCCACCGACAGCCAGGTCGTTCTCGACATCGAAGCGACTCCCGGCACCAAGACGCCGACAACCGACGCCACCGCCCTCGACTGACTTCCCGGATCGACGCACCCGATCGCTCGCGCTTCGATCAGAGTTCGTCGATACCGATCAGCCCGTCCTGAAGGGCCCGTGCAAGCAGCGCCATCTTCGTCGGCGCTGTCCGGCCCACTTCGTCGTACTTCCCTCGAATACGCGCGAGATGCGTATTCACCGTCCCCTCCGCGATGTACAACTCACGGGAGACTTCGGCTTTCGAGTCGCAGCGAATCCAGGTCAACAGCACCTGTACTTCACGTCTACTGAGGCTGGGTGAGTCAGCAGTCTTCATCGGTGGTGTCCCTAACTTCCAGGCTTTTCGCGCGGTCGAACTCCCATGGAAACGGAGCATGGTCGCAGGGTCACTCCGTTTGTTGACTGGGATAACTCTCGAGCGAGAGTGAACACTCTCAGAACACCACTCGAGTAGGCCTTGACCTCGATAGAGTCTTGTTTGCCCGTTATGTGCGGGAGAGACTGTCGAACGACCGAAGGACCGGCGATGACTGACCGCGACGCCTCCACCATGCAATTCGTCGATGCCGGCGTGACGTCTCTCGTCGAGGCCCCTCGAGACATTCTCGAACGCGGACTTCGGAGCGAACAGGTCGTCAACCAAGCCGGTGCGTCGCAGGCCACGTTCTTTCGCAAGTTCCGCACCAAATCCGAATTCATCGAGGCCGTGATCACCAGCCTCACCGAATCGACCTTGCACAGCGCAGACAAAGTGAAGCAGACCGTGCGTGCGCAGCTGGCCGCAAACGACGACGCGCTTCGTCCGACGGTCACCACTCTCGTCAAAGAGGCATTCGACGCAATCGTCAACGACGCGTCGACTGCAAGAAGCCTTCTCTCACACATTTTTGCGGGCTCACACCGGCGAACCTCCACCGCTCTGGAAAACGAATATCGTCGACGCGACGAGCTCGTATCCGCGGCCTACGAGGCCCTTTTCGAGAAAACCGACGCAACACTCCGAAGGCCGTTCACCACCAAGACCTTCGCTGTCACGGTCAACGCGGTGATCGACGGCTTCCGCATTCGTAGCCGCATCGATTCCCGCTCCGTCTCACCCGACATCATGTCCGACGCACTGCTCGCGATACTGGGCGCCGTCGTCGACACGTCCGGCCTTCACCAACACCTCGATGACGTTGTCGGTCCCATCGACCAGCCCGCCGAGCCGCGTCCGCTGCCGCGTGATCCGCGAGCGGCGTTTCTCGCCGCTGCGCGTAGCGAATTCGGCAAGCGCGGATACTTCATGACGCAGATCAACGACATCGCCGACACGGCGGCAGTTCCCCGCGTCGCCGCCAACAAACTATTTCCCACCAAGCCCCACATCTTGGTGGCAGCCCTTCAGAGTCGCGTGGACTCACTGCGAGAAACCGTTGCCGACGACATCCTGATCGGTCTCGGTGACGTCGCGATCATCGAGAACTTCCTACTCCGCTGCGCACAACTAGCCTCTGACGAAACAGAGTTCATGGATGCACTGCTGGTTGCCGTTGCCCACGACACCTACGGCGAGCCCGAGAGCCTGCTCTCGCTCAAAGAGAAACTCAACATTCCCTCGATCATCGCGCCGATTGTGCAGCGCGGCCAGGACAACGGAGCGATGTCGACCATCAGTGCTCCGATGGACATCGCCGCAGGCATCACCAACACCCTCCTACTGAGGTGCTTCACCCGCCGATCGGACAGCCCAGCCGACAACGCTGCCTTCGTCGGCGCGATGGTCCTGAACGGGCTGGCGCATCCCTGATCAGACGAAGGACTACGCGCCGAGCCCCAGCCGCTTCGAGCATTCAGCCATTTCGTCGATGATCAATTCCAACGACGTGCCACGACGGCTCGCGGACAACACGATTCGATCGGCTCCCAACCCGCGTGCCCAGTCGAGTTTCGCTTCGTCGAGCCTGGGCAGTGTCGCACCGAGTACCAGCGATACGTCGGCAGGATCTCGATCTGCCTTCACCGCAGCCGCTTTCATCGCCGCTACAGCCTTGTCGAGATCTTCACCGGCCAGTCCCAGCGGCTGGAAACCATCACCCAACCGGCCTGCTCGCCGAGCAGCAGCGAGACTGTGTCCACCGATGTAGAGCGGAACTCCGGATTCGCGGTGCGGCTTCGGCCAGCTGTACGCACCCTTGAACGAGAAGTAATCGCCGTCGAAATCGACTGCTTCCTTGCCCTCCCAGAGTGAACGCATCACCGCGATGGCCTCATCGGCTACCTTGCCGCGGCGCTCGAAGTCACCGCCGCACGCTTCGATCTCTTCTTTCATCCAGCCCAGACCGAGACAGATGCGCAATCGCCCACCCGAAAGTCGATCCAGCGTCGCCAAGCGCTTGGCAAGCACTACCGGATTGTGGTTGGGAAGCACCAGAACTCCGGTGGACAGACCCAAAGTCGTTGTGGCGCCGGCAACAAATGACAGTAGTTCCAGTGGATCCGGGATGTCACAGTCATCGGGTAGGTGAGATTTTCCGGTCGGAGAGTACGGGTATTCGCTCGCCGTATCCGCGATGACCACCGAGTGCTCCACGGCCGAGATCTCGTCGAAACCCAACGATTCAGCCGCACGGGCGAATTGCAGAATCCAGTCGGGATCTCCACTTCGACCCAATTCGACCGGAACAACTACGCCGAGCTTCATACCGTTTCCTCCAGTGTCGCCATCAATTTCGGACCGTCCACGACGCGACCGAGGAACCGGTCCGCATCCGGATCTGTTGCAAGCCACACCGCAGCAGCGGCGGGCACGGATGCCGGTGTGGCCGCAAATCCGGCTTCCACTATCGCGTCCGCGCCACCACGGGCTTTCCCTGATTCCGTGATGACAAATCCCGGACTCAGGTTGAACGCTTTGATTCCGGCGCCTCGATACTCCGAGTTGATCGCTCCGGCGATACGTCCGAACGACGCCTTCGACGCGGCGTACGACAAACCCCAACCACCCTCGCCGGGAGGCGCAGGCGGATCCAGGGTCGCCGAACCAGATGCGAGGTTGACGACCACCCCGTTGCCGCTCTTGATCATCGACGGCAGAATCACCTGAATCAACGCAAGCTGGTGCAGATAGTTGCCGATCGCCATCGCCTGGGCGTCGTCGATCTCGATGTCGAGCACCCGGTCCATGTTTCCGACCGTCTGTGCGTAGGCGTTGTTCACCAACACGTCGACATGTCCCCACTCCGCCAGCACCCGTTCACCGGCGCCGCGGACGGAGGCCAGATCGAGCAGATTCATCGGAACGGCCAAGGCGCGCACACCGAAGGACTCGATCTCGGCAACCGTCGTCTCCAGACTGCCGGGTACCGGAATGACCTGCTCCCCCTGCCTCGTTCGCGGGGCCGCCCGCCCTTCGCCTTCACGAACGGTGCGAGCAGTGATTGCAACGTCGAATCCGGCGCGCGCGAAGGCAAGCGCGCACTCACGGCCGATCCCCCGGGAAGCGCCGGTAACCAGCGCAACACCACTCACAGGAACCGCGTGCGGCCGTGTCATAGGAACCGCGTACGACCGTGAGTCTCGAACTCCTTCTCCAGGTTCACCACGTCAGCTTCGGTCATCAACGTGTATTCGGGAGTGCCGCGGCCCACCCAGTGGAACACTGGTTCGTCGGTCCGCCAGCGGTCGGCTTGAAGTTCACGTTTGAGTACCTTGTTGGAGCCCGTGACGGGCAGATCAGTCGAAACACGAACAAATCGCGGCGCTGCCTTGGTACCCAAATCCGCCTGCGCGGCAAGGTAGGCGGCGAACTCGGCCGGATCGAAATCGGCAAAGTCGGCGACCTCGACAGCTGCCATCACCTGATCGCCCGAACGCGGATCCGGTACCGCGAAGACACCCGTGGCAATCACTTTGGGGTGCCGACGCAAGATGTGCTCGATCATCAAAGCCGAGGTGTTCTCACCGTCGACGCGGATCCAGTCACCCTTACGTCCGGCGAAGTAGATGAACCCGGCCTCGTCGACGTAGCCGAGATCGCCTGTCCAGTACCAACCGTGGCGAATCTTCTCGGCAATGGCGTCTTCGTTCTTGTAGTACCCCTCGAACTTCTTCGATCCGGCCTTGTCGACCATCTCGCCGATGGATTCGTCGGGGTTCAGCACGTGACCGTGCTCGTCGAGAATCGCGCGGGGTCGCTCTTCGCGGGTATCGGGATCGACGATGACGATGTTCTCGCTCGCGGGACGGCCAAGCGCGCCGGCAGGTTGGTTCGGATCTAGTACGACCGAACCGGCACCTTCACTCGAACCGTATCCCTCGAAAAGCTGTGCACCGAAACGTCGGATGAACTCTGCCTTGTCCCCCGGCGACGCCTCGGTCCCGAAGCCGTGCGTGAGGGTGTTCTCGATGTCGTCGGGCAGTTCCGGCGTCGCCATGAGATACCCCAAAGCCTTACCGACGTAGGTGAAATATGTTGCGCCGTAGAACCGAACGTCCGGCATGAATCCCGAGGCGGTGAACTTACGAACGAGGCAGACCGTAGCTCCCTGCGAAAGGGCCGGCGCCCACAGAGCCATCAACGCGTTGCCGTGGAAGAGCGGCATGCAGCAGTAGCAGACGTCGTCGCGGTCGATGTCGTACTTGGCGCAGTTCGCGTAGGCCAACCGCGTCAGACGCCCCTGGCTGCACCGCACTGCCTTGGACATTCCGGTGGTGCCCGAGGTGAAGAGAAGCAAGAACAGCGTCGACGCGTCGACGCCGAGGTCGATCTGAGGCGACTCGACCTGGTGAGCGGAAATCTTGTCCGGGTATGACGCGTCGTCGACCAGAACAAAACGATCTTCGGTCAGTCCGAGGTCAAGGCCGGACAACTTCTCGTAGCCCGCTTTGTCGGTGACGATCAGCTGGCAGTCGACGTACCGAACCTCAGCCTCGAGTTCAGCTCCACGCCTGGTCGGATTGATGCCGACGATCGTGGCCCCGGTCAGTGCCGCGCCGCCGAGCCAGAACAGGAACTCGGGATCGTTCTCCAGAAGTACTCCGATGTGAAACGGTCCAGGCGCGCGAAGCGACTTCGCAAGCGAGCCGCGCGCTGCGCTCTCGCGCACCACCTCATCCCAGCTCCAGTCCTGCGTCCGCGTCCGCAGACCCAGGTGCTGATCACCGAGACGGTCGATCAACATCTGCGCGACGTCCTCGCGCTGAGGAGCTGCGAGAGCTGCATTCGAAGATGCTTCGGTGGCGGTGTTCGTCATCGTGTCCTGTGTCCTAGTCGATATCGGAATGTCGATTACTCCAACTGCGATACGACTCGAACGTATCGACGCCTCAAAGCCGGAACCGTCCCAGTCTCGCTCAGTGGTAACCGCCGCCACAGATATGATTTTCTCGTGAGATTTTGTGACGTGAAAAGCGCCACAATACGAAAGGCCATTCCATGACTGCCCCCGCAGATCCGCAGTTGCTTCTGGACCAGGCGGTCTCACGCCTCACCGGTCCAGGTGGGCCATTCGAGATCGTCGAAGAAGAGGTTCTCGGCACCGTCATGCCCGTGATGAAGAATCGTGGTCACGCCATCGGTGAACTCATCTCGGCATCTCGCGCCTGGGGCGACGGCGACTATCTCGTCACCAGCGATCGTCGAATCTCGTTCACCGAGCACGCCGATTCCGTCGCCGCGCTGGCAACTGCTCTGCGGGACAAGTACGGAGTCCGCAAGGGCGACCGTGTGGGCATCCTCGCTGCCAATACTCCCGAATGGGTCATGACGTTCTTCGCGACGCAGGCGCTCGGCGCGATCGCTGTCGGTCTCAACGGTTGGTGGGTTCCGCGCGAGGTCACCCACGGGATCGAGCTCTCACGCCCGAAGGTTCTGGTCGTGGACGCCAAGCGCGGCGCCGCCCTCCCCGAACTGCCGGCAGACATCACGGTCCTCACCATGGAAGAGGATCTGCCCGCGCTCATCGCGGAATATGCAGGCTCCGACGTGCCGAGCACCGACATCGACGAGGACGACCCCGCCGTCATCCTGTTCACCAGCGGTACCAGTGGCCGCCCCAAGGGCGCACTCCACTCGCACCGCAACGTGATGGCCGTCGTCGACTACCACAAATACAGCGACGCGATCGGCGCTGCATTCACCGGCCGTGAGTACGACGCTTCCAAGCCGAGCCCATTGCGTTATCTACTCACCTCCCCGCTCTTCCACATCGCCAGCCTGCACAATCTGGTGGTCCCCCGTCTCGCGACAGGCAGCGCCGTCATCCTGACCGAGGGCGGCTTCGACGTCGACAAGGTGCTCGGGTTGGTCGAACGCGAGCGCGTCACCAACTGGGGTGCTGTCCCCACGATGGCATCGCGGCTACTCGAACACGGCAACATCGCCAAGTACGACGTCTCTTCGTTGACTGCATTCTCGCTGGCGTCCGCGCCGTCGTCGCCCGCGTTCAAGGAACGCCTCAAGGAGCAGGTGCCGTTCGCACGCAATGCTCTGGTCGACAGCTACGGCCTCACCGAATGCAGCACCGCCATTGCGGTCGCCGTCGGCGCCGAACTCGAAGAGTTCCCAGGCACTCTCGGACGTCCGATCATCACCGTCTCGATGGAGATTCGTGATCCCTTCGGCGAGTGGCTGCCGGACGGCATCGAAGGTGAAGTGTGCGTGCGCAGCCCGTTCGTCATGCTCGGATACTGGGAGAACGACGAGGCGACCGAGTCTGCAATTGCACCGGGACGCTGGCTCCGCACCGGCGATTTCGGCGTCATCGAGAACGGACGTCTCCGTCTCACGGGTCGTCGTTCCGACCTGATCCTGCGTGGTGGCGAGAACGTCTACCCCACCGAGATCGAGCAGACGCTCGACGAACACCCCGACGTGATCGAGTGCGCTGTCATCGGCATGCCGCACCACGACCTCGGCCAGGAAGTGTCCGCCGTGGTTGTACTGCGTCCCGGGGCTGCCACCACGGAGGCGGAACTGCGCGACTATGCCGCCGAGCGACTTTCCTACTTCAAGGTGCCGTCGAAGTGGCGCATCACCAGCGATCTGTTGCCTCGCAACGCAACCGGCAAGATGGTTCGGCGCGAGATCACCGTATGACCGCGGAGCTGTCACGGATCGTCGCCGAGTCCGCGATCCGTGACCTGCTCTGTGAGTACACGCATCTGATCGATCAGGGCAGATTGCGTGAAGTCGCTGCATTGTTCGCCCAGTCCGACTACGGGCAGTGCGGACCGGACGGGGTTGCCACCATTCTCATTTCGTCCGACGCCGACGCGGTGTTCGCAGCCTGCAGCGGCTTCATTCGGATGTACGGAGATCCGCCGGTTCCACGCACCAAACATCTGCTGACCAACACGCGAATCTCGGTCGACGGTGAATCAGCGACGGCGCTCTCGTACGTCACGGTCATACAAGGTACCGAAGATCTTGCCCTGCAACCTATTTTGTCGGGGCGCTACTTCGATCGCTTCACGTGCATCGACGGGTCGTGGCAGTTCAGCTCGAGGCTCTTCTGTTTGGACAACATGGGCGACATGTCCGCTCATGCCAAGCGGGCACTGTAGAGGAACGACTGTGGAAATCGGCGTCAACGTTTTGGGTCTCGAGGCCCTGTTCGACGGCAAGGTCCGCCCGGTCCTGGACTTCGCCGCGCGTGCTGACAGTGCCGGGATCGATCTGATCTGCACCGGCGACCACCTCGGGTTCAATACCGACGCTCACGCTCAGCGGGTAGTCGAACACAACTTTCTGTTCCCGTTGGATCACCCTTGGTACGAACCGATTTCATTTCTGTCTTCGATCGCCGCGGTGACGGAACGAGCTCGCCTCGGAGTATCGGTTCTGATCGCCACTGTTCGCCCGGCGGCCCTGCTTGCAAAGCAGGTTGCCACTCTCGACTCATTGTCCGAAGGTCGAACTGTCATGGGTTTCGGCGTTGGATGGCAAGAAGCTGAATACACCGCCACCAACATGCCTTTCGACGCGCGATTCGGGCGCATGGAGGAGACCGTCGCAGCCTGCCGCGAACTGTGGACCAATGCACCGGCCACCTTCAAGGGACGCGACTTCGCTTTCGAGAACTACCACAGCCTCCCGCTGCCGATCCAACCCCGAATACCGGTGCTCTTCGGTTTCGGACCAAGCCGGCGGAACTTCGACCGCATCGCACGCGTCGCAGACGGCTGGACCGTGAACCCGACCGATCTGGGAACGTTCACCGACAGTGTTGCACTGTTGCGCAACACGTTCGAAGCTCACCAACGTGACCCGGAGTCGGCGCGCGTGCAAGTGTCTGCGGCGCCGGTTCGACGCGACAACGGGTCCGTCGACCTCTCGGCAACCGCAGACAAGGCCCGGGACTGGTTCGCCCGCGGCGCGTCCGTCGTCGTTCTCCGACCCGCCGTATTCGATTGCGCCGCCGAAGAACTACCAGAACTACTCGACTGGATGACCAGCATCAAGGAGGCGTGACATGGACCGGGCACTGCAAGATCTCATCGACAAGCAGGCAATCCGTGAGGTGGTTCTGACGTACTGCCGTGGCATCGACCGCCTCGACTTCGATCTCGTCCGCAGCGCCTACCACCCGGATGCGATCGACCATCACACCGGATTCGACGGCAACATCGACGAGTACATCGCCTGGGTGACACCAAAACTCTCGGCGATCGGCGGCACGATGCATCACATCGGCAACCACCTGGTCGAACTGCACGGCGACCACGCGATCAGCGAGGCCTATTCGATGTCCACACACTGGGGTGGGCCCGAAGGCATCGGGATGATCAACTTCACCAGCGGTGCGCGATTCATCGACCACATGGAGCGTCGCAACGGTCGCTGGGCGATCAAGGAGCGATGGGCCGTACGAGAGTGGACTCGCTCGGACGAGGGCCGCTTCGTCAACC
Organism: Rhodococcus sp. APC 3903; assembly: GCF_030407755.1. Taxonomy (NCBI): domain Bacteria; kingdom Bacillati; phylum Actinomycetota; class Actinomycetes; order Mycobacteriales; family Nocardiaceae; genus Rhodococcus; species Rhodococcus sp. APC 3903. The sequence goes on from NZ_JASDCV010000004.1 coordinate 49,394, forward strand.
CCGAAGGGCCTGGTCCGCGTGGGCGTCGTGACGCCTCGGATCCTCTGAGCGCACTACGACAGGCCTTGGAAATTCGCTGAGAATCAGAAAACTCGGACTATTCCGACTGATTTGAGAATTCAGTTCATATCGAACACACATTCGAATAGAATGGATGCATGTTCAACCCGACAACAGAGATCTTCGGTATCTCAGCGCAGCTGACCGGTACCGAAACTGATTGTGCGCTGGTTGATCTCATGACAGATCTGCACGCATGTGAGGCGATGCTGGTCGAACGCAAGCTCGCTGTGATTGCCGAGTTCTTTTCGCGGCGAAGCTCAGAGCATGCCGCCAGTGGTGCGTGGTCGTCGACCGCACACGAGTTGGCTGAATCGGAAGTCGGTGCGTCACTGACGATGGGCCGCGCGGCTGCAGGCAAGCTGATCGGGTTGGGGTTCTCGTTGAAGACTCGTTTGCATCGCACTCGAGCGGCGATGGCGCGTGGCGAGTTGGATCTGTACCGAGTTGGTTTGATCGATTCCGCGACCGCGAACGTGAAAGACGAATTGATCGACGAAGTGGAACGACTACTGCTCGAGCAGGTTCTCGCCCCACCAGTAGCCGGCGGAACGGGCTTGACGGGAAGGCGACTGACAGCGGCGATCGATCGGATCGTGGCGATGGTGGACCCGGAAGGTATGCGAGAACGTCGACGCCGCGCTCTCACCGATCGCTTCGTCGGGGTCAGCGCTGCCGAGGACGGGATGGCAAAGATCTTGGGAAGCATTCCGGCAGAGCAGGCTCGGGCATTCGACGGCCGACTACGCGAGTTGGCAATGTCGGTATGCCGAAACGACTCTCGAACATACGAGCAGCGACGAGCCGACGCGCTCTTCGAGTTGACCAACGGATCACCGTTCTTGCCGTGCAACTGTGGCCGAGCTGATTGCCCGCAGGATCGTAGCGGTGGTGTTGTCGTTCGTCGGCCCGTGGTTCACGTCGTGATGACTGATTCCACTCTGCGCGGAGGCGGCGAGCCCGCTCACCTCGACGGGTACGGGGTGATCAGCGCTGAGCATGCTCGCGACATCGCCCAAGACGCCGTAATTCGAAACGTCCGAGTACCCGCTGATACCGCCACCGAATCGGTGCCCGGTTCGGCGTACGTCTACCGGCCTGGTTCAGTTCTCGATACCTGGTTGCGGATCATCGCGGGCAGCTGCCAATGGCTGCATTGTGATGTCCCGGCCTGGAATTCCGATCTGGACCACAATGAACCGTTCCATCATGGCGACCCCGAACGTGGCGGCAAGACAGTCGAATCGAATATGAGTGCGTTCTGCCGCAACCACCATCGCCTCAAGCATTCCGACCGGTGGCGATTCGCGTCGAACGAGGATCGGACCATGTCGCTGACATCGCCGACCGGGCATTGCTACCGAACACGCCCCGCAGGGTTGATAGCCGGGCCGCATGGCCCGATACCGCCGCAGTGCGGTCGAGATCGGCGGACCCAGGCGGAGAACAAGGCCGCCCGTATCCAGTCCGAACGCAATCGTCAACGCCGGCGAATACAGAAACGAGCTGAGGAGCACGTTCAATGTAAGCGGCGGAAATCACCGCGAACCCACCGAGAACCCATCGACTACGGGGACGACCCGCCACCGTTCTGAGATACCGAGCGGCGTCGAGGCGGGTCGGCGTGTCGCAGGGTCAGGTCGACGTGTCGCAGGGGTCAGTCTGAGGCCGGCTTGGTGTCGTCATCTCCCGCTGACGGATCGTCTCCAGCAACCGGGTCCGGATCGTCTTCACCAAACGGATCGATGGTGTCGACACCTTCGAGGACGGTCAGCTCTTCTTCAACCTCGGCCAGGAGGCCCTTGGCTTCAGCTTCGAACTTCTTCTCCCAATCGGACATACCGAGCCTCTTCTCTTCCGAAGCGAGTTCCCGCTGTATCTGAACTCAGACTACGTCGCCGGCGACGAGTTTCGCCGTCCCCTCGAGTCAGTACTCATGACCGAGTACTCATGATTCACGACAGACGGAGCACCCATGCCCGGACAGTTGGAAGGCAAAACCGCACTGATCACCGGAGCCGCCCGAGGTCAGGGCCGAAGCCATGCCGTGCGATTGGCGCAGGAGGGTGCGGACATCATCGCACTCGACATCTGCCGCCAGATCGAATCGGTGGCCTACCCGATGGGTACCGCCGAGGATTTGAGGCAGACAGCGGCAATGATCGAGGCTCTCGGGCGAAATGCCGTCGCGCGAGAAGTCGACGTTCGCGATTTACCCGCGCTGGGAGCTGCAGTGGCCGAAAGTATCGCAGTGTTGGGCAGCCTCGACATCGTCCTGGCCAACGCCGGTATCGGCATGATGTCCCCGGACATCGACGATGCCCGCGCCTTCCGCGACCAGATGGAGGTCAATCTTTTCGGCGTCTGGAATACCGTCCAGGCCGCAGCGCCCGCGATGATCGAGCAAGGGACAGGCGGCGCAATAGTCCTGACCGGATCAACACTGGGACTTGTCGGCCGCGGAGGTGATGGAACCGGCGGATCCGACGGCTACTGCGCGAGTAAACACGCCATCGTCGGGTTGGGGCGCACGTGGGCGCACTGGCTTGCTCCCCACAACATTCGTGTCAACTCCGTGCATCCGGCGGGAGCGAATACACCGATGGTCGTCAACGATGCCGTCGCGAAACTGTTCGCAGACTCCCCCGCATCGAGCGGAGCCGACGTCGGCAATCTCTTGGACGTCGGGCTGATCGAAGCTTCCGACGTCAGCAACGCGATAGCCTGGTTGGTCTCGGATCAGGCTCGATACGTCACAGGTATCGCGTTGCCGGTCGATGCGGGATTCACGGCCAAATAGACGCCGGATTCTCGAGCCGAATTACTGCCGATCAGTCGACGGTCGGCGCCCACTGCACACCGTTGATGTGCCCACCACCGTCGACGAAGAGAGTGTTGCCGGTGACGTAACGGCTGTCGTCGCTCGCCAGGAAGGCCGCAACGGGGCCGATGTCGTCGAGGGGATCGCCGATCCGCCCCATCGGGTTCTGGGCGGCCATCACTGCCACGTTTTCCGGATTGGCTTCGGCGACACGCTTGTACGCCGCACTCTGCGCACCGGGACAGATGACGTTGCAGTTCACGTGCTTGGGAGCCCACTCGCGGGCAGCAGTGCGAGTCAGCGTTCGCAATGCTTCCTTGGCCGCGTTGTACTGCACCGAGTACATGTGAGCATTCACGCCGTTGAGGCTGCACATGTTGATCACGCGGCCGGTGCCGTGACGCTCGAGTTCCGGCAACGCAGCCTGCATGGCCCAGAAAGCGGCCATCACTGCCATGTCGAAACCGCCGCGCAATTGCTCGTCGGTCATCTTCTCGAGCCGAGCGAAACCGAAAGTCCGCCAAGCATTGTTGACCAGGATGTCGAGGCGTCCGAACCGCTCGACGGACTTGTCGACCATGGCGACAACCTGAGCTTTGTCGGTGACGTCGGTCCGGACGAATTCCGCCTCCGCGCCCCATTCGTCCCGCAACCACTGGGCGGTTTCAAGGCCCGCTGGCTCGTCGATCTCGGCAACCAACACCGACGCGCCTTCACGCGCGAACGCGCCTGCCACTCCGCGCCCGATGCCCATACCGGCACCGGTGACCACTGCTACACGTCCGTCGAGCTTGCCCACTGGGCCCTCCTTCGTCAGAACCCCTACCTGGGGCGCGGCACGGTCTTGTCGATGAACAATCCCTCTACCGACACACACAATTCGCCGTCCGCAGTCTTGATCTCACCGACGGTGTGAATCTTGCGGCCGTCCTTGGAAAGGAATTTGCCGCTGATCGTGAGGGGCTCGAACAGTGGAGTCGGGCGATGGTACCGAGTGCTCAATTGTGCTGTCATGCCCGAAGTTCCACCCCAGGCGTTCGCGACGCCAAGAACGTGATCGAGCAGCAGCGCCGAAACACCGCCGTGTACATGGCCGGGAGGGCCCTGGTACGGCAGCGTCAACGTGACCACTCCCTGCACCGACCCGTCAGCGAGCCCTTCAAGAACCAGCGGCGGCGCAATGGCATTCTCGGGACCGGTCACCGGATCGTGACGAGTCACGCCCTCACCGTTCCACATGTCGATCAAGCGCTCGGCCACCTCGGGCGAGTGCTGCTCGAGGTGCTCGGCAATGCTGTTGAGCTCCTCCGCAACCCGATCCAGATTGGCGTTTCCGCGGTCGGTGCGCAGCATTGCGTCGACAACGCGACGCGCTGCTGCCGTGGCCCGGTCGACCGGGGCGTCCTGCGGCGGCGACGTCAAAACCGTGCCGCCCGGGTGTGTGGCTGCCGTGGGGTGCGTGCCGAGGTCCATCAGTTGATCTCCATTGTTGCGTGTGTGAGAACCGGGGAGTTCTCGCGCTCGGGGCACGTCGCCGCCAAGGTCAGTGTGTTGCCGTCCTGCCATACCGAGGTGGTGATGGATTCGCCGGGGAACAGCGAACCGGCGAACCGCACCGAGTAGTTCTTCACCCGCGTCGGATCTCCGTCGATAATTCCGTCGACCACCGCCTTGCAGACGATGCCGTACGACGCCAGACCGTGCAGAATCGGAGCGTCGAATCCCGCCATCTTCGCGAAGGAGGGATCAGCGTGCAGCGGGTTCATGTCTCCACTGAGTCGGTACACCAGAGCTTGTGAGGTACTCGTGCTCGACGTCAGTACCTTGTCGGGCGCCCGGTCAGGCACCCCGGCAACAACTTCGGGACCGGCGCTGCCGCCGAAGCCACCTTCGCCGCGGGCCCAGATCTGCATTCCGGTGGTCCACAACGGATTCCCGTCAAGGTCCTCGGCCGCCGTCTCGAGCACGATGACGGCAGCCTTGCCCTTGTCCCACACGTCAGCGATGCGAGTGGAAATACGAGCAGCACCCGTCGACGGGATCGGCGCGTGAAGTGTCAGCGACTGCCCACCGTGCAGAATCTTGCGCAGGTCGATGTCGATTCCCGGCATACTCATCGACGCTGCGGGCAGTACACCCGCCGAAACTCCCTGGCCCGCAACCATTGCAAAGGTCGGGAGCACTTTCAGACCCTTTTCGTACACCCAGGTGAGCTCGGCGGGATCCAGAGCGTTCACGCCGGCGCCGAGCCCCAACTGGTAGAGCATGACGTCGCGGTCCGTCCACGACGCTTCGCGCACAGTCGGTTCGGCGGACAATGCCACCTCGAGATCGATAGCCATCAGTTCTCCAAAGTTCCGGCTCGGTAGACGGTCACGACGCACGCGCCGCCCAGTCCGAGGTTGTGCTGCAATCCGATTCGTGCGCCTTCGACCTGGCGAGCGTCTGCGGTCCCGCGAAGCTGCCACGTCAGTTCGGCGCACTGTGCCAGCCCGGTGGCACCCAGCGGGTGGCCCTTCGAGATCAGACCGCCAGACGGGTTGACGACCCACTGGCCGCCGTACGTAGTGGCACCGGATTCGACGAGGTTTCCGCCTTCACCGGCGCCGCACATTCCGAGACCTTCGTAGGTGATGATCTCGTTGATCGCGAAGCAGTCGTGCAGTTCGATGACATCGACGTCGTCGATGCTGATGCCGGCTTCGGCAAAGACCTGCTCGGCGGCCGCAGCCGTCATCGGCGCGCCGACTACGTCGATCATCGACTTCTCGGCAAACGCTGCCGAGGTGTCGGTGGTCATGGCCTGAGCGACGATCTCGATCGCACGGTCCTCGAGTCCGTGCTCACGGACGAACTTCTCACTCACGACGACGGCAGCACCGGCACCGTCCGAAGTCGGTGAACACTGCGAGCGCGTCAGCGGCTCGTGAATCATCTTGTCGCCGAGCACCTGTTCGAGGGTGTACTCGTCACGGAACTGCGCATACGGATTGTTGACCGAGTGCTTGTGGTTCTTGACCGCCACTGCTGCAATCTGCTCGACCGTGGTGCCGTACTTCTTCATGTGCTCGACGGCGGCATTACCGAACAACTGAGCGGTCATGGGCGATCGGGCGAAGCCGTAGTCCTCGACCATGATCTTCAGCTGCGAATCCAAAGTGGTGACCTTGGGCATCTCACCGGTTCCGGTCAGCGCCGTTTTGGTCATCTTTTCGAAGCCGACGGCCAGTGCGCAGTCCGCTTGTCCGGCCTGTACCCACTCGCGCGCCATCATCAGTGCCGTCGAGCCCGTGGCGCAGTTATTGTTGACGTTGAAGATCGGGATACCGGACAGACCCGTTTCGTACAGGGCACGCTGGCCTGCTGTCGACGCGTTGAACACGTAACCGACTGCAGCACGCTGGATCTGGTCGTAGCTGATCCCGGCATCGGTGAGTGCATTCGAGACGGCTTCGGTCACCATGTCCGGGTATTCCCAGTCGCGGGTCTCGATCTTCTCGAACTTGGTCATGCCCACGCCGATGACGAAGGTGCGATTGCTCATGTGCAGGTCACTTTCCCGGTTCGGGGTCGCGAGGCAGACCCAGGATTCGCTCACCGATGATGTTGAGCTGAACATTGGTTGTACCACCCGCGATGGACATGCACTGCGAGTTCAAGAACATCTGGGTTGCAGACATCCGATGCTGGTCGCCCAGAAGTGAACTCGGCCCGGCCCACTCCATTGCCACATCCCAGACCTGCTGGATGTGCTCGACACCGATCAACTTCGCCACCGAGGATTCGGCCCCCGGCTGCGCGCCGGTGAGCGAGCGCAGCGTGGTGCGCAGACCGAGCAGACCGCCGGATTGCGCGTCGCACAGCACCTTTCCGAGCACCGTCAGCTGCTCGTCGTCGATGCCACCGGGTAGTCCGTCGACCAGGCTCAGAAGAGCCTCACCACCCGATCCGAGAGACGAGTCGTTGGACAGCGAGACACGCTCGTTGGCCAGTGTGGTGCGAGCGAGCTTCCAGCCGTCGCCCGGCTCGCCGACCAGGCACTCGTCGGGGACGAAGACGTCGTCGAAGAAGACTTCGTTGAACAGCGCTTCGCCGGTGATCTCGCGAAGCGGGCGAATGTCGAGGCCGCTGTTCTTGATGTCGATCAGGAAGTAGGACAGGCCCTTGTGCTTGGGGGCGTCGGCGTCGGTGCGCGCGAGGCAGATTCCCCAGTGCGCGTCGCGTGCCATCGACGTCCACACCTTCTGGCCCTGCAACTTCCAGCCACCGTCGACCTTGGTGGCCTTGGTGCTCAGAGCCGCGAGGTCGGAACCTGCGCCGGGCTCGGAGAAGAGCTGGCACCAGACGATGTCGCCGCGCAGTGACGGCGGGACGAACTTGGCGAGCTGCTCTTCGTTGCCGTGCGCGATGAGCGTCGGGATGACCCAGTTGCCGATGATCATGTCGTGCGGCTTGATCTTCGCAGCGCGCAGTTCTTCGGCGATGACCAGCTGGCTGACGGCATCGGCGGACTTGCCCCACGGAGCCGTGAAGTGCGGTGCGGTGTAGCCCTTTTCCGCGAGGTACGTCTTCTGCGCGGCACCTTCGAGTTCGAGCGCAGGACCGAGCTCGGCGCGAACGTCGGCGCGGACCGCCTCGGCCTCGGGCGGCAACTCGATGCTGAGCACGCGACGGGTGCCGGCAATGGTCAGCTCGGCAACGCGACGACGCCAGGATGCCGTGGAACCCAGCAGAATTCGCAGGGACTGCGCGCGGCGCAGGTACAGGTGCGCGTCGTGCTCCCACGTGTAGCCGATTCCGCCGAGCACCTGGATGCAGTCACGCGTGACGGAGAAGCCTGCTTCGAGGGCCGTGGCTCCGGCGACGGCTGCTGCGAGAGAAGCCTCTTCGGCACCGACGCCGTTGGCGGGCGTCAGTGCGCGCGCAGCGTCCCACGCGCAGACGCGCGCCTGCTCGGCAAGAGCGAGCATCCGAGCGGCCTTGTGCTTGACGCCCTGGAACTGGCCGATCGGGCGACCGAACTGCTGACGCACCTTCGCGTAGTCGGCCGAGGTCGTGACGGCCCAGTCGGCCAAGCCTGATGCCTCGGCCGCGAACAGTGTTGCGGCAATGTCGAGTACACGCTGCGTATCGATGGTGAGGATCTCGGAATCAGCGAGGACCAGTCCGTCGACGGTGATCTCGGAGTTACGACGTACGACGTCGTAGCTGGCCAAGTCCGTGACCTCGAGGCGGTCACGTCCGAGCAGAACGAATCCGCTGTCCGTCGCGAGGAGGAACACGTCGCCGACATGGCCACCGAGAATCTGGCTGGACGTTCCACTGAGGGTGGCGGTGTCGCCGTCGCGGGCGATCTTCAGCGAACCCGGCTGCAGTGCAACGGCTCCGAGCGTGCTGCCGTCGACCAGTCCGGCCAGCGGAGCGGTGACTCCGGCGTCGCTGAGAACGGCGCTGACCACGACTGTCGGCAGGAACGTGCCGGGAACCATGGAGCGCCCGAGTTCCTCGACGACGATCGCGAGCTCGACCAATCCGTATCCAGCGCCGCCGAATTCCTCGGCCACGTGTAGTCCGAGAAGTCCCTGCTCGGCAAGCCCGCTCCAGAGTTGTGGGCGAGTTTCGACCTTCGCCTCGACCGCTTCACGGATAGCGGTGGGTGTTGCGTGACGTGCCGCCCAGCCCCGTACGGAGTCGCGGAGGTCACGATCTTCTTCACTCAATCCAATGGTCATGTCTACCTCGTCAATTCGACAGTGTGAGTACGGGTCAGATGCGTTCGATGATGGTGGCGGTAGAGAGAGCGCCACCGGCGCACATCGTGACCAGCGCCGTGGACTTGTTCGAGCGCTCGAGTTCGTGCAGCGCGGTCGTGATCAGACGAGCGCCGGTCGAACCGACGGGATGCCCGAGTGCGATCGCACCGCCGTTGACGTTGACCTTGGACAGATCTGCGTCGTGAACCTGCGCCCAGGAGAGCACTACCGAGGCGAACGCTTCGTTGATTTCGACGAGATCGATGTCGTTCAGAGTCATTCCGGCCTTGTCGAGCACCATCTGGGTGGATTCGATCGGTCCGTCCAGGTGATAGAAGGGATCGGATCCGACCATGCCGGACGCGACGATCCGCGCGCGGGGCTTCAATCCCAACTCCTGCGCGCGCTCTTCGCTCATCAGCAGTACCGCAGCCGCGCCGTCACTGATCTGCGACGAGTTGCCGGCGGTGTGGATATGGCCTTCGATGACCGGCTTGAGTCCGCCCAGCGCCTCGGCTGTCGTCTCGCGCAGGCCACCGTCGCGCGTGACAGTGGCGATCTCACCGGTCGGCACACCTTCCTTGGTGACGACAGGAGCCTTGACGGGCACGATCTCACGGTCGAAGCGTCCTTCTGCCCAAGCCTGGGCTGCGCGGCGCTGCGATTCCAGGCCGAAGGCGTCGACGTCGGCGCGTGTGATGCCACGCTTCTCGGCGATACGCTGCGCAGAGGTGAACTGGTCGCCCATGTCGATGGTCCAGTCGTCCGGGTACGGGTTTCCCGTACCGGGCGCGTTTGCCTGGCCCAGGAACACACGGCTCATCGCCTCGACGCCACAGCCGATACCGGCCGAGATCTGACCTGAGGAAATCAGGCCGGAGATCAAATGCACTGCCTGCTGGGCAGATCCACAGGCGCAGTCGATGGTGGTTGCCGCTGTGCTGTACGGCAATCCGGCGTGCAGCCACGCTTGCCGCGTGACGTTGTTGGACTGCTCACCTGCCTGGGTGACACAGCCACCGATGATCTGCCCGATGTCTTCCGGTGCGACGCCTGCTCGTTCGAGAACGCCGAGTTGCGCTGCTCCCAGAATCTCGGCGGGGTGCAGCCCCGCCAGGGCGCCGCGACGACGGCCGATCGGTGTCCGAGCGGCCTCGACGATGACTGCATGACCCATGATGTGCGCTCCTTCGTGGAGTTTTCGGTCGGTGAGCTGACTCACCGTCAACTTTTCTGTAATGTATTCTATTGTTGATGTCAGGGCAATGCCGGAATGAACGTCATCTTTGAACCAAGTCTGACTCAAATAATAGAATTGATTTCAATTTTGAGAACACGACGAACCCACCCCGAGAAGGGGCGAGGTCACGTCAGTGTCGTGAGAGATTCACCAAAAGCAGGTCGCACCCCTTGCGGATGTCGTACTCCGCATCCGGGATGGAAATTCGACCGTTGAGGCACGATTGGATGACCCCGAACCACAGCTGCATCAGCAGACGCAACCCGGTGTTGTCTTCCTCGGTCGGGTTCTCGATCCCGGCCGCATCGAGGATGATCTGCCGGAAGCCGCGATCGATCTTGCCCACGTCCGGCACCGTCGCGACGTTGGCGGTACTGGACGACTGCAGCATCGCAGTCGAAAGGGCCGGCCGACGCAGTAACCCGCGAGTCGCGCGCACCAGGACCTCGTACACGGCGTCCTGCGGATTGGCCGACTGCACCTGATGCTTGGCAAAACTGTCGCCGATCTGATCGATCTGCTCGACCATCACAGCAACGAAGAGGTGCGTCTTCGAAGGAAAATAGCGGTAAAGAGTGCCGATGGCCACGCCTGCCCGCTTGGCAACTTCGTGCATCTGAACCCGTGAGAGTTCTTTCTCGGTCCCCAATTCGGCGGCCGCTTCCAGCATCCGCACATGGCGCGCCCGCTGCTCGTCCGAACTGGGCTCAGCAGCGTCCCTGACCTCGGCAATTCTCGGCAACGTCGCCCCCATCATCGATTATGTGTCCCGGCCGCGAACGACCGCGCTAATTCTCTCACCTGGACCACCCATCTCGGCATATTGCCCGCTCAGTGGGACCTGGCATGGCCTTCCAGTGCCGTGCGGTATTCCGTGGACACCCCACCCTCTTGGAGTAAGGACGCAATGATGCAGGACTGGACCAGCGAGTGCGACGTGTTGGTAGTCGGCTCCGGCGGCGGAGCGCTGACCGGCGCATATACCGCCGCTGCTCAGGGATTGACGACGATCGTCCTCGAGAAAACCGATCGTTTCGGCGGGACCTCCGCCTACTCGGGCGCCTCGATCTGGCTCCCAGGTACCCAGGTGCAGGAACGCGCCGGACTTCCCGACTCGACCGAGAATGCCCGCACCTATCTGCGCGCGTTGCTCGGTGACGCCGAGTCCGAGCGCCAGGACGCCTACGTCGAGACCGCTCCCGCTGTCGTCGCTCTACTCGAGCAGAACCCGAACATCGAATTCGAGTTCCGTGCGTTCCCCGACTACTACAAAGCCGAAGGCCGGATGGACACGGGACGCTCCATCAACCCTCTCGATCTCGATCCCGCCGACATCGGTGACCTCGCCGGCAAGGTGCGTCCGGAACTGGACCAAGACCGCACCGGTCAGGATCATGCTCCCGGCCCGATGATCGGTGGGCGCGCACTGATCGGCCGTCTGCTGGCCGCAGTTCAGAGCACCGGCAAGGCAGAACTTCGCACCGAATCCGTCCTCACCTCCCTGATCGTGGAAGACGGCCGGGTTGTCGGCGCCGAGGTCGAATCCGGCGGCGAAACCCAGCGAATCAAGGCGAACCGCGGTGTCCTGATGGCAGCAGGCGGCATCGAAGGCAACGCCGAGATGCGTGAGCAGGCAGGCACCCCCGGCAAGGCGATCTGGAGTATGGGTCCCTCCGGCGCCAACACCGGCGACGCGATCTCCGCCGGAATTGCTGTCGGCGGCGCAACAGCCTTGCTCGATCAGGCGTGGTTCTGCCCCGGCGTCGAGCAGCCCGACGGCAGCGCCGCCTTCATGGTCGGCGTTCGCGGTGGGCTCGTCGTCGACAGCGCCGGTGAGCGCTACCTCAACGAGTCGCTTCCGTACGACCAGTTCGGACGAGCCATGGATGCTCACGACGACAACGGTTCTGCCGTGCCGTCGTTCATGATCTTCGACTCGCGCGAGGGTGGCGGACTGCCCGCCATCTGCATCCCGAACACGGCGCCCGCCAAGCACCTCGAAGCCGGAACGTGGGTCGGTGCCGACACTCTCGAAGAACTCGCTGCCAAGACCGGACTACCGGCCGACGCATTGCGCAGCACTGTCGAAAAGTTCAACGATGCCGCAAAACTGGGCGTCGACGAAGAGTTCCATCGCGGCGAAGACCCGTACGACGCGTTCTTCTGCCCACCCAACGGCGGCGCGAATGCGGCACTGACGGCCATCGAGAACGGTCCGTTCTACGCGGCCCGCATCGTCCTCAGTGACCTCGGCACCAAGGGCGGATTGGTCACCGACGTCAACGGCCGAGTCCTGCGTGCTGACGGCAGCGCCATCGACGGCCTGTACGCCGCAGGCAACACGAGCGCGTCACTGAGCGGCCGCTTCTACCCCGGCCCCGGAGTTCCACTCGGCACGGCCATGGTCTTCTCGTACCGAGCAGCTCAGGACATGGCGAAGTAACACAGTTCAATCACACTCCGTGGCAACAGATCGTGGGACAGCCGATATCGCAATCGGCTGCCCCACAATCTTTCTCACGGCGTCGCTATGTTGAAATTCGGATCGAACGTGTCCATGATGTCGGCGAAGCGAGTCAGCGCCGAAACATCACCGTCGGACGTGACTTTTCCGGTGTCGAGGATGGCAGAGGCCTTTCCTGGTTGGAGAAGGATGCCGGCAAGCAACGGCTTGGGACCGGTCAGGGTCAGTTGCGCGTCAGGGGCGCGGCCCGAACGCGCGTTGAGAACTGCCCGTCGCACCCACATGTTCCAATCCTGTTTCGTGTCAGTAAAACTGAAGTTGATCGAAATGTCGACGTCGTCCGCCTTCTCTGAGATGAGATGTACTCCCGCATAGTCGAAGAGCAGATCGATCGGCATCGACAAAATCGTGTCCGTGCTGTCGGTGTTGACTTGACCGGCACCTGTGACGCCGTTGCGCAATTCCATTGCGGTGGCGAGGAAGATCGACCGATACTGCGGGACTTCCTGCTGGTATCCGAGTTGCTCGTAGGCGTCGGCCTGCAGGTTCTTTGCTTCCTCGTCGTCAGGATCGGCGAAGACCAGGTGATGGAGTAGCTGCACCGCCCACCGATAGTCGCCCGCTTCAAAAGCACTGCGCCCCTCGGCAAGTATCTTCTCTCGCCCGATCAGGTCGACGTGCCGCTTGGCATGATCCTCGGGCAGCAACGGCAAGATCGTCGCCGGGTCACCGTCCCAGAATCCCAGCTCCTTGTGGAAGACCGCGCGGACGTTGTGGTGCAGTCCGCCGTGGTAGTAGCGGTTGTACCACTTCTGTCCGATGGCTTCCGGTAGCCGGACGACCTCCGCAGCTTCGAGCGGCGTGTAGCCCTGGTTCGCGAACCTTAGCGCCTGGTCGTGAATGAACTTGTACATATCCCGTTGTGATTCAAGGAATTCCACCACCGTGGCGTTCCCCCACACCGGCCACGTGTGCGGACCGTGGTGAACTTCGACCTCGTCGCCCCACCGCACCAAAGTCTCATCCAGGTATCTGGCGAAGTTGCGCGCATCTCGCGTGCGTGCGCCTCGGATCGTCTGGATGTTGTGCATCGAGTGATTGGCGTTCTCGGCACAGGTGAGCGCTTTGATGGCCGGGATCCAGATATGCATCTCCTCCGGCGCTTCGGTGTCGGGAGCGTAGAGGAACTCGAAGTCCCACCCGCCGAGATTGCGTACCTCACCGGTCTTGGTGATGCCGTCAGTGGGCGGAATGTAGGTCATGTGGATGTTCATTCCGTCGGCGCCTGATCCCAGACCGACGGTCACCAGACCACAATCACATTGGGGCAGAATCAAACCGAAGGTGTACCCCATTCGCCGCGACATCGCATTGCCGGTGATGACGTTCTCGCCGATCGCAAACTTGTTGAAAGACTCGATGGTTCCAGGCGCGACGACCGGAATCTTGCCGGACACCACGTCTGCTTCGTCGACGAGGCCCTTGACGCCGGCGTAGTGGTCGAAATGCGTGTGGGTATAGATGATCGCGACGATCGGCTTGTTGTTGCCGAGTTCACGGCGGAAGAGTTCCAGGCCTGCTTTGGCTAGATCAGCGCTGGTGGTGGTGTCGATGATGACCAGTCCGTCCGGCGCATCGACAATGGTCAGGTTAACCGCGAACCTGACTTGGTACAGCCCGTCGACAACCTTGTAGAGCCCGCAGCGCCTCACCAACTGCGACTGCCGCCACAGACTGGGGTTCACAGAGTCAGGCGCTTGCTTGTCATCGGTGATGTACTCGAGAGGTTGACCGTCGTGAATCAGATCGCCCTCGTCGTTGAAGACCTGATCGTTCTCCCACCCGGCGATGAACCCGCGGTCCGCGTCGCCGAAATCCTCCCGGTCAGACATGGGATAGTCGTCGACTGCCGCGCGATTGACCTCGACGGTGAACGGTGTTGCAGGCTTGGTCTCAGCACCCATGAGCACTCTCCTCCGGTCCTTGTGTCCTCGTCCACGCAAGAACGCGATGCCATCGGACGTGACCTCACGCGGAACCCTGTCCAGTCAATCTGGCGGTCTCGCGGTATTTGCACATCACCCGTGGCAGATGAGATCGCGGCTGAACCCCAGGTGGCCGGGGATCGCATCGAGCAGACGCCACTTGAAGGAAGTCACTTGGCGGACGCTGCGGCGGCTCGAATCTCCTCACACATCGCTGCGAAGGCGCGGTCGTCGGCGGGATCCGCCGGCACTGCCAGTGCAATGCCGTCGCAGAGACTCGCGTATTTCGAACTCAGCACCCCGGGGAGTTCGGCGTAGGTGCATTGCGTGACCAAGATGTCGAGAACATCGTCCGTGAGCACAGCTGGTAGTCGAGCCCAATCACCCGTTCGTGCCATCGCAGTCAGCTTCTCGCCGATCCCCGCCAAGCCGAGAACCTCGAGCGCGGTTCGATATGCCGGTGTGGAGTAGAGAAAGGCAAGTTCACTGCGCACCGCTTCTCGTCGAGCAAGTATCGCGGCACGATCTTTGCCGGTGATCGTCTTCGGAACGGCAATCAGCCGCGGCTTCCTTCCGCCTGCCGTCAATGATGGAATGATCCTCTCCGCGAGCACCTTCGGATGGGAGCTGGTGGGGTGAGCAACAAAGCCGTCGGCGACGGCTCCTGCCAGTGAGCACATGCGGGAGTTCACTCCCCCGGTCCAGATCTCGGGAGCTGGAACGTCGAGCGGCCCCGGATTGAAGTAGGGCTGCAGTCGGTTGAAGGTGTAGTGCGAGCCGGCATAGTCGAGTTCGCCGCCCGTCTGGAACGCTTGAAATATCTCCCTTACAGCACTGACGTAATCGCGCAGTTGTGCAACAGGATTGGTCCACGGCATCGAGTACCGCCCGACGATGTTCCCGCGCACCTGCGTTGCGAGCCCCAGTTGAAATCGCCCACCCGAGAAACCTGCAAGATCCCAGGCAGCCAAAGCCGTCACCATGGGACTGCGCGCAAACGCGACAACCATCGACGTCCGGACAGTGAGAGTACTGCTGTGCTCGACGGCCAGTGCCGCCACGGCAAAGGGGTCGCGAATGGTCTCGGAGATGTGCACCGTGTCGAAACCGAGGTTCTCGATGCGTTCGACGTGCTGAGCCACCTGCCGCAGCGGAGTGTTGGCAGGTAGCGAGGTCACCAATTCCATGTCAGCCCAAAGGCTCCAGACGAATCGACAGCAGCTTTCCTTCTGTTGCCACCTTGCGAGCGTGTTCGTTGAAGTCCGGGGCGGCACAGACGAACAGCGTACGACCGTCGGAACCGCCGAGCCCGCAAGCGAAGACGCCGCTGTCGAAGGCAATTTCATCGATTGTCTTGCCAGACGGGTCGACGTGGAGAATTCGACTTCCGAGTGCGTCGGCCACCCACATCGAATCGTCTCCGTCGATGCAACATCCGTCGGGCGCAACGACGATCTCAGCGAGGGTGGTCTCCATCTCGGGTCCACCAGGTACCGGCCCGAACGACGCCCAATCACGGCGTTCGCCCAGAGAGCCGTCGGGCTGGACGGCAAACGCACTGATTCGATTTCCCAGCGTTTCGTCCACGAGCAGATCTCCGGTCGACGCCAGAGCCATCCCGTTGGGGAAGTGGAGATCTCGCGCCACGACGTGCACCGATCCGTCCGGGTCGACGCGGAGGAGATCTGCCGTCTCGACGGGGGCCAGGTTCATCAGGTCGAACCCGAAGTTGCCCACGTACGCTCGTCCCTGCGCGTCGACCAGCATGTCGTTGACGTTGGCACTCACGTACCCGGACAAGTCTGCGTGCACCACCAAATCGCCATCGGATTCTCGCCGCAGAATCTTCTGGTCCCGCATGGAGACGACCAGTAATCTGCCGTCCGGAAGCCACCCCAACCCGGACGGCTGCCCTGGAATCTCCGCCTCGACGCGAACGTCGGTCCCGTCCTCACGGGCCGAAATCACCTGGTAGGTATAGAAGTCCGACACCCAGATTCGGTCCTCGTGCCAGCGCGGGCATTCGAAGTAGGTATATCCCTCGAGAACTACCGCAACCTCTGGTGCCATCAGGCTCTCCCACGTCGGTGATTGAATGGTGTGTTCACTCCATTCAATCACCGGTGCCCCGGTGCCGGTGTCCGATTCCCGACTACTCGCCGCGGTATACCTTGTCCAGCACGTCGAACGCGGATTCCCACCCGTCGTAGACGTTGCCGTCGCCCTTGAAACCTGGGATCCCGACCAGATGGAATGTCATCTCGGTCTTGTCTCCCCGATCTGCGAGCGTGACCGTGATTCGAGGAGCGGTGTCCACCGAATCTCCCGGATCCCCCCAGGTGAAGACTAGCTTCTTCGGCTCGTCGACCTCGAGATAGGTTCCACCGGTGGGAAACTCGGCACCATTCTCGTCGTTGATCATCAGGTAGCGGTACGTTCCGCCAACTCTGGGGTCGATCGTGACGTGCTCCCGAGGGCTGCTGACACCCTCGGGGTGCCACCACCGCGCCGCCTCGTCGGGATCGGTCCACGCTTGCCAGACAAGGTCACGCGGCGCATCGAAGATCCGGGTGATGGTGAATTCTGCGGTGGCATCGGCATTCTGGTCACTCATTGTCCTTCTCCTTCTTCGGTCGACGTTGCTTCAGCTCACGTAGACGCTCGTCGAGGAGGTCGAAGCGTTCGTTCCAACCGCGCCGGTGTTCGTCGACCCATGCGCTGGCGTCGTCGAGCCCCTCTGCGCGAAGGGTGCAGGTGCGCCATTGCGCGGTGGCGGTTCGTTCGATGAGACCGGCTCGCTCGAGCACCTTCAGATGCTGCGAGATGGCGGGCCGACTCATCTCGAACGGCTCGGCCAGCTCACCGACGGTCATCGAACCATCCGTCAGGCGAGAGAGCATTTCACGCCTCGTCGGGTCGGCCAGTGCGCTGAACACTGCATCGAGTCGACCACTTCGCTCGTCCATGTAAGCAACTCCTTAATTAAGGAATAACTTAAACATAGAACTCACGATCCTAAGCGTCAACCCCTTCAACTCCATGTGTATCGAAGCCTCTCGACGGTTGTCGCCTCGTCCATCTGGGAGAACGTCTCCTGCTCAGCTCCCTTCACGGACACCATCGCTTCTATGATCGACTCCCCGAAGATTTCCCTCGCCACCGAGGAGGAGTTGAACTTCTGCACGATCTCGCCGAGATCGGTGGGGACTCGGGTCACCCCGCGCTCATCACGTTCCGCCTCTGTGAGAGTCGACGGATTCACCACGATTTCAGGCGGCAATGGCGCGGCATTGTCGATACCGATCTGCGAAAGACCGAGTACCGCAGCGGTGGCCAGATACGGATTGGCCGATGGATCGATGATCTTGACTTCGGCGTTGGCGCCGTGTGGATTCGACGGTGACTCCGTGCAGAACCTCAGTGCCGCTTCCCGGTTCTCGAGCCCCCAACAGACGTAGGCCCCCGACCAATTGTCCGGACGCAGCCTGAGGCCGGAGAGCGGCGAGGAAGCAAAGACGGCCGTGAATTCCGTGAGGTGAGAAAGGATTCCACCCAAAGCTGATGATCCTTCGTCGGTCATCCCGTAGTCCTGACCACCACCGGAGAAGACGGGCCGCCCACCTGAGATCAACGAAAAGTGCTGGTGTGCACCGTTCCCGGCACCTCCGATCGTAGGTATCGGTGAAAACGATGCCGCCAATCCATGGGCTCTGGCAGTGCGGCTGATCAAGATCCGGGCAAGCACCACAAGATCGGCCGCTTGAACAGGAGCGCTCGGAGCGATGGAGATCTCGAATTGATCCGGTCCGTACTCCGCATGAACTTGCTCGATATGAAGTTGTGCGCGTTCGGCATTGCGCAGAAGGTCCTTGAGGAAGTCCTCGCGGCGAAGGACTGCACCTAACCCGTACGCCGACCACGCTCCGTCGCACGCATCACCGAAAAGAGTGAATTCGATCTCGTGACCCACGCGAGCTTCCAGTCCGTAGGCAGCAAGCCGCGCCACGACGGCAGTGAGTGCGGACCGAGTGCACACGGCAGCCGTCGAACCGTCTTGCTCGTACAAAGTGGCCGGCGCCCACGACACGCCCCCGCCGAGATCGCGGAGGTCGGAGCGGTCGATACGCAACCGGAGATCACCCACGACGGAAAAGGAATCGGTGAAGGCAATCCGATCGTCGCTGCAGAAAACATTCCAACTCGGCGAGACCCCCGCACCGACTTCCTCGAAGACACCGCTTCGGCCTGCCGGCATCACTTTCGCCCGCGCGACACCCGCCATGTCCACGATCGAGCCGATAGTCAGCGCCGGAACTTCCCTCATCCAGAGGCAAATACCCCACTCGGCGGCGCGCCAACCGGTCAGATCAGGTTGTCCTCCACCGGCAGTCCGAACGCCGCCCGGCCGTACAGCGCCAACGCGCGCTCGGGTTCGTTGGCAACGTGAACGCTGCCCGCATGAACGTCTCGCCACGCACGCTCGATCGGGTTTCCGCGAGAGAGGGAGTTCCCGCCTGCCGTCTTGAACAGCATGTCGATCGCCTCCACCGAACGTTCCGTCGCGCGAACCTGATCACGACGCGCGCGCAGCCTCATCGAGAGCGGAAGCTCCTTGCCGGCGACAGCAAGTTCGTACATCTCCCGGATATTGCGATCCATCTGCAGAATCGCGGCATCGATCTCCGACGACGCACGCGCGACGGCAACCTGAGCGAACTGGTCCTCACTGAACCGTCCACCACCCAAGCTCAGACGGACCCGCTCACGCATCACGTCCAAGTACCCCTCGTAACAACCGGCGACGATGCCCACACACGGAGCCGCGACCGTCGAGGTGAAGATACTCCCGAACGGAAGCTTGTACAGCGGACCAGGATTGACTGCTTGGCCTGGGCCGCGAAGTTGTGCGGTCTCGTAGTTGCGCTTCAATCGGTGCTCGGGCACAAAGGCCTTGTCGACCACGATCTCGTTGCTCGCGGTGCCGCGCATCCCCACGACATCCCAGACATCTCGGATCTCGTAATCCGTACGCGGCACCAACACCGTCATGAAATCGACCGGCCGGCCGTCCATCCCGACCACCATCGCGCCCAGCAATGCCCAACTCGCGTGATCACAGCCGGAAGAGAAGCCCCACTGGCCCGACAGTTCGTAACCACCGTCCACCGCCGTCAGTCGACCGACCGGCGCGTACGCGGACGAGATGAGCGTCGTCTGATCCTCTCCCCACACGTCGGCCTGTGCCTGGTCGTCGAAAAGCGCCAGATGCCACGGGTGCACTCCCACCACCGACGCGACCCAACCGGTCGAACCACAGGCAGCGGAGATTGCCCTGACCACTTCGTAGAAGTGGACCGGGTCGCTCTCGGCGCCCCCATATCTCTTCGGCGCCAGCATGGAGAAGACGCCGGCTTCGGAAAGCTCCCGGATGGTCCGTTCGGAGATCTTGCGCGAATCGTCGACCTTCTGAGCGCGGGCCGCGATCTTCGGAAGCAGATCACGGACTGAGCTCAGAACCTTGTTGACCATGGAAGACACTCCTCGCACCGAACCGTGAGGGAGCGGATCGGCAGATAGACATAACGGCTGCCCCGTCACGATATGTCGGTCACGCGTTCCGATGATCGGAAGTCCCGGAGGCCGGGATCAGCCGCCGGATCCACTCGCTCGCCGCTGGTCCCGGCCAGTGAGACGAGGCCCCAGCGGTAATTCACGCTCCCCTAGCGTCGGGCGTCGACACTGACCCTGGAAAGGACGGGACTCATCGTGACGATCAATCAGTCCGACAACGACGAAGTTCGCGAGATCCAAGCTGGAACCGCGCCTACTCGCTTTGCACGTGGATGGCACTGCATTGGGCTCACGGAGTCCTTCAAGGACGGCCAGCCGCACTCCATCGAGGCGTTCGGCACCAAGCTCGTCGTCTTCGCCGACAGTGAAGGCAACGTCAAGATCCTCGACGCGTACTGCCGTCACATGGGTGGCGACCTGAGCCAGGGCACCATCAAGGGCGACGCCATTGCCTGTCCGTTCCACGATTGGCGCTGGGGCGGCAACGGCAAGTGCCAGAAGATTCCCTATGCACGCCGCGTTCCCCCGCTGGCCAAGACGCGCGCATGGCAGACCCTCGACCAGGACGGCATGCTCTTCGTCTGGCACGACCCCGAGGGCAACCCGCCGACCGACGACGTAGCCATCCCCCGTATCGAAGGCGCGCTCAGCGACGAGTGGAGCGACTGGGTCTGGTACACCACGACCGTCGACACCAACTGTCGTGAAATCGTCGACAACATCGTCGACATGGCGCACTTCTTCTACGTGCACTACTCCTTCCCGACGTACTTCAAGAACGTCTTCGAAGGCCACGCCGCAACGCAGTACATGCGCGGCGTCGCTCGCTCCGATATGCGTCCCCACGCAGCAGGCACCCCGAAGATGGTCGGCAGCAACTCGGTTGCCACGTACTTCGGCCCCTCCTTCATGGTCGACGACCTGACCTACGAGTACGAGGACTACAACGTCGACTCTGTGCTCATCAACTGCCACTACCCGGTCAGCGCTGACAAGTTCGTGCTCCAGTACGGCATCATCGTCAAGAAGTCCGATCGCTTCCAGGGTGAAGCCGCCGACGCGATGGCCGCGAACTTCGGCACGTTCATCGCCAAGGGCTTCGAGCAGGACGTCGAGATCTGGAAGAACAAGACTCGCATCGAGAACCCGCTCCTGTGCGAAGAGGATGGCCCGGTCTACCAGCTCCGCCGCTGGTACGAACAGTTCTACGTCGACGTCGCGGACATTGCTCCCGAGATGACCGAACGCTTCGAATTCGAACTCGACACCGCGCGACCCGTCGCCGCCTGGCAGAAGGAAGTCGAAGACAACCTCGCTGCGAAGAAGGCAGACGAAGATGCAGCCTCTTCAGTGCGCTGAGTGCAAGGCGCAGGTCCTGGTCCAGAAGAACAGTTGGGAACACACCACCGTTCAGTGGAGTGACCAGGCCCGCGCCCAGTGCCTCGAAATCGCCGACGACCGTGAATTCGGGCAGCGAGAAGGACGACCCGGTGCTCCCCGCAAGGAGTGCGGCGCCTTGATCGCGTCCATCGTGAACGCTGCAACGGCCGGCAAGCTCGAGATTCTCAACGACGAGCCGGTGCCTCAGCCGATCGTCGACGACAGCGAACCAGTACCCGCTCCGTTTCACTAGCCGAGCCAACATCTTTCGAAGAAGGTAGTAATGATCGATCCCCAGTACTACGGCCCGTGGGCAGTCATCGCCGGCGGTTCCGAAGGTGTCGGCGCAGGGTTCGCCGACGAGCTCAGCAAGATCGGCATCAACCTCGTTCTCATCGCCCGCAAGCCGGGGCCGCTCGAGGAGACTGCGGCCAAGGCACGCGCCAACGGCGTCGAAGTACGCACTCTCGCACTGGATCTATTGGTTCCCGACGCGCTCGACCAGATCAAGGCTGTCACCGACGACGTCGAGGTCGGCCTGCTCATCTTCAACGCCGGCGCCAACAGCTACGGCCACGAGTTCGTGACCGGTGATCTGAAGGGATTCGCCGGAGTCATCGAGCTGAACATCAACAAGCAACTCGAACTCTCTCACCACTTCGGCGGTTTGATGAAGGATCGCGGACGAGGCGGCATCATGCTGCTCGGTTCGCTGGCCGGATTCATGGGCTCCGAGCACCAGAGCATCTACGCGGCCTCGAAAGCTTTCGGTCGCATCTTCGCCGAAAGCCTGTGGCTCGAACTTCAGCCGTACGGCGTTCACGTCGTCGAGTTCATTCTCGGTGTCACTCGCACGCCGGCCATGATTCGCGCGGGATTGAACTTCGACATCCCGGGCATGAACGTCGCAGAGCCCGAGGATGTTGCACGCGAAGGTCTCGAACACCTTGCCGACGGCCCGATCTGGGTTGCTGCAGGAAACTACGAAGGCGCCAAGAAGCGCAGCGGCTTCCCCCGAGACAAGATGGTCAAGGGCGCTGCCGAAGCGATGCGCAAGCTGCTGAACCGCTGACTTCTGCTGTGCGCCTTTATTAACCCCCCGACGTTAAGAAAGGCGCACAGCATGGGCGTCGACATCACCACTCTTCTCGACGAACGCGAGATCACCCGCTCCATTTTCGAGTTCGCCCGAGCCATGGACGCGCGGGACTGGGATGAACTCCACCGGATCATGACTCCGGACGCTACGGCAGAACTGGGAACCGGAACTCTTCGTGGACCTGCCGAGGTAGTGGCTTCCATCCGCTCGTTCCTCGACGAGTGCGGTCCCACCCAACATCTGATCGGCAACGTGCTGGTCGAGGTGGTCGGTGATATTGCCACCAGCCGCTCCTATGTCAGCGACATGCATGTGGGCACCGGGAGCAAAGCTCACCTGAACTTCTTCACCCTCGGCGACTACCACGATTCTTGGACCCGAATCGACGGAAGGTGGCGAATGACGCACCGCACCAAGCATTCACATGCCAGTCAGGGATCCATCGAGGTTCTGGGCGCCGGCCCCAGCGGTTGGCGGAGCTGACTCAGCTCAACATCGACGAACGGCCGGTCGCGAGTGGACTCTTGCTGGTGAGTCCACCGTCGACCACCAAGGTCTGCCCCGTCATGTAGCGAGATTCGTCCGAGGCCAGGTAGAGCATGGCGTGTGCGATGTCTTCGGGCTCACCGAGGTAGGGCAGCGCGTTTGCCTGCTTCATGCCGTCGATGACATCAGCAGGGATGTTGTCCACGAGTGCGGGTGTCATGATCGCGCCCGGCGCTACGGCGTTGCACCGAACACCGTTTGCTCCGTACTGGACTGCGATGTACTGCGTCAGACGAATGACTGCCGCTTTGGCGGATCCATAGGCAGACTGCAGGGAATCCCCGATCAATCCACCTACCGAGGCCGTGTTGACGATCGATCCTCCACCGGCACTGTTCATGTGCGGAATGGCAAGTCGTGAAGCGACGACAGTGCTGCGGACGTTGAGCGACATCACGCGATCCCACTCGTCCAGGTCCATCCGGAGCAGGTCGAGATCCTTGCGCGGATTACTACCGCCCACGTGATTGCACAAGACGTTGATGCCACCGAATTCGGCGACCGCCCTTTCGATCATCGCTGCCAGAGACTCCTCGTTCATGACATCGACGCCGAAACCCAGCGCAGTGCCGCCGGTCTCGCGTATCGCCGCCGCTGCTTCCTCCGCTCGAGCTGGATCGAGGTCGGCGACCAGCACCTTGGCGCCTTCTGCCGCCATGAGTTGTGCTGCTGCACGCCCGATTCCGCTGGCGGCGCCGGTGATCACTACATTTTTGCCTTCGAGCCTGTTCATATTCATTCCCTTCGCGGGGAATCGCCGTACCCGGATCTCATGTGCCCGAAATTGACAGCTCGGCGACTACCCGATCACTACCAGTGAACGCAGGATCGACAGCCGCGTCCAACTTTCTTGAATGAACTCACAAGTACGTGACCACGGCCCGCGCACCTGCTACACCGCCGAAATCGAGTGGCGACAGAAGACACCACTGTGCTGAAGTGGCACTATGCAGAATTCTGTTCGACCGCTGTCCATCGACGACCTCGACCGTGCCGCCGAGGTTCTCGGCGAGGCTTTTGCCGACTATCCCTGGACGAACTGGTGCGTCGCCGAAGACTCTCACGTGGAACGGGTCGCCGCTCTACAACGGATCTACCTCGAACACCTGGCACTACCGTTCGGACGTTCATACATCGATGATTCAGGCAACGGCGTCATCGCAGTCCTGCCGCCCGACGCCCCGCAGCCTGATGAAGCGACTGTCGAGAAGATCGTGGAACTGCACGGAGATCGGTTCGAGCGCGTTCTCCAGGCTGACGAACAACTGTCTACGCTTCCCGTCCCCGACAACGCGTGGTCGTTGGCAACGATCGGTACGACACCGCATTCGCAGGGCAGTGGATTGGGTTCTGCGCTACTGAAACATGCTTTGGCGGAACTGGATCGAACCGAACAGGCTTGCTGGCTCGACACGTCGACCGAACGAAATCTCCCGCTGTACCAACGGTTCGGTTTCACGATCGTCGGCCAGACCTCGCTCCCCGACGGACCGGATGTATGGCGGATGCATCGACTTCAGGGCTGATTGTTCGACTTCAGCACTCGCCGAATCATTTTCGACAACGACGCGTATTGGGTGATCGTGTTGACGGCGATCCACCTCGAGACCGGCCACGTCCGGGTCCACGAGAAAACCCCGACCGACAGCAGTTGATCGTCTTCGAGAGTTCCCACGTATCGACGCAGCGCTGCGACAGCCGCGCGCAAACGATCCCGAAGCTCTCGAACCGAGGTACCTGCACTCGCCTCGACCACCGACTGGTTCAGCGCGGGTGTTTGCGTCCACTTGTAACCCGCAGCCGGCGTCTGCGGTGTCTCGTCTCGCAGTCCGGCACCTATCCACTCTACGACGGCCTCTGCCCACCAGACACGCACAGCGAGTACGTCGTGCACCGTCCACGCATCGACGGCAACGGCGTCGAACGCATCGGCCTCGGCGACGCCGTCGAGTAACGCGTCGAGTTTCGAATACGCCGAGTCCAGCGCACTCGCCAGTTCATCACGTGACAAGGTCTGTGCCACAACGCCTCCGAACGATCAGTAGAGAAAGAAGAAGCGGGACCATCTCGACTCGATGGCCCCGCATTCAACATTAACGTCCTACGGGTTTCAGTTCAGCTCGCCCAGGAACCTTTCGAGGTTCTCGGCGATCTCCTTCGACTTGGTGTGGTGTAGGTAGTGGTCTCCGTCCAGCAAGACCAATTCACCGTGATCGACCGATGCTGCCTGTTCTTCGTGCAGCTCTGTCCAACCCTGGACCTTGGAATTCTGTACAGCGAACAACAGAATCGGGAGATCGGCAGGGAACGTCTTGCCGATCGCCGCGGCGAAGTTGCTGGAAAGGTGATCCATTTCGTTCAGATACGTGTCGCTGAAGTTGTTCTTCGCGACCAGTCGGCTCATCTCTGCCTTCTCGGCTTCATCGAGGTAGGCATCGGTTTCCTCACTGCCACCGAGTTTCGCCAGAACGTCGGAGAAGCCCAATTTCTTTGCAACGCGGAAGACTTCGATCGGGAACTTGGTGTCCATGTTCGGCTGCCCCGGGACGCTGCTGTCGATGCCTACGAAAGCGGTGACCTCGTCGCCGTACTTCGCGGTGTAGTCCAAGGCATAAACACCTGTGATGGAGTGACCCATGAGGATGTATTCGTCAATCCCCAAGGCCTGCACAGCCTCGTGTATCTCTTCGACGATGTTCTCAGCCGTGCGGTCCTTGTCGGTTGCGTCGCTGTATCCGTAGCCGAAGGGCTCGATCGCGACAACTCGGTAGTCAGGTGCAAGCTCGTCGATGAGTGATTTGAAGTCGAGGATCGGTGCGGACGTTCCGAACCCGGGCAGCAGCACGATGGTCCGATCACCGCTGCCGCGAATCGAGTAGCTCATGTTCTTGCCGTCGACGGACACGAACTGGTTGCCCGTTTCCGCGGTCGGAACGTTCGCCTTGCTGGAGCCGACGTTGAATACGAGCGCTATCGATACCAGCACAACCAGAACTACGGACACCGAAGCAACCACCTTCAGTGCAACGGTACGAATCTTCTTCATTCTCATCCTCATCTTCTCGGGCGTCGATACGGCTAGGAAAGGCTCGATATCGAGGCCGCACTGGTCTCGTCGAGCACACGCAACACGTTGTTGCCCATCAGCTTTGCCAAGTCCTCCGCGGACCAACCGCGTTCCGCCAGACGGTCTATCATCACCGCGAAACCGGATACGTCCTGCATACCGTCCGGAAAGTCGTCGAACCCATCGTAGTCACTACCCAAACCGATGTGATCGATGCCCGCGACGTCTCGGGCATGCTCGACGTGATCGGCCAGATGGTCCACCGTCATCGCCGGCCGTGGGCCGACCCGCCCGCCTTTGAACCACTCGTTGTACTCGGAAGAAAGGAACATGGGCACAAAGGCGATCATGATGACCCCGCCGTTGTCCGCGAGCAGCCTCATGACGTCGTCGGGAACATTACGGGGGTGACCGCATAGCTGAGTGCAGGACGAATGGCTGAAGATCACCGGCGCCGACGACGTCTCGATGGCATCTCTCATCGTTTCCACCGAGACGTGCGACAGATCGACGAGCACGCCGAGCCGGTTCATTTCGCGCACGATCTCGCGACCGAAGTCGGTCAGCCCGCCGTGTACTCGAGTGTCCGTCGCGGAGTCCGCCCACCCGGTGTTGTCGTTGTGCGTCAGAGTCATGTACCGAAGACCAAGGCGCGCCATCATTCTCAGAACGCCGAGCGAACTGCCGATGCTGTGACCGCCCTCCGCACCCAACAATGACGCGACCTTGCCCTCGCTCCAGATGCGACGCACGTCGTCACCGGTGCGCGCGAATTCGAAAGTATCCGGGTACCGCTCGATCATCCGGTATACATAGTCGATCTGCTCGAGTGTGTACTGAACAGCCTCGGCCTCCGTCCTGTCACACGGGGTGTAAACCGACCAGAACTGCGCACCGACGCCACCGCGACCGAGTTTGTCGATGTCGGTTTGGAATATGGAATCCTTCTCCAGATTTTCCACCGAGTATGCGGCAGTTTCGCGAGCCGTCCATGCCAGATCGTTGTGACCGTCGATGATCGGCGCAAGGCCGTAAGCATCCAGTGCCGCTGGGTGATTCACGTCCGGAAAAGGAGCGAGAGGTTTCAACATGAGTTTTCCTCGAGAAAGTAGTGCGGGCAGGTCGAGGGCCCTCATCGCCCTCGACCTGCCCGAGATTTCATTCAGCGGAGAGAATCATCTCGCCGCGGCTAGTCGGAAATCTTCTTGAAAAGCCGTGTCATGTACAGATATTCCTCGCCATCGATCGTGAGGTGAGCCATCTCGCCAGAAGCGCTCTCGTTACTGATCGAGAACCGGGAAGCAGACAGAGGCACGACCTTGGTGGGCGGGGCCGGCGGCTCGCCGTCGATCTCGACCTTGGCGAAGTTCTGAACCTGGAATCCGCCGTCGTCGCCACGCGTGAGTTCGATTCGAACGGTTGTCGATTCATAGGTCCCGAGAATGTGAGACAGATCGATGTCTGCTGCATCCGGTTCGGACTTCGGCTCCGGCAGAACGAGATCGAGCTCCTGAGCGATCTCCTTCTCGATGTCGTGAGCCAGGGCGCCGCCACCACGCGAGTTGGTGACAACTGCCATGGCCAGGCCGAGTTCGGGGAAGGTGTGAAAACGAGTGATCTGGCCGATCGTCGCACCACCGTGCTGCGCGGACGTCACACCGCCCCAGTCGGACAGGATCCAGCCGAGACCCCAGGCCTGATCGACGCTCGAGACGGCAGTCAGGTCGAACTGTGGGGTGCGCATCAGACGCGCGGATTCTTCGGACAGAATGCGTTCACCCGTCAACGCGAGGCCGTCACGCATGTGTGCAGCGCCGAAGGTCAGAAGCGAGCTGACGGATCCGGTGATGATCCCGGCCGGACCGATACCGCGGGGAAGCAGCCACTGCTTGGTCGGAACCACCTTGTCCGGCGACGTCCGATCCGGGTTCGCCACATGACCGACGGCGGTGCGGAACAGCGGGGCATCCTTGGCCTTGGTGATGATGTGCGTCAATCCGAGTGGCTTCCAGAGGTATTCGACCAACGCCTCGTCCCACGTCATCTCACGAAGAACCTCGACGATACGGCCGGCAACGGCGAAACCTGCATTGCTGTAACTCAGATGCCCGCCGGGCTCGGTGACGCTGATCGCGGTCGCGAGTTCGTCGACGTACTTCTCGACGCAGTCGTCGCCGTCGCCGGTGTCGTTGAACAGGTCTCCGTCGATACCGCTTGTGTGCGTGAGCAACTGGCGGATCGTGATTTCCTTCGTGTTGGAAGGATCCGCGATCGTGAACTCCGGAAGCACCTCCACCACCAGGGTGTCCAGCGTCAGCTTGCCCTCGTCGACGAGCTGCATGATCAGCGTCGTCGTCCAGATCTTGCTCGCGGATCCGTACTGGAACAGGGTGTCTGCGTCGACGTCGACACGCGTGTTCAGGCTCGTCACTCCGGTGGTGATGACACGGATATCCGCTGCACCGTCTTCGCCCAGCGCGATCACACCGACCTGCGCGCCAGGTACCGAATGCTTGGCTGCCAGTTCGTCGAGGCGTTCCTGCCACTTCGGGGCGACAAGTAGGTCCTTGGGCAAGTCGGTCACAGGTCGAACTCCTTCGATCATGGAAGCCAGTGGCGTAGATAGCGTTGCTGCGATCCGCTCAGGTCTCACTCGTCGGGAAGTGAGGTTGCGGAAGCAATAACCGTCCACCCATGATCTCAGTGTGCTCGCAGTCACGTCCTGGTCGATTGCACCGAACTCGACCCCGAAAATGGTGCGATCGGACGAGCCTGCGTTCAGGACTCCCCACTCGAAACGATCAGCGCTCGAAGGTTCCTTCCAAGCGATTGCGTGAACCGGGGTGGATCAAGCGCGCCGCACTGACCAACCCGTTGGCCGACCAGGTGCGGCGGCGAATCAGCAGACACGGTTCCCCTCGATCGATGCGGAGCAGCTCGCATTCGTCCGGGCTACCTAACACTGCTTCCACGACATGCTCGCCGCGAACCAGAGGCGCAACGTCACTCAAGTAGTTGTTGGGGGTGATCGCGGTGAAGTCCTGGCGCAGATAGTCGGGCGCCTCGTTCGGATTCACGAACCGGTCTTCCACCTGAATCGGGGTTTCGTCCTCGAAGTGCACCATCAGCGAATGGAACACCCGTTTGCCCACCGATTCACGAAGGAACGTCTGCCCGTGGTCGGTTTCTTCCTCACGAACGAAGACGACCTCGGTTCGATGACGGTGGCCGCGGCGCTGAATCTCGTCGGCGATGTTCTTTACTTCGAACAGCGGGGACGCGGTCTTCGTGGCGGCGACAAAAGTACCGACCCCCATCATCCGCACGATCAGACCGTCGCTGGTGAGTTCACGAAGCGCTCGGTTGATCGTCATACGTGACAACCCAAGTGCACTGACCAGTTGATTTTCCGAAGGCAGCTGATCGCCTTCGGTCCACCGACCCGAATTGATCTGCGAGACCACGAGGTTCTTCACCCGTTCGTAGGCAGGGGCGGACTCGCCGCCTGCCTCGTTGAACAGCACGGCGAGTTCTGCGTCCACTTCAGCAATCGCCATCGCCACCACCCGTTCGTCGAAAACCACCGAGTCGGTTCTCCCGTTCGGCCTTCGAAGTCTATCCGTCTCGCGCACCTTTCCGATCAATCCGCGGGCGTCCGCGCCGGGCCTAGCCCACCATGCGCCGCAATTGGCTCGTCGCAACCGAAAGCGCAGCAAGATCGTGTTGCCCCGATGCCTCGATCTCGGCGAGCGCGAGAGTCGACCTCTCGATTCTCGACGCATTCCTTTCTTCCCACCTGGAGAGTTTTTCCGCTGTCGAGTCACCCGCTTCCGCGTCGGCCAAGACGTCGAGGGTCAAGGCCCGCACCGTCGAGTACAACTCGTCCCGCAGCGACAACCTCGCCAATGCGTTCCATTTTCCGTCCTTGCTCAATGCCGACACTCGATTGAGCATCGGGACGAGCCCAACATGCTCACCGAGCCGGAAGTAGAGTTCACCGGTCTCCGAGATTGCGCGATCGGCGAGGTCAGCGATCTCCACCACATCGAGCAGTCCGAACTGATCGAGCAATATCTCCACTCGCCTGACCAGGTTCTCCGGCGCGCCCTTGTCCGTGATGAGGACCGTTCGCGCAGCCAGGTTCCGCTGATCTGCGCCTACCAGCCAGTCATCGAGCTCGGTCGACGCCTCCGCGATGCGATCACCGAATCTGCTGATCTCGGCCCCGACGGCCAGCGGTTGCGGCCGACGCGTCAGCATCCACCGTGACGCCCGGTCGAGCAGTCGCCTGGTGAGCAGGATCAACTCGTCGGATACGGCGGTCGAGATCGAGGCTTTGCTGATGTCGTGCCACAACTTCCACAGTCCGAACACCTCGGAAACCACGGTGAAGGCACGTACCGCGTCTTCCGGATCAGCGCCGACCTCTTCACCGAGCCGATACGCATAGGTGATGCCGCCCCGATCGATGACGTTGTTCGTCAGCACGGTCGCGACGATCTCGCGCCGCAATGGGTGCCGGTCGAGAGCGTCGCCCCCTGCATCTCGAACGCCCTCCGGAAAGTAGTTCACCAGCGCCTTGCGGTAGATCTGGTTGTCGATCGAGCTTCCAGCCAACAGCGTGGACTTCAGATCGAGTTTGACGTGGGCCATCAGTGTGGCGAGTTCCGGCGACGTCAGCCCCGTTCCCGTCTTCTCGGCCGCGGCGAACTGCTTCTTGGTCGGAAACCCTTCGATGACGCGGTCGACGATTCCGCGAGATTCGAGGTTCGAAATCACTCTGCCGTGCACGCCGATCATTGCCCCCGCATCCGCACGCGTGGTGCCCATCAGTTCGTTCTGTGAACGGTTGTCTGCAAGAACGAGTTCGGCGACCTGATCGGTCAACGATTCGAGCAGTGCGTCGCGATGTGAGTCCGCGACGACGCCGGAGCTGATCAGGGAGTCGAGAAGGATCTTGATGTTCACCTCGTGATCGGAGCAATCGACTCCCGCGGAATTGTCGAGGGCGTCTGTATTGATCCGTCCGCCGATACGCGCGTATTCGATTCGTCCTGCTTGGGTGAGGCCGAGGTTGCCTCCTTCACCGATCACACGTGCACGCACTTCGTTGCCGTTCACCCGAACCGCGTCATTACTCTTGTCGCCGACTTCGAGGTCGGACTCACCGGAGGCCTTGACGTACGTTCCGATGCCGCCGTTCCACAAGAGATCTGCCGGGGACCGCAGAATCGCCCGAACCAGTTGCGGTGGAGTCAGTTCGGTGACGTCGGCGTCGAGACCCAGTGCCTGTCGCATCTCGTCACTGATCGGAACGCGCTTCGCCGAGCGTTCCCACACTCCGCCACCCGCACTGATCAAGGTCGGGTCGTAGTCGGCCCACGACGATCGTGGGAGCGAGAAGAGACGTGATCGCTCGTCGTACGAGCGCTCAGGTGACGGGTTCGGGTCGACGAACACGTGCCGATGATCGAACGCCGCGATGAGACGAATGTGCTTGCTGCACAACATACCGTTGCCGAAGACGTCACCACTCATGTCTCCGATCCCCACCGCGGTGAAGTCGTCGTGCTGGGTATCGACGCCGAATTCCCGGAAGTGCCGCTTGACACTCTCCCAGGCGCCCTTCGCCGTGATACCCATGGCTTTGTGGTCGTAGCCGACCGATCCGCCGGATGCGAAGGCGTCGCCGAGCCAGAATCCGTACTGCGCGGCAACGTCGTTCGCGATGTCGGAGAACTTTGCAGTGCCCTTGTCCGCGGCGACAACAAGATAAGTGTCGTCCCCGTCGTGGCGAACGACCCTTCGCGCCGCGACAACGGCGCCGCTCTGCTTGTCGACGTTGTCGGTCAGATCGAGTAGTCCGCGAATGAAGGATCGGTAGCACTCGATCCCGGCCGCCAACGTGGCTTCTCGGTCCGCGTCTACACCCTGTCCTGGAACCGGCGGGCGTTTGACGACAAATCCGCCCTTCGCACCGACAGGCACGATGACTGCGTTCTTGACTGCCTGCGCCTTCACCAATCCCAGTACCTCGGTGCGGAAGTCCTCTTTCCGATCCGACCAGCGCAAGCCGCCGCGGGCAACCGTACCGAAGCGAAGGTGCACACCTGCTACATCGGGTGAGTACACGAATATCTCGAACTTCGGTCGAGGGAAGGGCAGTACGGACAGTTTCTCCGAATCGAACTTCAACGAGAGTGCGCCGAGCGATTCGGTGCCATAGACGAAGTAGTTGGTACGCAACGTGTTACGGACCAGTTCGGACAATGCGCGCAGGATCCGATCGGCGTCGAGTCCTTGCACTTGTGCCACGGCTGTTTCCACCTCCGCTGCTGCACGCGCACCTCGATCTCCGTCTACGACGTCGGGATCGAAACGGCTCTCGAACAATTCGCACAGACCGGCGGCGATCTCGGGATGATCGGCAAGTACCTCGGCGACGCGACTGGCGCTGTACGGAAATCCTGCTTGCTGCAAGAACTCCGCGTATGCCCGCAGCACCACTACTTGTTTCCAACCGAGTCCGGCGATCGCGACAAGTTCGTTGAACGAGTCCGGCTCGGCGGAGCCGTTTCGAACCGCGGCAAACGTCGCTGCGAACCGCGCGGCAAAGTTGTCGAAGCCTTCGACCGGCGCACTCGGATAGTCGAGCGTGAACTCGTAGATCCAGGACTGTTCCGAGCCTGCCGAGACGAGCTCGTACGGACGCTCGTCGACCACGTCGACGCCCAGGCTCTGCAATACGGGCAGCACCTCGCCCAGCGAGAGCGGGTCACCCGATACGTACAGCCCGAGTCGGTGAGTACCGGGTCCGTCGACAGATCGGGCCAACCGTGGGCTCACCTCTCCGAGTTCGAGGCCGTCGAATACCGCCATGTCCTCGGCGGCGCGGACGGCGTCGAAATCCTGCTTGTATGCCACCGGAACTTGCTCGGCGAACTGAGCACGCCTGCGCTGCTCGTCGTAGTGCGAAGCATCCAGAACGAATCGCTCGTCCCACGTCAGGCACGCGTCGACGACGAGATCCCGAATCTCCCGCGCTTGTCGCGCCGATGCGAAGTTCGCGCCGCCGCCGACTGTGGCCGTGAAATGCACGACAGCCAAGGGAGATTCCGATACTCGACTGGAGAACTCGATGGTGCGGGCACCGAGCGCCTCGGCGAGTACCGACTCGGCCGTTGTTCTGATCGTCGTACTGAATTTCTCGCGCGGAACGAACAGCAAAGCCGACAGCTCCTGGTCTTGCCCTGTCGTCGGAGAGCATCCCACGGGTTGCAGGAACAGATGGAACGACGTGCGGCCGTCCACAGAAGTGAGTTCGTCCAGTGCGTCCGCAATTCGGGCCGGGTCGGCGGCAAAGAGGACTGTGATCGGAATCGACTGAATCACCGCCAGCATCGATTGTCCGACAAACGAATCCACGGTGGATCCGGAGGCGTCGAAGATGTCTGCGACGCGCCCTCGCACGAGGGGGGTCCGCCTGACGTCTGCAACAAGTCCGGTCGAGGTGAAGGACCCGATGAATCGGTATTCACGGTCACCGACGGACACGTCGATCTCGGTGGCGTATGCGGATCCACCGAACCCTTGCCCGAGGTACACCACTCCGATCGAGAGGGGTACCGCCTTCGAATCCGAAGAGTGGGTTGGATCGGGGAGCACGCCGAGGGTGTACGGCTCGCGCCTGTCGATTGTTCGCGCACCGCCGACGACACTGAAGTTTCCGGCACTGCACCACTGGAGGAAGTCAGCTTCTTCGGCGTGACCGCCCGAGGTCAGTTGCCCGCGCGCCTCGTCGACGAGATCCTGCAGGGGCGAGGTATCGCGGAAGGCACGCGCGATACGGTCGAGGATTCCGGCGACGTCATCAGCGATCACCTGCGCCTGCGCGTCCGAACAATGTGCGGGTAGTCCTATGTGGATCCATGATTCGGCACGCTCCCCGACCCGGGCGTCTTCGGTGCTGTGCGCCGGTTGCACGACTGTGCGAAGCACTGGGTGCACCACGAATTCCGGCTCCATGCGCGCGCGGGCAAGTGTCGCCAGTACCGCTTCGACGAGCTGCGGCATGTCGTCGCCGACGTATTGAATTGCCGGCCCGTCCCCCAGCTCCCCGGCCGGCGCGAGTCTCGAGATCGACGGGTTGTGTCCCCGTCGGCGCGAAAGATCCATGTGCGCGGCGACCATCGCAAGCTTGCGGTCTTCGGCGAGCGCCGCGTATCGATCAGCCGACAAGCCCTCGAAATACGTACTGCACACCCTCCTCACATTCTCGGAGTCCGGTGTCGTGTCGACTGAAACGAGGCTCATGTCAGCACCTTCCGCCGAAAGCCACGCTGCTTCCGACTTGTAGGGGGTTCGATCCGATCAACTTGTCTATACAGGTTTAGACAAGTTGATCATTGCAGAACGTGAGCCGCGACACAACAGCTCCACCCCTGGACAAATTCGCCACCCTCAGCCATAGTCAGTCGTGCCAACTAGTGGCAATTAGATTCCATTAGATGAAATTCGTGAACTACCTCGCTTCGAAGGAGCCCCCGTGACCACCCAGACCGCGCACGACATCGACAGCGTTGATCTCGCTGAGTTCCGCAGCACCGTCCGAGCCTTCGCCAACGCCGAGATCCAACCCGGAGCAGCCGCACGCGACGAATCCAAAGAGTTCCCGGCGCAGCTGGTCAAGCGCCTCGGACAGCAGGACCTCATGGGCATTTCCGTGCCGGAGGAATTCGGCGGTCTGGGCCTGTCGACACGAACCCAACTGGTCGCCATCGAAGAAGTTGCACGCACCGACGCCGCACTGGCATCGATTTACACCGCGCACTACCTGGGCCTCGAGCCGATTCTCGTCGGCGGTTCCGAAGAGCAGAAGCACCGCTGGTTGCCCCAGCTCGCGTCGGGCGAACTGCTGGCCGGATTTGCACTCACCGAACCCGACGCCGGCTCCGACATCGCCTCGATGCGTACCGTCGCTCGACGCGAGGACGACGGCTGGCATCTCTCCGGATCCAAGACGTACATCTCCAACGCGAAGGAAGCCGACCTGGTCGTGCTCTTCGCCAAGACGGACCCGAGCGCAGGATTCCGCGGCATCACCGCCTTCGTCGTCCCCAAGGGCACTCCGGGAATCAGTTACTCGGAGCCGCAGGACAAGATGGGAATTCGTTCGGCTCCGACATACACCGTCTACCTCGACGACGTCGTGCTGCCGCTCGACTCGGTGATCGGCACCGAAGGTCGCGGCGGCAACATCGCCTTGACCGCCCTGAACCGAGCACGCATCGACGTAGCGGCAATGGCAAACGGCATCGCTTTGCGCGCTTGGGAACTGGGACGCGAGTACGCAACGGAGCGAAAGCAGTTCGGCACGCCGATCTTCGACTTCCAGGCAATCCAGCTACTCCTCGGTGGCTGCGACGCGCAACTGGTCGCATCACGCGTCACCGCAGACTGGGCCGCCGACGTCAAGGATGCCGGTCAGGACATCCGCCGCGCCGCATCGATTTCGAAGTACGTCGCCACCGAGGCCTGCTTCTCGATCGTCGATCAAACCGTACAGATCCATGGCGGCGCAGGTTTCATGCGCGAATCGGAAATCGAACGCCTGTACCGCGATTGCCGCATTCTCCGCATCTTCGAGGGCACCTCACAGATCCAATTGCTCACCATTGCCGGCAACGCTCCGTCGCCGCGTTCCACCGATTTCTGAAAGGCACGGACATGTCTGCACTTCCACCACTCGACGGCATCCGGGTCATCGACCTCTCGCGCATCCTCGCCGGACCCTACTGCACCGCACTGCTTTCCGACGCCGGTGCGGACGTCGTCAAGATCGAATCCGAACACGGTGAAGACTCGAGGCACCTCGGCCCGTTCCGCGACGGTGAAAGCATCTACTTCAACGTGCTCAATCGTGGCAAGCGTTCGGTGGCACTCAACCTCAAGGACGACGAGGACCGTGAGGCGCTGCTGACGCTCATCGAGACCGCCGACGTCGTCGTGGAAAACTTTCGCCCTGGCGTCACCAAGCGCCTGGGAATCGACTACGAGGCTGCGCGGGCTCGCAATCCGCGGATCGTGTACGCGTCGATCTCCGGTTTCGGCCAGGACGGACCCATGTCCGGCGCCGCCGCCTACGACCTTGTAGTCCAGGCTCTTTCGGGAATCATGAGCATCACCGGCTCGGAAGAATCCGGCCCGACCCGGCTGGGTGAGTCGTTCGGAGACCTGGTCGCCGGGCTGTTCGCTGCCTGGGGAATCAGTACCGCCCTGCTGGGCGCTCGGGCGACCGGGCTCGGGCAGCATCTGGACGTCGCGATGTTCGACAGCATGCTCGCCATGCTGCCGACAGCACACAGCCAACTGCAATCCACCGGGCTCACTCCCCCACGCGTCGGTAACCGTCATCCGGTGTCGACACCATTCGACACCTATCGGGCCGACGACGGACTCTTTGTCCTCGCGGTTGCGAGCCAATCCGGCTTCGAGAAATTGGCGCAGACGATGAATCGCATCGACCTGATCGCAGATCCTCGATTTGCCGACGACACCGCCCGGACCGAGAACGAGCCGGCACTGCGCAAGGAGATCGAAAACTGGGCTGCCGGAAAGACCGTCGCCGACGTGGTCGGCATTCTCGGCGACGCGGGCCTCGCCGGCTCGGAGATCTGGGACGTCCAGCAGGCACTCACCTCCGCACAGGCCGAGTATCGCGGAGTCGTCGAATCGTTCGAGCACCCGGTAGCAGGAAAGATCTCCTACGTACGACAACCCGTCGTGTTCGGTGAGAGCCAACGCCCCGATGTCCGCCGCAGTCCCCTGCTGGACGAGCACCACGGTGAGGTACTGCCGGGCTCGCGATAGATTCAGCGCAGACATCCCTCGGCACTTGGAGTAGGACATGGCCCCCGGCGACGTGACCCGCAGCGCGAATCGCACGTTCGAACTTCTCGGTGCGATCGTCGAGCACGGCGGATTGACGCTCGGCGACGCCGCCAAGGCAACCGATCTGGCAACCAGTACCGCCCTTCGCCTGATCAGAAGCCTCGAACAAACCGAGTTCGTCGTTCGCGGCGAGGACAACGTCTATCGCGTCGGCCCGCGGCTACTGCAGATCGGAGCTCGCGCTCTCGGCGACAATCAACTGTTGCCGAGAGCCCGGCCCGCGATGAAGGCCATCGCCGAAACCACGAGGGAATCGACCTACCTGTCGACGATGGGACCGAAAGACACTGCGCTGTATCTCGATCAGATCGAGGGCACGCACGCGATCCGCCACATGGGGTGGGTGGGACAGAGCGTTCCCCTGGACGGCACCGCCGTCGGCGCAGCGTTGAGCGGCAAGGTAGGTGAGAGCGGGTACGCCATTGCGCACGACACCATCGAGGATCACTCGACCGGAGTTGCCGCGCCGATCTACAACGCAGTCGGTCAGATAGCCGGAGCGCTCAGCGTCGTCGGCCCGACATTCCGTCTGACGGACGAGGTCTGCGCCAGCCACGGTCGCGTCTTGGTGGAGCACTGCGCACGGTTGTCCGCGGAACTCGGCAGCCAGGCACCCTGAGCACTTGGCGATTCAGTCTCGTATCCGAGCGCTTGGCGATTCAGTCTCGTATCCGAGACAATGTGGTTCCCCGCTCCGGATTTCCTACCTACTCGTAAGGACACACCCCACATGACGACGAGTCGCGTGAAATCTGCTGAGCGCGTGCTCGACGTGCTCGATCTCCTGGCCCGCCGGGGTGTGCCGCTGGCGACGGCCGAAATCTCGAGCGCCCTCGACCTGCCGAAGAGTACGACGCATCATCTACTCAATGTCATGCGAGATCGACGGTTCGTCTCGTACTGGGCTGATCAACGCGCCTGGACCCTGGGTGTCTCGGCGTTCGAAGTCGGTGCGTCGTACATGCGCTCGGGCCCACTTCACCGTGAGGGCCAACGATTCATGCTGGCACTCACTCAGTCGACGGATGAGACGTCCCATCTGGCGGTACTACAGGGCTCTGACGTCATCTACCTCGACAAACGTGAACCGCTGAAGCCGGGCGTGCGATTGGTGACCGAAATCGGGACTCGCCTTCCAGCGCATCTCACCGCAGTCGGGCGCGCGATTCTGAGCCGTCTGGACGTGGAACAGATCAGCGCGCTCTACGAGGGATACACCTGGCCGACGCGGACCGGAACGGGGCCGTCGACGCTCGCCGAACTGCGAGAACTGCTCGCCGCAGCACGTGAGAGCGGATATGCGGTCGAAGAGAATGCGACG
Source organism: Rhodococcus sp. APC 3903 (assembly GCF_030407755.1). Lineage (NCBI taxonomy): Bacteria > Bacillati > Actinomycetota > Actinomycetes > Mycobacteriales > Nocardiaceae > Rhodococcus > Rhodococcus sp. APC 3903. The sequence goes on from NZ_JASDCV010000004.1 coordinate 87,651, forward strand.
ACATCCGGGATCAATTGCATCGCCAGCCCCGTGATCACGCGGGACGGTCGTCCGGTCGCAGCTCTCGGCGTCACCTTCCTCTCCGGCTCCAAATCGGCCGAGGAGAGTGCCCTGATCGCCGACCGAGTGCGCGCCGTAAGCGCTGAGTTCTCCGCCGATCTCGGAGATCGAATGGTGGAGACCCCGACCGCAGACATGTAGCCAATTTCTCCGCTGCGTACTTTGCGGGCCTTGTTTTCGTCTCATATTCAAGACTAGAGTCTCGTATACAAGACTTGCTGGATCACCACCGCATCATCATTGGAGTCCCATGAACGCCACCCCTGCCACCCATACAGCCACCCGAACCATTGAGGTCGGAATCGGGGCTGTCACCATCGCCGACGTCGTCGACGTCGCGCGCAACGGTTACGGCGTCGCATTGACCGCGGAATCACTGACCGCGATCGCCGAAAGTCGTGCACGCATCGAGGCCCTGGCCGCAGATCCCACGCCGGTCTACGGGGTTTCCACCGGATTCGGTGCACTTGCCACCCGGCACATTCCGGCGCATCTGCGGACGCAGTTGCAGCGCAGCCTGATCCGCTCACACGCGGCAGGTTCGGGACCGGAAGTCGAACGCGAAGTGATCCGGGCCTTGATGCTTCTGCGCCTGTCGACGCTCGCCACCGGACGGACCGGAGTGCGCCCCGTGGTCGCACAGGCGTACGCCGACCTACTCACCGCAGGCATCACCCCGGTGGTGCACGAATACGGCAGCCTCGGATGCTCGGGAGATCTGGCACCACTGGCTCATGTGGCGATGGCAATCATCGGCGAAGGTTCCGTCCGCACCGCAGACGGTGAACTCACCAATGCGGCAACAGCATTGGCTGCCCATGGCCTCGAACCGGTGGTTCTGGCCGAGAAAGAAGGCCTCGCACTGATCAACGGTACCGACGGGATGCTCGGCCAACTGGCCCTTGCGATCACCGATCTCGATCATCTGCTCAAGTTGGCCGACATCGCTGCCGCCATGAGCGTCGAGGGCTTGCTCGGCACCGATCAGGTGTTCGCCGCGGACCTCCAAGCGCTTCGCCCCCACCCCGGCCAGGGCGCGGCCGCATCGAACATGGTGCGTCTGCTTGCCGATTCCCCGATCGTCGCCAGCCATGCGGGCCCTGACTGCACCAGGGTTCAAGACGCGTACTCACTGCGGTGCGCACCGCAGGTCGCCGGCGGCGCACGCGACACCGTCGATCACGCCCGCCTCGTCGCCGGGCGCGAATTGGCCAGTGCTGTCGACAATCCCGTTGTCACCCTCGACGGACGGGTTCGATCCAACGGTAACTTCCACGGAGCTCCCGTGGCTTACGTCTTGGACTTCCTCGCCATCGTGACCGCGGATGTCGCGGGTATCAGCGAACGCCGAACCGACCGCTTCCTCGATGTTGCGCGCAACCACGGTCTGACTCCCTTCCTTGCCGACGACCCCGGAGTCGACAGCGGCCTGATGATCGCGCAGTACACACAAGCTGCCGTCGTGTCCGAACTCAAGCGACTCGCGAGCCCCGCCAGCGTCGACTCGATTCCCTCCTCGGCCATGCAGGAAGATCACGTCTCCATGGGATGGTCGGGTGCACGTAAGCTCCGCCGGTCCATCGACGGTCTCACCCGAGTTCTCGCGATCGAGATACTCACTGCAGCACGAGGAATCGATTTGCGCTCCCCACTCGAGCCCTCACCCGCCACCGGAGCCGTCCTTCGGACCCTGCGCGAGAAGGTGCAGGGGCCGGGCACCGATCGCTTCCTGTCCCCCGAGATCGAGGCCGCGGTGGACTTGGCGGCATCGGGTGCACTCGTTGCGGCCGCGGAGAACGCGATCGGCGCCCTGGCATGAGCGCGCCCGGAGCGCTGCGGCCTCGCCCCCGACCCGAAATCGAAGCACTCCCTCGGTACTCCAAAGCCGCCGGCCTCGAGCAGGTTCGGTGGCGGGCGTCGAGCAACGAGTCGACGGTTGCACCCTCGGCGGCAATTCTCGAGGCCGTCAATCTCGCGGCCTCACACTCGCACTTGTATCCGTCGCTGTTCGGCGACACGCTGATCGCCCGGTTGAGCGACCGCCTGGGTGTCGGCGACGACCAGGTATTGGTCGGCGCCGGGTCGTTGGCACTGCTCCAGCAGGTACTGACCGCATACACGGGCCCGGGCACCGAAGTCGTCTACCCGTGGCGCAGCTACGAGGCGTACCCGATACTGATCGGAATCGCCGGGGCGAGCGGTGTACCCGTCACACTCGATTCCCAACACCGGCACAATCTGAGTGCAATGGCGGCAGCCGTGACTCCGCAGACCCGCGCGGTACTCGTCTGCAACCCCAACAATCCGACCGGAAGCGAGTTCTCGACCGCCGAGTTCGTCTCGTTCGCCCGCTCGATCCCGGGTGACGTCCTCATCCTTCTGGACGAGGCTTACCGGGAGTTCGCGACCAGCGATGTCGACGGCGTCGACCTGCTTCGAGCCTTTCCCAACATCGTCGTATTCCGAACCTTCTCCAAGGCTTACGGATTGGCCGGCCTTCGTGCCGGCTATGCCATCACCAATCCGGCGATCGCAGCGGATCTTTCCAGCGCGGCACCGCCCTTCGGGCTCAGCGCCGTTGCCGAGGCCGCGGCCTGCGCAGCGCTGACCGATCCGGCGCACACCGATTCGATAGTCGAAACGGTAACCGCGGGTCGCGCTCACCTACGTGAGCAACTCGCTGTGCGCGGCGTCGAGTCCGTCCCCAGCGGAGCGAACTTCGTCTGGATCCCTCTCGGCGAGAGAGCTTCTGCACTAGAAGCGGCTTGCGTCGCCCAGGGTGTCTCGGTCCGGATGTTCCCCGGCGAGGGAGTGCGGGTCACCGTCGGCGAGCGGGCCGCAGAAGACGCCGTGATCGCCGCTGTGGATGCTCTCGCACACAACCTTTGACCGACTGGAGAAAAGAATGTCCGTCCACGAACTCGCTCGGTCGATCGGTTCGAGTCGCCTGATCACCGACCCGGCGGTAATGGACTCGTACCGTCGCGACGAGGCCCATCTCGCCGAACCCGGCCATCCGGCAGCCGTCATGCTCGCTGAAACTGCGGCCGACATTTCCGAGGCTCTGAAATGGGCTACTGCTCACCGTGTCCCGGTGGTAACCCGCGGTGCGGGAACCGGTTTGGCGGGTGGCGGGACAGCCGTCGAGGGCTGCCTGGTCATCTCGACCACTCGCATGCGCTCGATTCTCGAGGTCAATCCGGACGATCAGCTCGCTGTCGTGGAAGCCGGGGTGATCAACGCTGACATCAGTCGAGCAGCAGACGAGTACGGGCTGATGTACGCCCCCGATCCGAGCAGCTTCGAGATCTCCACGATCGGCGGAAACATCGCCACCAACGCCGGTGGACTTCGTTGCGTGAAGTACGGCGTCACCCGCGATTCAGTCTTGGGTCTCGAGGTTGTGCTCGCCGACGGTCGGATCGTGCGGACAGGCCGAAGGACCGTCAAAGGTGTTGCGGGATACGACTTGACCAGTCTTCTCGTCGGTTCGGAAGGAACACTCGGAGTCGTCACGAGTGCCACGCTCAAGTTGCAGCCCAAGCCCAAGAGAGCACCGGTCACCGTCGTCGGCAGTTTCGATTCTCTCCGCTCCGCAGCGGACGCGGTTGCCGCGGTCGTTCGCGGCGGGATCGGGCCGAGCCTGCTGGAGCTGATCGATCGAGCAACCCTTCGCGCAGTCGACGACTGGAAACGAATCGGGTTGGAAGACAACACCGCCGCGATGCTGATCGCACAGGCCGATGGGGTCGACGCCGACGCAGCAGCCGCGGCGATGCAGAAGCACTTCGAGCAGGCCGGCGCCGATTTTGTCGCCGTCTCACAGGACGCAGCAGAAGCCGCACAGCTACTCGAGATTCGCCGACTCGCCTATCCTGCATCCGAACGACTCGGGCAATGTCTGGTGGAAGACGTCGGGGTCCCGCGGTCGAAACTGCCCGACATGCTCGAAAGTATCGACCGGGCTGCCGCCGAGCACTCGGTCAAGATCATGACCGTCGCGCACGCGGGTGACGGCAACGTCCATCCGACCTTCGTCTTCGACCGCACTGCCGACGGCTCGGTCCCCGAAGCCGTGTGGACCGCCGCGGACGAGGTCTTCCGGCGCGCTCTCGAACTCGGCGGAACTCTGACCGGAGAGCACGGCGTCGGCGTTCTGAAGCGTCGCTGGCTCTCTCTCGAGCTCGGTGAGGACAGCATGCAACTGCACCGATCGATCAAGGCCGCGTTCGATCCACTCGGAATCCTCAACCCTGGTAAGGGTTTCTGATTCTCGAGCGGTGTTACACAGCATTTACGCGAAATCGGGTTTCAGGTATTGACGCCTGTATATACAGGCATATACATTTATCCGCAGTGACAGTGACCCAGCGCACAGAGCGCCAGGCGCAAAGCACCAAGCACGAAGAAGGTGGGCAATACCCCGACGTCGATTCCGTCGCTCGACGGGCTCGCAGCAGAAAGACAGGCCTATGACTCACGATGGACCGGCCGAGGTCATCCTCACTCCGGAACGACGCACTATCGACGTCGTCCCGGATGCAGAACGACACGGCACCCCGCGCAGCCAGTTCACTCTCTGGTTCGGCGCCAACATGCAGATCACGGCAATCGTCGACGGTGCTCTCGCCGTCGTATTCGGCGCGGACGCCATCTGGGCAATCGTCGGACTTCTGATCGGCAACATCTTCGGTGGCGCTGTCATGGCGCTTCACTCCGCACAGGGCCCGCGCATGGGCCTCCCCCAGATGATCTCGAGTCGCGCCCAGTTCGGCGTCAAGGGAGCCGTCGTACCGCTTGTTCTCGTCATCCTGATGTACCTCGGCTTCGCTGCCACCGGCACCGTGTTGGCCGGCCAAGCCGTCAACAAGATCCTGCACATCGACAGCCCCACCGTCGGCATCGTCGTCTTCGGTCTCCTCACCGCATTCGTCGCGGTCACCGGCTACAAGCTGATCCACATCGTCGGCAGGATCGCCACCGTCGTGGGCATCGTCGGATTCTCCTACCTGGCCGTTCGACTGTTCCTCGAGTACGACGTCGCCTCGTACGTCGGTATCAAGGGCTTCGACATCGTCACCTTCCTGCTCGCGATCTCGCTGGGTGCCGGCTGGCAGCTCACGTTCGGCCCGTACGTCGCCGACTACTCGCGATACCTGCCGCGCAGCACCTCCGAGAGCACCACTTTCTGGTCGACGTTCCTCGGTAGCGTCATCGGGTCACAGTGGTCCATGACCTTCGGCGCCCTCGTCGCGGCCTGCGCCGGCGACGCGTTCCTGGGTAACCAGGTCGGCTTCATGGGAGATCTGGCCGGACCCGCTGCCATCGCCTTCCTGATCTACTTCGTCATCCTGGTCGGCAAGCTGACGGTGAACGTGCTCAACGCGTACGGCGGATTCATGTCGATCCTGACCACCGTCACAGCCTTCAACGGCCAGTCACGAATCTCGAGCACCGCCCGTACCCTCTACATTCTCGGTTTCACCGCTGTCTCGGTGTTGATCGCCATCGCCGCCAGCGCCGACTTCCTGGACAACTTCAAGAACTTCGTCCTGGTGTTGCTGATGGTGTTCACGCCGTGGAGTGCGATCAATCTGATCGACTACTACCTGATCTCCAAGGAGCGCATCGACATTCCGGCGCTCTACGACGTCAACGGTCGATACGGAGCATGGAACTTCACCGCATTGGCTTGCTACGCCGCCGGCGTTCTCGCCCAGATCCCGTTCCTCGCCCAGAAGATGTACACCGGCCCCGTCACGGACATGCTCGGCGGCGCCGACATCTCCTGGATCGTCGGCATCGTGTTCACCGGGCTGATCTATTACCCGCTCGCCAAACGCACCAGCAATCCACCTTCGTCGATGATCTACCCCGATCACACCGCGATGACCGACTCTCGCGTCTGATCCCCCAACATCTTTCGAACTTCAGTTAAGCAAGGAGAACACCATGGAAATCAGCACCCCCGGCCACGAGCCGCGCCCCGTCCGTGCTCCCCGCGGCCCCGAACTCACGACGCTCGGTTGGCAGCAGGAGGGCGCCCTGCGCATGCTCATGAACAACCTCGACCCCGATGTTGCCGAGCACCCGGACAGCCTCGTCGTCTACGGCGGAACCGGTCGCGCAGCACGTAGTTGGGCGGCATTCGACGCCATGGTCGCCACACTGAAGACGCTGAAGAACGACGAGACCATGCTGGTGCAGTCCGGCAAGCCGGTCGGTGTCTTCCGCACCAACGAGTGGGCACCGCGAGTGCTGATCGCCAACTCCAACCTCGTCGGTGACTGGGCGAACTGGGAAGAGTTCCGCCGTCTCGAAGACCTCGGCCTGACCATGTACGGCCAGATGACCGCAGGCTCCTGGATTTACATCGGCACCCAGGGAATCCTGCAGGGCACCTACGAGACCTTCGGCGCCATTGCGAAGAAGCGCTACAACGGATCGCTCGCCGGAACGATCACGCTCACTGCAGGTCTCGGCGGAATGGGCGGCGCCCAGCCTCTCGCCGTCACCATGAACGACGGCGTCGCGATCTGCGTCGACTGCGACATCACCCGCATCGACCGTCGCATCGCCCACAAGTACCTCGACACCAAGGCCGACAGCATCGAGCACGCGCTCGAACTGGCGACAGCGGCACGTGACGCCAAGAAGCCGCTCTCCATCGGCCTCGAAGGCAATGCGGCAGAGATCTTCCCGGCTCTGCTGGAGATGAAGGCCCCCATCGACATCGTCACCGACCAGACCTCGGCGCACGATCCCCTCGCCTACCTGCCGATCGGGATCGACTTCCCCGACATGAAGATCATGTCGGAGAAGGATCCGCAGAAGTTCACCGAAGATTCCCGCAACGCGATGGCCGCGCACGTCAAGGCCATGGTCGGATTCATGGACGCCGGCGCCGAGGTGTTCGACTACGGCAACTCCATCCGTGACGAGGCCCGCAAGGCCGGCTACGACCGCGCTTTCGACTTCCCCGGATTCGTTCCCGCCTACATCCGCCCGCTCTTCGAAGAAGGTCTCGGCCCCTTCCGCTGGGCAGCTCTCTCCGGTGATCCCAAGGACATCGAGGCCACCGACAAGGCCATCCTCGAACTCTTTCCCGAGAACGAGCACCTGCGTCGCTGGATCACCATGGCAGGCGAAAAGGTTGCCTTCGAGGGCCTTCCGGCCCGCATCTGCTGGCTCGGATACGGTGAGCGCCACCTCGCGGGCCTCAAGTTCAACGAGATGGTCGCCTCGGGCGAACTGTCCGCGCCGATCGCCATCGGCCGCGATCACCTCGACTCGGGATCGGTCGCCTCGCCGTACCGCGAAACCGAATCGATGATCGACGGGTCCGACGCGATCGCCGACTGGCCGCTGCTCAACGCCCTGGTCAACACCGCGTCCGGCGCTTCGTGGGTTTCACTTCACCAAGGCGGCGGCGTCGGTATGGGACGCTCCATCCACGCGGGACAGGTGTGCATCGCCGACGGCACCGAACTCGCGGCCAAGAAACTCGAAGCGGTTCTCACCAACGATCCCGGGATGGGCGTCATCCGGCATGCGGATGCAGGATACGACCACGCCATCGACACGGCGGCCACGCGCGGCGTCCGTATCCCGATGACCGAGAACTGAAACAGCTCCACCACCTCACCCTGAGTTAGGAATGACATTGACCACGAATGGTTCTCGAACCACAGTTCTGACCAACATCGGAACCCTCGTCACCAATGACCCGACTCTGGGTGAGGGCAAGCTCGGCGTACGACACGACGCGGCAATCGTTTTCGACGACGACGGCGTTGTTGCTTGGGTCGGCGATTCCGCCGACGCCCCGGCTGCCGATATCGGTCAGGATATCGGCGGTCGGGCCCTGCTCCCCGGCTTCGTGGAGAGTCACTCACACCTGGTGTTCGGTGGCGAGCGGGCTGAGGAATTCGCGGCTCGCATGGCGGGCGAGAAGTACGCCGCCGGCGGCATTCGCAACACCATCGAAGCGACGCGCTCGGCCACCGACGAACAATTGCAGGCCAATGTTCGGCGCCTACTCGACGAATCCCTGCGCTCGGGCAGCACAACCGTCGAATGCAAGACCGGGTACGGGCAGAACACCGAGAGCGAACTACGCAGCGCACTGATCGCCGGACAGTTCACCGACGAGGTCACACTGCTGGCCGCCCATGTTCCACCACCCGAATATGCCGGCCGCGCCGATGATTACGTCGCCATGGCGTGCGACGAGATGATCCCTGCCTGTGCGCCACACGCAAAGTGGATCGATGTCTTCTGCGAGCGAGGAGCGTTCAACCGCGAACAGGCTCATGCAGTCCTGAGCGCAGGCGTCGCCGCCGGACTGATCCCCCGCGTCCACGGCAATCAGCTCGGCGAAGGGCCAGGAGTTCAGCTCGCCGTCGAGATGGGAGCAGCGTCCGTCGACCACGTCACGTACGTCACCGCCGAGGACATCGACGCCCTGGCTCAGAGTTCCACCGTCGCAACACTGTTGCCCGGCGCCGACTTCTCCACCCGCAACAAGTACCCCGACGCACGCGCACTGCTGGACGCCGGAGTCACCGTAGCTCTGGGCGCCGACTGCAATCCCGGTACCTGTTACACCACGAGCCTTCCGTTCTGCATCGCAATTGCGGTGCGAGACATGCACATGACGCCCGCTGAGGCAGTCTGGGCAGCCACTGCAGGTGGCGCTCGGGCGCTGCAGCGCACCGACGTCGGAACCCTTTCTCTCGGAACACGTGCCGACGCCATCGCGCTCGATGCACCGTCGTACCTCCACCTCGCCTACCGCCCGGGCGTCCCTCTGGTGCGCGAGGTCTGGAAAAACGGCGCACTCGCCACAAGCTACTGAAATACACTCACCGGGAGGCCGTCGTGGCACATCAGATCGCAGTCGACATCGAACCCAAGCCGTGGACCGGGCGCTCCGACGGCACCACTGCCGAGCATCTGCGGTGGCATCATGCCGTGCAACCGTATTCAGCCGAATCAGCTCCCGGCGACTGTGTTCTGATCGGATTCTCCAGTGACGAAGGAGTCCGCCGCAACAAGGGCCGTCGCGGTGCCGCGAACGGCCCAGACGCGTTGCGAGCGGGGTTGGCCTCCATGGCGCTGGCCGAACCACTGCAGATTCAGGACGCGGGAACCGTTGCCGTGTCGGGTGAAGAACTCGAGGCCGGTCAGGCCGCACTCGGGAACGCCGTCAGCGTTGCGCTCGATTCGGGACACTTCCCCGTGGTTCTCGGGGGAGGACACGAAATCGCCTACGGTACATACCTCGGCGTCGCGGGCTCCGACTTGCGAACCGCCGGAGCCAAACTCGGAATCCTCAACTTGGATGCGCACTTCGATCTACGTGGCGACCCGATCCCCAGTTCCGGCACGCCCTTTCGTCAGATCGCCGAGGACGAAGCCGCGGCAGGCACCTCACATCAGTACAGCGTGATCGGAATCAGCCAACCGAGCAACACCACTGCTCTGTTCGACACGGCTCACCGCCTTGGCGTTCGCTATCTGCTCGACGAAGAATGCGGAGTGATCGGTCGAGGCGTCGTGGATCAGTTCCTCGCAGACTTCCTCGACGACGTCGATCTGGTCTACCTGACCATCGACCTCGACGTGCTTCCCGCCGCCGTGGCGCCGGGCGTCAGCGCACCCGCGGCCTACGGCGTCAGCCTGGAAACAATCCAATACGTATGTGATCGAGTCACATCCAGCGGAAAGCTCGCGGTTCTCGATGTCGCCGAACTTAACCCGAGCCTCGACATCGACAATCGCACTGCCCGGACCGCTGCTCGCCTGATCCACCGGATAGTCACCAAGCACGTGCCGGTTCGGCGCTAGCCTCGAGCACATTCGGCAGCACTGAGAGGATCTACGGAACGGCCTGAAAGCTGATACCGCGAGATCTGTCAGCACATTCCAAACTATGACCTTCGAGCTCGCTGGCGGTTGCAGTCAAGACGCTGCACAGCCAGCCGTCGAACTCCGCCGACCAGGTATTTCCGGCATGGCTGAGCGACGTGTCGTTCAGGTACCTTTCGGCGGTGTCCATCGCCACCTCACAAGTGATGCCGCCTTGCAGATTGTCGATGGAGGCGACAACGCCTGTCTCGGGGTACGTGATCGTTCCGCACCCCTCGGATGTGGATGCAATCGGCAATTGTGAAGTCGAAAAGCCGATCAACCCTCCGAGGTTGCCATTGCCGACTTGCCCCGGATCACCGGTGGTGACGAAGATCGATTCGCCTGACTCGGTCTGAATCGTCATTGTCGAATGATCGTTGCCGTAGGTCGATTCGATCTGAGCCACGGTGGAGCCGTCACCGACGCCGAGGTCGGTCAGCGTTCCCGGCGGTGATTCGATGACGGTGACGCCCGCGCTGGTGAGAAGTGCCCGCCCAGGGCCACCAGGTGTCGTGAACGGAACTACAGCGCAACTCGGAAACTGCATGGGCGTTCCAGCCTGATTCCAGACACACGCCGGCCACTACAACCGTGGTTGTAGTGGCTGCGCCGTTCCGAACTCGGTCAACTGGTGTGCGCGGTCGGCTTCTCGGCATGTCGGCATCCTTGGTGGGAACGGCTCCCCGCGAGGTCGAGGCATGCCTGACTTCGCGACGTTACCCCGGGCGGCGGCGTGTCGATATCGTCTGTTCGACCGACGACAAGAACGCCACCCGGCCTTCGATCATGGCACCAAGGAGTTCTTCTGCAACCAGTCCTGAGCGATGTCACTCATGTCGTCGAGATCGGCAACGCGCTGGTTCATCTCGATGAGGTCTTCAGTCGTCAGTGCCGCCGAAACCCCCGCGAGCACGGATCGGACGTCATCACGAGCCTTCAACTCGTTGATGATCGGCGTGATGTTCTCCGCGAGGAAGAGGTGCTTCGTGTCCTCGAGCGCAACCAAGTTCTCCGAGCGCATCGCGGGATCGGTGCTGAAGACATCGGCTACCTGTATCTGCCCGCTCAGAAGCGCATTGAGCGTGAGGGGTCCACCTGCATCGAGTGCCAGGAACTCCCGGAAAGTCAGGCCGTATTTGGTCTTCAAGCCGGCAACACCGTTTTCGCGCGTCTTCCATTCCGGCGGTCCGCCGAGAGTCAACTCGTCGGCATGCTGCACCAGATCCTCGACGGTCTCCAGCGAATACTTGTCCGCAGTCTCCTGTTTGACGGCAAGTACATCCTTGTCCTCTGCGGGCGACGGCTCGAGAGCGACCAGACCCTTGGGCAATTTCACATCGATTTCGGCGGATACTTCGTCTGAAGCCGTCGCCGTTGTCTTGCTGTCCAGATATTGCAACAAGGCGCCGGAATACTCGGGGATCAGATCGATGGAACCGTCGCGCAATGCCGGTACATAGAGTTCTCGGCTACCGATGTTCAACTTCTCGGTCACGTCGATACCGTTGGCGCGAAGCGCTTCGGCGTAAATGGTCGCAATCAGTTGGCTCTCGGGAAAATCGGCGGAACCGATCACGATGGCGCCCTCAGCACTACCGCCGCCGTCCGTAGCCAAGGGGTCCTTGCCGATTCCGCAGCTGGACAACGCAACCGCTGTCACGCCGACCAACGCGGCGATCAATACCTTCTTCATTTCGAACGTCCTCAGATCGGTGCGGGCTCAGGCACAGCAGTGCGCTGTGAGGGGGCGGCGGTCTTCTCGGTCTTCTTCTTCCGATCGCGTCTGGTCAGGCCAGGCGAAACGACCCGCGCAGTCAGTGCGCCGATTCCGAGATCGAAAACCAGGGCAATCAGCGATACCAGTACGGCTCCGGCCGCCATCTGGCCGTAATCGCTCTGAGCTTTTCCGTCGATCAACAACCGGCCGAGTCCGCCCAACGAAATGTAGGCGGCGACAGTCGCAGTGGAGACGATCTGAAGCACGGCACTTCTGATGCCGGACAACATGAGTGGTAGGGCACATGGAATCTCGACCTCGGTCAAGATCCGCATCGACCGAAATCCCATCCCCCGCGCGGCGTCGACTGCAGACTGATCGACCGCTCGAACTCCGGCGTACGTGTTGGTGAGAATGGGAGGGATCGCGAGAAGCACCAGGACGATGAGGCTGGGGATCAGATACGCGAGTTTGTTCGGGAATGACGGCGCGATGATGAGAACCAGCAGGATCAGCAGACCGATCGTCGGCAGCGCTCGTAGCGAGTTCGCCAGTCCAGCAACAACAACGGATCCTCGGCCGGTGTGTCCGATGTAGAGACCGAGCGGGATCGCGATAACCGCAGCCACCGCCAGCGCGGCGAATGTGTACATCAAATGCTGAACGAGAAGGGTGGGGATGCCGTCCGGCCCGGTCCAGTGGGATCCGTCGAGAAGGAAGCTGATCATGATGTAGTCACTTTCGGGGTCCACGGCGTCAACAGCCGATTCGCCAACATGATGAGGAGATCAAGGATCAACGCCAGCACCAGACACAGAGCGATACCCGCGATGATGGGCGTGTAGAAACGCAACTGAAATCCCTGGGTGAACAACGAACCTATCTGCGGAATACCCAGGAGTGCGCCGAGCGAGACAAGACTGACGTTCGAGACGACTGCGACGCGCAAACCCGCACAGATCACCGGAACTCCCACTGGCAACTGCACTTTCAACAGCGTCTGATACGGCCGGTAACCCATTGCCGTCGCTGCCAGAACCGTCTCCGGCGGAACAGAATCGAGCGCGTCGGCCACTACCCGCACGAGCAGAGCAACGGTGTACACGGTGAGCGCCACGATGATGTTCATCGGATCCAGAATCTTGGTTCCCAGAATCGGAGGTAGGAGCACGAACAGCGCGAGCGAAGGGATCGTGTAGAGCAATCCGGCCGTGCCCACCACGTAGGGATGCAACCGACGACTGCGATAGGCGACCCAGCCGATCGGCAACGCGACCACCAAGCCGATCACCAAGGGAATCAACGACAGTAGAACGTGCCATCCCACCAGGTCCATGATCCGGTCGGACTGACGTCCGAGCCATTCGAAGTTCATCGGAGTGCCCTCCCCGCGTCAGCCAGGTCGGCGGCCTCGATGGCTTCCACTGCAGCGTGCGCGGTGACGGTTCCCACCAGGCGTCCGGTATCGTCCACGACAACGCCACGCTTGCTCGGCGCTGACAGCGCCGCATCCAGCAGAGCGCGCATCGTCCCGGTGGAACCAGCAAGTGTTCCACTGAGATTCAAGTCATCCGGGCGAATACAATCCGTGAGTGCGTCCGGCCTCACCCACCCGAGCGGCTTGTTCGCGGGATCCACTACCAAGAGCCACGTATCGCCCGTGAGTGCGCGAGCCGCCGCAGCGGAATCGCCCAGATGCGCGACGGGTTCTGAAACTGTCGGCAGCTCGCCGTCCAATGTCGCGAACCCCAACGATCGGTACCCACGGTCACGCCCGACGAAGTCGGCAACAAATTCGTCGGCAGGTTGAGTCAGCAATTCGAGGGGCGTCGCCGCCTGCGCAAGAATGCCGCCGGTACGCAGAACCACCACTTGATCCCCGAGTTTCAGCGCTTCGTCGATGTCGTGAGTGACGATGATGATCGTTTTTCCGATTTCCTTCTGCAGACGGAGAAACTCGTCTTGCAGCTGGCCGCGAACAACCGGATCAACGGCGCTGAACGGTTCGTCCATCAGCATGAATGACGGATCCGCGGCCAGTGCGCGCGCGACACCGACTCGTTGCTGCTGTCCGCCGGAGAGCTGCCACGGATAGCGGTCGGCGAAGTTGGTTGTCAGACCAACAGTTTCGAGCAATTCCATAGCGCGAGTGCGAGATTCCTTTTTACTCGCACCGAGCAATCGAGGCATGGTCGCGATGTTGTCGACGATGGTGCGATGGGGAAAGAGACCCGCGTGCTGGATCACGTACCCGATGCGTCGACGCAGAAGAGCCGGATCCATTCCCGCCGTGGACTCGCCGTCGAGCGAAATCGTGCCTGACGTCGGTTCGATCAGCCTGTTGATCATGCGGAGTGACGTCGTCTTGCCGCAGCCGGAAGGACCCACCAACGCGGTGATCTTTCCCGTCTGGCACTCCAGATCGAGAGCATCGACGGCAATGGTTCCGTCTGGATACGCCTTGGTGACCTTGTCGAATTTGATCATCTACGAACTACTTTCGTGTCGACCTGAGTCCGGACGCACCCAGGAGAAATGGTCGAGTTCCGTTCGAGCACACACCTACTTGTGATTCGGTCCACCTGCTTACTGGTCGAGCGGTTGAGAAAGAAAGTTCACGGCGGCACTCAGATCTGCACTGAGTGGCCGGTCTTCGGTCCTCGCGTCCAGCACCAAACGCGCACGCGCGATGTACGCACCGAGCTCGGTCGCCGGATCCAGCTCACGCTGTTGTTGCGAGAGTGCGCGAACCGCCGAGATCAGTTCGCACGCGAGCACCAATCGAGATTGGGTAAGAATGTCCGCCAATTGAGTTGCAGCTTGGGATGCGAAACTTGCGTGATCCTCGGTGCCGCGCGAAATTACCGTGTGGCCCAACGACCCCGGTGCCGCCGACGAGCGGATCTCGGCGATGGCAGCAGAAGTCGTGTATTCGAGAAGCATGGTTCCACTGCTGCCGTCTGGACCGTCTGCGAGGAACGCACGAAGGCCGGTCACAGCAGGGTCGGAGAGGTTGGCGAGCCGACATTGCGAGAGCAGGGCAGCACTGGCGACCGCCAACTTCGCCTCGTCAACTGCAAGGGCTATTGGCATTGCGTGGAAATTTCCGTTGTGGAACACCATGTCGTCTTCGACCGACACCAGCGGATTCTCCGAAGACGAATTCATCTCGATACTCAGCGTGTTCTGCAGTCGATGCACCGCTTGCCAGGTGGCACCCAAGATTTGCGGTAGGGCGCGAAACCCGAACGAGTCCTGAACTCTCACTGGTGTGATGTCGTGTGGTGCCAGCAGATCGCGAACCCGCTCTGCGACTTCCGCTTGACCGAAGTGCATTCTTGCCGACTGTACTTGTGCAGCAAACGGTTCGATCGAACTACGCGACGCAAGCACGGAAAGAACACTGACAACCAAGCAGTGCTGAAGCCAACCCGCGACTTCGATACTGGTATCGCCGGCGATCGCCACCGTCATCGCGTTGGTGGAGATGAACGGAAGCGCATCACCGTGGTGTGGAGTCCAACTGACTCCGGTGCGTCCGTCGCGAAGCGGGCTCTCACCGATCAGCCCCATGGCGATTTCGGAGAACGCACTCAGGTCACCCGTTCCGATCGCACCGCGTGCGTGCACTGTCGGCAGGTTCTGCGAAGCAACAGCAGCAACCAGACCGCCGATGATGTCGGGATGCATACCTGAGCCGCCGTTGAGGATCTGATTGGTGCGGATGACGATCGCGGCGCGCACCACCCGGTCGGGGAGCCTGGGGCCCGATCCCGTCGCGTGACTTCTCAGAAGCCTCAGATCCTGCTGCACACCGTCGGAGACGGATGTTTCGCGATTCCCGCCTACCCCGGTAGTGCGCCCGTACACCGCCTGACGAGACGAAACCCGAACCGCGGTCTCCCATGACCGCCGAGTGAGCTCGAGCGCGGCGTCGGCAGGTCTGATGAAGGCCGGCTCTCGAGCAATTTCATTCACCCGATGAACCGAGAGCCTCCTCCCGTCGAGCAGGACACTGTTGTCTCCCGTCTGGTCTTCCTCAGGAAGACGTTCAGTCATCAGAACTCCATCGATCGAAGGACTCGGCCACCGCGGGCGTGCATCACATCATCTACGCAATGTGCCTTGGGTCACTTTTGATGAATGTATAGTCCTGTATATACAGCCACCTGTCAATAGGGACACTGCAGCTCACCCGCGTGCACACACCTTGGGTCACCTCAGTAAGGGTGAGCAACTGGACACGAATCGTCGCTATTCGAGGACCGGTGTCGCCGATCCTCGACGCGCCTCCAGCGCATCGAGGATGAGATCGAGACCGTAGGCGAACTCACTCGTGTGGTCGTAAGCCGGACTCAGACCGTGATCGACGATCATCTCGTGAAGGAAGGGCAACTCTCCAGCCGGAAGGTGCTCGAGGATGTCACTCGCAACTTCTTCGACGTCGACGGGCCCGCTGATCGGCAGATTCGCCTCCTGGAGAACATATCCGCCGATGTAACTGTCGATCAGCGAGGCTCCGTGGGCGGCCATCGGCAGCGTGAACCCGGCCTTCCGGAGGACTCCGAGCACAGCGTCGAGATGACGCAGGGTCGCCGAGCCAGGGTTGCGTCGCGAATCCAGCAAACCGAGAGCCCAACGGTGCTGCGACAGGACTGTGCGAGCGGAAAAGGCGCGTCCACGGATTGCATCTCGCCAATCCGCACACTCGCCGTCGGGTAGGTCGATCGCCTCGAAGACCGCATCGACGAGGCCGTCGAGAATCGCATCTTTGTTGGGCACGTGGTGGTAGAGCGACATCGCCTCGATGCCCAACTCCTGGGCCACCCGTCGCATCGTGACGGCCTCGACACCACCCGCGTCGGCAACGCGGATCGCACCCTCGATCACGCGAGTCCTGTTCAGCGACTGTCGCGGTTGCCGTGACACACAGACTCCCCTCCGAGGAACGAATACGTTGACAACCTTACATCCGTAAGTCACCCTTACAGGTGTAAGCCAGCCTTACGTTCGTAAGGCGCTCGCGAAGGGAGACCGCAATGCCGATGCCGAGATGGTGGGGACACGTCAACAAGCGGGTGTTCAATCCTCGCGCGATCTCGAGCGGGAAATGGCCGGTACTGACACACGTCGGACGCACATCCGGCACGACCTACCGGACACCTCTCGACGCCTATCCGGTCGAGGGTGGCTACGTCTTCATTCTGGTGTACGGATCAGGCTCGGACTGGGTGCAGAACGTCTTGAAAGCGGGGAGCGCTCGACTGTCGGTCGACGAGACGGAGGTGGGCCTTGGCTCCCCGCGCCTCGTCACGAAAGACGAAGCATTTCAAGCACTTTCCTCAGACGTGTCCCAACCCCCGAGACTGCTCCGCATCACCGAGTACCTTCGGATGGATCTGATTACGGCCTGAGGCTGCCCGTCACGCGAGGACCTCACGCACGGCGGACCTGACTTCGTCCATGCTGCAACCGGATTCGATCAGTTCAGTACCCGTATGCACCAGCGAGTTGATCAACTTGGCGGTGAGCTTCGGGTCCGACACGCCACAGAGGCGAAGGGCCTCGACAAGCGGAAGCACAAGACTGTCGTGCATTTCCATGATCCGCGAATCTCGAAACGTTTGCGGGGTCAGCGTCGCCAGCGCTCCGACTATCGCATGCTCCCCGTCGGCAACCAGTTGGAGGTTTGCCTCGACGTACGCCCATACCGGATCGTCTGCGCCTGCCATCGCCTCGACGATCTTGTCGTTCCAGCGCGGGAACATGTCTTCGACGACGGCACTGAGGAGATCTTCTCGGGACCGGAAGTAGTGGTAGGCACTCGACCTGGCGAGCCCGGCCTTCGCTGCCACCTCACCGAGCCCCGGCGGCCGGTCCGGGGTCTCGGACAGAAGAGCGTGTGCAGCGTCGAGGAGGGCACGCCGCTGAGCAGCACGATGCTCGACCACAGTGGGGGCATCGATCCTCGGCACCGAATCTCCTCCAGTCCCCTTGCGGGCTTACTCGCTCTGACGCAATCGACCGTCAACCATTTCGAGGATGCGGTCGCAGTGCCCGAGCACGTCGTGATCGTGGGTCACCATGATCGTAGCGACGCCGGCCTCGTGAGTTTCGCGCGAGAGCAGTTCAACCACCTCATGGCTACGTTTTCGGTCGAGAGCAGCCGTCGGCTCGTCGACGAGCAGTAGCGAGGGATTGCTCATCAATGCCCGAGCGATACCGACGCGCTGTCGTTCGCCGCCGGAGAGTTGACCAGGTCGACGATCCGCACGGTGGCTCATACCGACCGAGTCGAGCAATTCCTCGGGATCGCGCCCCGGCCGCCCCGTGAGCTTGGGAATCAGCCGAAGCTGATCGCGCGCCGTCAGCGCTGGAATCAGATTGCCGGATTGAAAGACGAAGCCGACCTTGTCTCGTCGAAGTTTGGCCAATGCACGGGCCGGCATCGCCGACACGTCGACGCCGTCGATGACAATCGTTCCACTCGACGGCCGACCGAGTCCGCCTGCCACAGCGAGCAAGCTCGACTTTCCAGCCCCTGACGGCCCGACGATCGCGACGAGTTCGCCGCCCGTGACCTCGAGGTCCACGTTGTCGAGGGCGAGCACTGTGGAGTCACCGTCACCGAATCGAAGACTGACAGCGGTCAATACCATTCCGGTAGTGGTTTTTTCGACTGTGGTCATCGGTTTTCCCCCAATGCGGTGAGCGGGTTGACACGCGTAACGCGGACGATGGAAACGGCTGCGCCGATCAGCCCGAGTACCGCCAAGAGCACTGCGCCGTTGACGACAGGGCCGGACTCCAGAGCGAACGGCATCCCACCGCCTTCGAGTCCCGAGCCGAGCCCCAAGCCCAGCAACACACCGATGCCGATGGAACCAAGCAGCACTACCAGTGCCTGTGCCATGCCGTCGCGAAGCAGAAAGCCGGTGGAGGCTCCCATCGCACGCAACACTGCGAGTTCGCGACCACGCTGAACTGTCCAGATACTGAAGAATGCGCCGACGACCAGTGCGGAGATCGCGTACAGAAACGCCTTGATCATCGACATTGTCATCATTTCCGCGGAGAAGCCCGGTGAGGAGTCGAAAGATTCCTCGAGCGTCTTTGCGGACGTTCCCGCCGCCGCATCTCCCGACACGAGGTCCGGCACTACATCGTCCAGGCCCCGAATCGCAACGACACTCGCTTCGGAATAGGCACTGGCGTTGGCGGTTTCGCCGATCTTGGCACCGGCGTGAACCTCCTGCCAGGTACGCAGGGGCAGGTAGGCGACGTCGACGTGACCGAAAGTGCGCTTGTCTTCGGTGAATCCGACAACTGTCAGCTCCGTACCGAGTCGATCGAGTATCACGGTGTCACCGATCGCAACACCATCATCACGGAAGGTAGAGCTGACGATGATGTCCGTGTCGGCTTGCAGTCCCCTCCCGTCGGCGGTGACGGGCTCGAGGAAGGAGCCAGGTTCGATGCCGAAGAGCGTGAGATCGACAGGCGTACCACTGCGAGTTTTTGCATTGACGATCATGTTTCCGAACAGTTCGGCGTCTTGGACATCAGGTTGCGCGCGCCATGCCTGCGCCTGCTCTTCGGTGACGACCGACCGTGAAAAGGCAGAGTCTGCCTTCGTGTCCGGAGCGAAGGCGAATGCCTGGATCGGCGTCCGCTGCAACGCGGACACACCGTCGTTGACCAGGCCGGACGAGAGGCCGGACAGGATCACCATCAGGATCGAGATGAGGGCAACCACGGCACCCATCAAGAGGAATCGATTTCGCGCAAACCACAGTTCACGCAGGGCGAGGAACATTCGGGAAGCTCCAAAGTCGTCGGTGCGAGTCACGCCGACTTTTATCGACGCCTTGTCGAAATCATATCGACAAGGCGTCGAAAAACTATGTGAGGTGCGTTACTACTATTCGTAGTAGACATCGTGAGGCGCTGAGCGTCGTATCAGTCCCCGACGCCCACTGGCCGATCGCCGACAATCGAGATTCGATCCATCACACGACGAGCCGGGAAGTAGTCACTGGCCGCGTAATGCTGGCAGGTCCGATTGTCCCAGAAGGCAACAGTATTCGGCTCCCACTTCAGTCGGACCTGGAATTCCGGACGATTGACGTGGCGATACAGCATCGTGAGAAGTTCGTTCGATTCCTCTTCGGACACGCCCAAGATCCGTTGCGTGAAGGTCATGTTGACGAACAACACCCGCCTGCCGCTTTCCGGAATGACCCGAACCACCGGATGCTGCACCGCGGGGAACTTCGGACGCAACATCTCGACCGCATCCGCCGGCATCGACCGACCGAACGAGTTGATCCAATCATGTTCTGCAACAAGCGGGTCGATACGCTTCTTGACGTCTTCCGGAAGCAGATCGTAGGCAGCAGCGGTGTCAGCCCACAACGTGTCACCACCCACCTCTGGCACCTCGACTGCACGAAGTACGGCGGCAAATGAAGGAAACTCGTGCCACGTCACGTCGTTGTGCCAGTTGTTCTCGACGCCGCCGACCATCGCATCCTTGGCCAGCGTCGTGACATCGACGTCCGTCTGCCCTGGCTGCGTGTACTTGAAGAACGGATGCTGTTCGAGATCGCCCCAACGCTCGGCAAAAGCTCGATGTTCTGCTCGGCCGAGGTCCTGATCCCGAAAGAAGAGGACTTTCCATTCGAGGAGAGCGCGGCGAAGTTCCGCAATCACGGCATCAGACAGGTCCCCACCGAGTCGAATGCCGGAGATTTCCGCTCCGATCGTCGGCGTGACCGCCTTGACCGCAAAGTGTTCGTACGGCGCCGGAACTACGGACTCGGGATTCCGGCGAGCGACAAGTGGACCATAGGCAGCAAGCGGATCGGTGGGGATCGGAAAGATCGTTGCCGCAGGCAAAAGGGTAGCCATCAAGGCACTTCCTCGGAATCGATGATGTCGTAACGGACAAAATCCAGATTAAGGCTATGTCCTTAACGTGTCAACGGTCACGTTCTCCGGCGCGCACCTTGACCCTGACGCCGCGTCAGGGTTGGAGAATGGTTTCCACAGACGAAATCCGAATCGACAAACGGGAGGGCGAGGCGATGATGACCATCGGCGAGCTGGCGAATCTGGCCGGCACCACCGTCAGATCCGTGCGCTACTACCACTCGAACGGGCTTCTCGAAGAACCACAACGCCAACCCAACGGCTACCGCATGTACCGGGCGGTGGACCTGGCACGACTGAGCCGCATCCGCCGCCTGCGCGATCTGGGGATTCCTGTTGCCAAGATCGCCGAACTGCTCGACGGCGACGCTCACGACACCCGGTCCGCACTCGACGCACTCGACAAGGAACTGGCAGCCAAGGCCGAACAGATCGCGGTTCAACGTGCTCACATCGAGTCGCTACGCCGCAACGCCGATCCCGAACTACCCGACGCGTTTTCGGAAGTGCTCGCACAGTATGTCGTTGCCGGTGCACCGACAGCGTGGATCGACAACGAGCGCGAACTCCTGATCCTCGCGCTCACCGTCTCCGGGGGTGATCCCGAAGTCTGCGATTCACTCCTGAGCGCACACCGCCGGGCGTTGGCGAAGCCGAACCGCAAGCAGGCAATCGAATTGATTACTCGCATGTACGCCCTCACCGACGCTCCGGCGGACGCCGACACGATTGCGGCCCTTGCCATTCAGTTCTGCGATTTCACCGAGAGAGTGCTTCCTGAACAGGCCGCACCGGAACGCCCTTCACCCACCCGGTTGGTAGCGGTGCTGCGCGAGCACCAAGCAGATCGAAGAACCCCGACCCAGGAAAGATTCGCGAAGGCTGTAGCGGCCGAGTTCGCTGCCCGCCAGTCTCGACCCTGAAACTCCGCCACTGAATCCCCACATCGGAAGTGGGGTGATCAACGCTGCCCGAAAATGGGCTCGAAACAAGGACACGACACGACAATGACTGGATCCATCATGCCCAGATCACGCACGCCTCGACCACGAAAGTGGCTGGCTACCACAATCGCCGCCGCCGCACTCGCAGTACCTGCACTGGCGGCGTGCTCGGATCCTGCTGCTCCGCAGGAAGATCCACAATCGAATCTCAGCGCGTTCTACGACCAGGATGTCGAATGGGGGCCATGCGCCACAGACACCGGAACATCGACGGCAAGTGACTGCGCCATGGTCACAGTACCTTTGGACTATTCCGCCCCTGACGGCAAGACAATCGAAGTGGCGATCTCGCGGGTCGCGTCCACCGACCCTGCACAGCGACGCGGGATCCTGCTCACCAACCCTGGTGGCCCGGGTGGCCGAGGACTGGGATTGCCCGAGATTCTGAATGCCGGGATGACACCGGAAGTCGCAGCGGCATACGACGTCATCGGCATGGACACCCGAGGGCTCGGCAAGAGCACGCCGATCGACTGCGGCGTCGAGCAGATGACATGGATGCGTTCACCGGGTACCACAGAGGAAGGGTGGAACGAAAGTGTTGCGCTCGCACGCGAGGCCGCTGACACATGCTGGGACAAGTACCCGGACTATCTGCCGCACATCAATACTCAGAACATCGCCCGCGACCTCGACGTGATTCGTGGCGCCCTCGACCAGGAGAAGGCGTCGTACTTCGGGTGGTCGTACGGCACATATCTTGGTGCGACCTATGCGCAAATGTTCCCAGACAGGATCGACCGTGTGGTTCTCGACAGCGCACCGGACCCGAAGAAATACGGATACGAGATGTTCCAGGACATGGGCCCGGCCAATGAGAAAGCGATCGACGGATTCTCACAGTGGGCAGCAAAAAACAACTCCACCTATGCACTCGGATCGACGCCCGCCGAAGTTCGCGCCCTCATCGAGAAGCTGATCTCGGACGCTGCCACCACTCCGATTCAGATCGGTGACTACGCCGTCGACGATCACGTCCTTCCATTCCTGATGTACGTCAACGGAACCGGGGACACCGAAAAGGAAAGCGAGGCATTCGCGCAGGTATTGGTTCAGTTGCGCGAACTCGCCGCCGGCAGGACCGTCGTGAACATCCATCCCCAGCTGACGGGACTGATGCAGGCATGGTTCCAGACCGAATTGGGGACCGGCCCGGACTATGCCGGAACAATCGCCATTGTCTGCGGAGACGTGTCGATGCCGAGCGATCCCGCGTGGTATCGCAACAAGTTGGAGGAGCACCGTGGTGATCAGCCGATCTTCGCCGGCACGCACAACACGATCATGCCCTGCGCGTTCTGGCGCCGTGAGGCCCCGAAGCGGATCGACATCGACAACAACGTTCCGACATTGCAGATCCAGGCAACCGGTGACACCCGCACGACATACGACGAAGGCCTCGGCATGCATGAAGCGATGAAAGGTTCACGGCTCGTGACAGTTCCAGGCCGCACTCATGCGGTGTTCCCGGGCTACGCGAATACTTGCGCAAACGCCGCCGTCAACTCGTACCTACTCGACGGCTCACTGCCCGCCGAAGACGTGGTGTGCGAGTCGTGACGATATCCGGCGATCCCATCACCGGAAGACCTGCGTGATCTGATGCGCGATTGCCCCTCGACAATCGCGCATCAGGCAGACAGAATAGTTCGGTGAGTCCCATTCATCGGGCCGATGGCGAGGTTTCCGCAATTGGTCGTTCCACCGAGATCCTGAAGACTTTTCGTGACAGCTCAGGCGTTCTCAGCGCAGCAGCGCTTGTTCGACGGACAGGCATGGCCAAAACAACGGTGTATCGAATGGTCGACGATCTCGTCCGAGTCGGGTTGCTCGAACGGCAAGGAACCAACTACCGCTTGGGTCTCCTCCTGTTCGAGATCGGCGAATCTGTTCCACGGCAGCGAAACCTCCGCGAAGCAGCGCGGCGCCACCTTTCGGCCTTGCGTGAAGCAACGGGGCACAACGTGGGACTCGCTGTATTGGACGGTTTCGACGTGGTTTACCTTGATGTCTTCCGTGGCGACGACGGACCACGCCTTCCGCAGCAAATCGGTGGTCGGTGGCCTGCACACGCAAGTTGTTCCGGCAAAGCAGTATTGGCGTTCACCAACTCTCGGGATTTCACGATGCCCACTGTCCTCGAAGCACACACCGAGAACACCATCACCGACCCCGAACTCTTCCACCGAGAACTGGATCGTGTTCGCAAGCGTGGTGTCGCCTTCGACCGCCAGGAAGCATTTCCCCGGATCGTCGGCGCCGCAGCACCAATATTCGGCCCGGACGAAGACGTCCTCGGCGCCATCTCCATTTCCGGTATGGCAGGCCGAATAAATCTGACCCGTATCGACGCGGCGGTGCGGACGACGGCAATCGCCATCTCACGTGATCTCTCGAGTGCCCAGTCCGTCGTCCGCCCTGTCCTACAACGACGCTGACGCCGTCAACCGCGCCCGACGTACGGCATCCGGTTTGCCATGATCGTCAGAGTCGGGACATTCACGTCGAGTGGTAGATCTATCAGTTGCACAACGGTGTTCGCGACATGACGAGGATCGAATGTCGGCTCGGGCCTGGTGGTGCCGTCAGCTTGTCGTGCCGAGTGGCCGATTCCGGCTGTCATGTCAGTTGCCGCATTGCCGATGTCGATTTGACTGCAACAGATGTCGAATTCTCGGCCGTCGAGAGAGATCGACTTCGTCAAACCTGACACACCGTGTTTGGTCGCGGTGTAGGCGGCACTGTCAGGCCGGGGCGTGTGAGCGGAGAGCGACCCGTTGTTGATGATCCGGCCTCCTCTCGGATCCTGTGTTTTCATGATACGAATCGCTTCACGCGCACAAAGGAATACACCGGTGAGATTGGCTGCGACTGTCGCGTTCCACGCTTCAGGATCGATCTCGTCCACACTCCCCGACGGACCGAATGTCCCTGCGTTGTTGACAAGCACATCGAGTCTGCCGAAACGCTCAGTCACGGATGTGAACAACCGGTGAACCGATTCGGGCGAGGACACATCAGCGGGAATTACCACTGCACGCTCGTGACCCCCACCTGTCGCTTCCAAGCTCACGCTGTTTCGACCAGCCAATACAACGTGGTGTCCTGCATCGAGTAGACCTCTGGCCATTGCGCGGCCGAGTCCCGACCCTGCACCGGTCACGACCACGACTCGGCCGACACGCTCAGTGATTGTCACCGTGTACCTCCGTTCCACGCCTGCCCACCAGGAAATCGAAATCGACTCCGCGGTCGGCCTGCATCACATGATCCACGAACAGTCGTTGATACCCACTCGTACTCTTTTGTACGCGTGGCGGCAACGCCTCGAGACGCCTGGCCAGCTCGTCGTCGTCGACGAGTACACGCAAGACTCCACGAGCAACATCCAACTCGATCAAATCACCATCCCTGACCGCGCCGAGAGGCCCACCGGCTCCCGCTTCAGGCGCAACGTGCAAAACGACTGTGCCGAAGGCTGTTCCGCTCATTCGCGCATCCGAGATCCTGACCATGTCTCGCACACCCTGCTCGAGCAGCCTTCGAGGGAGTGGCAGATTACCTACCTCTGGCATACCCGGAAACCCCTTCGGTCCAGCACCGGTGAGGACGATGACGTCGTCGGCTTCGATGTCGAGATCCGGCGAGTCGACGCGCGCCGAGAAGTCGTCCATTCCGTGAAACACGACCGCACGACCCACGTGGCTGAGCAACTCGGGCGACGCCGCAGACGGCTTGATCACTGCACCGTTCGGCGCGAGATTGCCGGTCAATACCGCTATGCCGGCTTGCTCCAGCAACGGTGCCGCCGTGCTACGAATTACGTCGTCATCCCAAATCGTTTCGCCGGAGTTGTTCTCACCGAGAGTCATTCCGGTAACCGTGGCGGCATCCAGATGGAGGATGTCTCCGAGCTCGGCGATCACCGCGGGCAGTCCGCCTGCGTAGAAGAAATCTTCCATCAAATAGGTACCCGAAGGCATGAGGTTGACCAGCAGGGGAACGTCACGACTCTGCTCCCCGAAATCGCTGAGTTCGAGGGGAATTTCCAGCCTCCCGGCGATGGCAAGCAAGTGCACCACAGCGTTGGTGGACCCACCGATAGCCGTGTTCACCTTGATCGCATTCTCGAATGAATTTCGGTCGACGACCGAAGACATCGTCAGGTTCTCGACGACCATCTCCACGATTCTCACGCCGCTGTCGCGTGCAAGTACACGTCGCCGTGAATCCACTGCCGGGATCGCAGCATTACCGGGCAGCGTGAGGCCCAAAGTCTCGACAATCGAAGCCATCGTCGACGCGGTGCCCATAGTGTTGCAGTGACCAGGCGATCGAGACATCGCCGATTCCGCTGCTCTGAACTCACATTCGCTCATGCACCCCGCTCGCACTGCTTCACTCATCTCGAACACCGAGGTTCCAGATCCGACAGTTTTACCTTGATGGCGGCCGTTCAACATGGGCCCACCGGATACGACAATGGTGGGAAGGTCACAACTGGCTGCGCCCATTACCAGCGCCGGGGTGGTTTTGTCGCAGCCGCAGAGCAGTACGACGCCGTCGATCGGATTGGCTCGAATCGACTCCTCCACGTCCATGCTGACGAGGTTCCGATAGAGCATCGTGGTGGGGCGGATGATCGTCTCACCCAATGACATCACCGGAAACTCAACTGGAAATCCGCCCGCTTCGATGACACCCAGTCGCACCTGCTCGGCCAGATCTCTGAAGTGAGCGTTGCACGGCGTGAGCTCGGAATACGTGTTGCAGATACCGATAACCGGTCGGCCGTCGAACATCCGATCAGGGATACCCTGGTTCTTCATCCACGAGCGGTGGATGAATGCATTGAGATCATTGCCTCCGAACCAATCCTGCGAGCGAAGTGTTCTACTCGTCGGTGTTCTACTCATCCGAACCCTCCAAACCAAGGATTGCCCTTGCCTCCCCAGGTGTTGCAGGCTGCATTCCGAGTCGCTGGACGATGTCGACGATGTTCTCCACCAAACGAACGTTCTCGGCCGGCTCCCCATTCGCGAGAAACGGATAGTCTTCGATTCCCACACGCACGTGCCCACCGAGCACGAGTGCATGAGTCAGACCACGCAGTTGATCTGGCCCGCTGATGCTCACGGAGAAGACCGATTTCTCCGGTAGGTGTTCCACCATCTGCTGCAAGATCTGCGGGGAGTACGGCATCGCATTCTGAAAAGTTCGATCAAGTCCCAGTACAAGATTGACGAGGTGCGGGCCAGGCTGCTCTTCGGTCAACGTACGTATCTCCTGGAGCAGATGTGACGGGCTGAAGGCCTCCCATTCAGGTTTGATTCCTAGTTCGCGCATTGACGCTGCCAGTTCGGCGGCACGACTGGGCGGCGTGTCCATCAGTACCTCACCGACCGGTGATGTCACATAGGCCGTGATGGCATCGAGCGTGCATGTGTCTGCTCCGCCATGCAGGCCCTGCAGCCTCGCGTCCCAGTCCACGACGCGCGTTCCGTCACTGCGAACACTCACCATGTCACCGTTGACTCCGCCGCCGGTCGAGTTGTTGATCACGATGTCGCAGCTTTGGCGGACAAGCGTATTCATCCGCCGATAGATTGCGGCATCACAGGTCGCTTGATCGTCCGGTCGTCGAGCATGAAGTGCTGCCACGCTGGCTCCAGCGCTGTGGCAGCGTGCCACATCCGCCGCAATCTGCTCAGGCTGAGTCGGAATGAACGGATTGTCGGCAACAGTGAGGAAGCCACCCGTCGGGGCAACTGTGACGATGACCTTGTCTCGCAGATCGCTCATGCCGGAACGCTCTTGTAGCTGGATGCGGCGAAGAACATGGCAATCGCCGATGCCCCAGGGTCCTCGACGCCCCTGGCGTGTTCTCCCACGTAGGTCGCGCGTCCGCGGCGGGCGAGCATCGCGCGAGTCGATTCGGCGCCGAGCCTCGCAGCCGTGGCCGCAGAGCTCAAGGCAGCAGACAAGGTTGCCCCGCTGACTGCCGCCTCGGTCAATGCGCTGGTTGCGGGGACCATGGCGTCGACCATGGTCTTGTGACCCACCTGGGCATTGCCGAGACGCTGCACCGCAGCTGTCGCCGTACCTAGGGCAGAAGCCAAGTCTGTTGCGGTCACTTCAACTCCAGAGACTGCTCCGATCCGGCCGAACCACAGACCGAGAAGTGGTCCGCTTGTCCCACCGATGCCGAGAAACGCATCCGACGTACGGGCGAACACTTCACCAGGACTGGTCGGCGGGTCGGAACGAAGTCGTTGCACCGCACTTCGCAGGCCCGTCCGCAGATTCATTCCGAAATCGCCGTCTCCGACAAGCCGGTCCAAATCTGTGAGGGAATCGAATTGATCTTCGGCGGCGTCGGCAAATCGATCGATCCACGCCCGAGTGTCCCCAACGCTCAACGTTGTCATCATGAAACTCTTTTCAGTAGTGCATATTCGAGTTACCAAGCGAGAGCGGGAGTGCGTACCGTTGTATCCCAGAGATCCACAAACTCCTCGGTCGAACGGAGAAGGGTGATAGAGAGCCCGTGCATATCCAATGCAGTGACGAAAGAACCTGCAATCACCCGATCCAAACCGATACCGGCATCCCCGAGGAAAGACTTCAATTCTGCAGTGGCAATCGATAATTCGAGTCCATGTGTTGCCCCTAGCCCATTCACTATCGCTATCACACCATCCCCGCGCTCCACCCCGACAGCATCGAGGATCGGCTCCGACAACTGCGCCACGAGTTCGGCGGCAGGAACCGTCGGACGCGTCTCACGTCCACGCTCGCCATGGATTCCGATGCCGAACTCCATCTCCCCCGGCGCCAGTTCGAAGGACGGACGATCCTGTCCGGGAGCCGTGCACGAGCGGAAAGCTGCACCCAACGTCGCCGACGCCGCCACCACCCGGCGCCCCAGGTCAGCGATCTCGGAAAGCGCCCAGTGCCGTTCCGCGGCCGCCCCACAAATCTTCTCCACGGCGATTACCGCAGCGGTACCACGACGTCCAGGTCCACCCTCGTCTGCAGTCGTCGTCGCGAGGTCGTCGTCGACCATCACGATCTCCACTTGCCGCTCAGTTCCGAGTAACTCGGCCGCGATCGAGAAATTCAGTTTGTCTCCGGTGTAGTTCTTCACGATGAGAAGTGCACCCCGTCCGGTCTCGACAGCATTGACCGCAGCACGGATCTGAAAGGCTGTGGGACTGGCGAAGACCGACCCAGGAACTGCGGCGTCCAACATGCCGGATCCGACGAACTCCGCGTGTAACGGCTCATGCCCGGCCCCGCCACCTGAGACCAACACAACTTTGTCTCGGGCGACAACCGCGCGAGTCACAAACAACGGATCTCGGTGGTAGGAGAGCATTTCCGGGTGCAGGATCTGAAGTCCTTCGAGCGCTTCGCGGACTACATCCTCGGGCCGGTTGACCACATGGCCGATCATGACGAACTCTCGGACGCCGACATTGGGCCGACAGGGAAGCGAACCGCAAACGCACTCACACACGTGCGAACGTTGTCACCGACCCGTATCCCAGCCGCCGCTGCGGGCTCGTTGACATACGAAACAGTTCCGTTGTGCCACATATCCATTCCATTGCTGATCTCGGCAGAGTCGTGACTGACCGCTACGCCGGCAAGTCCCGAATCTCCCATGCGGACGATTCCGATGATCCCCGCGTTGTCCTTGCCGATTCCGGCATCGTTCAGCACAGCCAACGCACAGCCCGTCGCAATCGCCATCCGCCCTGACTCTTGACCTCCGTTGGATGCCGCAACGACGATGCGGTCGCGGTCCGACCGTTCGATCTGCGACATACTGTCCATGACGACAATCTGTCTACCGTTCTCCACACCGACAATGTTCCGAAACATCAGTCGACGCTCCTCTCTATCAGTGCCAGCACTTCTTCGGAAACGCGGCTGCCCACACGCACACCCGCTGCGACTGCAGTCGGATTGGCATACGTCACGATGCCGCACTCCCACACGTCCTTGCCATCTCCGATACGCGAACTCTCGTGTCCGACTGCAATGCCGACGATCTTCTGGGCGTCGATCGCAGCCAAACCTGCGATTCCTGCCTTGTTCTTCCCTATGCCGGCGTCATTGCACACCACAACACGAACCCCGAACCCGACGGCGTACTCTCCAGCACTCGTCCCTCCGTGTGATCCGGTCACGATCACATCACCGGCCTGAGCCGAGGAAGCAAACGCAATCGAATCCATGATCCACACTCTCTTTCCGTTAGAGGAATGAACCAAAGTAGGTTCGGCACCTTCGGTTTCAACTACTCGCATGGACATCCACCCCTAGAATTCGACGTGCCTGATCAGGACTTGCGGGTTCACGCCCGTACCGCCGAGCGATCGAAACAACTTCGGCGACCAGATCAGGTGTGGAGGGGTATCCCAGTTCTTCGTAGTGGTAGTCACCGGCACCGATTGCTACATGGCCCCCGCGCTTGATCGACTCCTCCGCTGCTGCAAGAACATTGCCTCGGTAGGCCGAGACGATCCACTCCACTGGAAGATCAGTCGGCAGGAGGTCCAGTTGCGCACGTAGCCCTGCTGCTGTCGCCGGATGTGCAGCCGGAAACTCGTCACCACCGAGAATGAAAGCGATCACCAATGGTGACGACGGATTCCGCACCCTTGCGTGGGCGAAGATCGCGCGCGTCCAACTCACGTTGAATGACGTCTGATACGGCACCAGACCCAATTCACCAGCGCGCGAAAGTAACTCGATCTGTGTTCGAGTGTCGTTGACGAAGACCCTGGAATCGGTTGCGAACAAGCCTGTCGTCGCATCGATCAAGTCCATCGCCGCACAGCCCATATCGACGACCAAGAAGTCGGAACGTCGTTTCGGATCACTTTGGTTCGGGGCAAGATTCGACAGCCGCTCATCTATCGTGTAGCCGGGAACATTGGCCATCGACGGCGCAAGCAGCAGATTCGATACCGCCCGAACCCGCTCGACGATCTCTCCGTAGGTCGCCGCCGAGTGATCCACGCCGCCGTCCACGGCTCGACCGTGAAAATGCATCAACGACGCCCCCGCATCCTCACAAGCGCGAGCAGTGTCGGCTATTTCGCTGGGCGTCCACGGAATGTGGGGATTGGGTGCGCGCATGGTGTTCTCGTTGACGTGCACTCCGATGATTACCGGTTTCTCCGTTGTATTGGACGTTGCGTCAAGAGTCATGTCGCTCCTTCGCAAGATTCCAACCGGCTGTCATCGACTGACCTCCGTCGACCGTCCACGTCTGACCCGTCACGAAACCGGCGCCGGGACCAGCGACAAAGGTCACGACTTCGGCAATCTCAGCCGGCTCCGCGTAACGGCTCAACGGGATCGACTGCAAGATGGCGCTCTGCATTTCAGGGCTCTGGGCCCGACTTGCAAGCGGTGTCCGCGTCGAACCCGGTGCAACACAATTGACTCGGATCCCCTCGCCGGCGAGCTCGATCGCGAGTTGTGTGGTCAACGCGACCACGCCACCGTTCGAGGCGGAATACGCGGCACGGTCTACGCTGCCGCGTAGGCCGGAAACCGAGGCAATTGTCACCACCGATCCGCCGCCATCTCCGGCGAGCAGATCCACGAACTCCCTGACCACCGCAAACGTGGAAACGAGGTTCAGCTCGAGGGTTCGCCTGAATCGATCGGGTGTGGTGTGCCGGATCGGCGCGTTGTCCGCGGTTCCCGCCGAGGTCACAACCGTGTCGACACGACCGAACAGCTTTTCGGCGACGTCGCGAAGCCGTCGGATATCCCCCTCATCGGTGACATCCACTCGAACGCCGACTGTCCGTGTATCTGGTTCTGGCGCAGTGTCTCCGGATGTATGCGACAGGTCGGCAGAGATGACATTCCAACCCAAGTCGGCGAATCGTTTGCACGTTGCCAGGCCGATCCCCGATGCGCCACCAGTGACGATCGCTACCTTCCTACTCACGACTACAGCACCTTCCTCATGTCGCGAATGGGATTCGACCCGTCCCACTCCTTCGATGCAGCCTCGACTGCGCGAAACAGATCACCCTTCCTTCCGCTGACCTCCGAGATTTCGATGACTGTTCCCGGATACGGGCCGTCCTCGTAGTACACGAATCGCTCGTCCGGAGCGCCACTACCGGACCTACCACTCTGCAATTCGACGAGCCCTCGGTTCTTGGATTCCTCCATATATCGATCGAAATCCGTTGTCCAGTAGGCAACATGTTGAAGTCCTTCGAGCCCGCGATCGGCGAACTCGCGAAATGCCGACGGCTCATCGTTGTGTTGTTGAATCAGCTCGATCTGCGCGCTTCCGCTGTGCGCGAGCGCCACACTGAATCGAGGCGCACTCGACTTGCCACGGAAGACGAAGTCGTTCAACGGTTGGTCCTCCACGAAGAAGAAGGGGCCAACGCCGACAACGTCGATCCAATGCTTCAGCGCACTGTCGATGTCGTTGACCACAAAACCCAATTGGCGCAAAGGCCCGAAGTATCTACTCACGAAGTCCTCGTTTGTTCGTTGCCGACGAAACCACGGTCGACGACTGTGATCCTGATAAGTGATGATGTCCTGCGCATGCTCGCCTGAAGAATGAAGAATTCCCGTTGATCGGGAATCTTCCGGGCCGAGACTCGGCTCAAACCTGCTCAGGTGCAACCAAGGTTCCGGCGTCGCGCTCCGCCCGGTAATCCAGAGTCAGTTGGGCGTTGGCCTTGTCGGCCTTTCTGGTGATCACCTTGAGCAGCAGCACGATCAATGCTGCCGTCGCCAGCACCGCGGAGTACACCCCGATTGCCGGTGTGAAACTGTTGGTCGCGTCCTTGATCCAGCCGGTGACCTGTGGACCGAAATAGCCTCCGAGGTTACCCATTCCGTTGATGACACCGAAACCTGCCGCCAAGGCAGCGCCGGTAAGGAAGCTCGAAGGCATGGTGATGAAGATGCTCATCGAACTGTAGAGACCGATCCCGGCGATGCAGAATCCGAAGATGGCGACAACCGGTGTGGTGAAGAACAGCGCAGCAATAGCAAAACCGAGTGCTGCGACCGATGCGGCGATGGCGAAGTGCACGGGGCGCTCTCCGGCGCGGTCCGAATGGCGCGTCCACCAGATCATCGGTCCGATCGCAATCAGTGCAGGTAGTGCGGCAACCCATCCGATCTGATTGGTGCTCATCCCGAATTGCGCGTAAATCTGCGGCATCCAAATCTGGAAACCGTTGAGGCTGAAGGTGAAACAGATGAACACGGCGATCAACACCAGTACTCGTGGGTGCACGAGTCCCTGGAGGAAGCTGTGCTTACCGACGACCGCTTCGCGCTCTTGCGCCTCCGACTCGAGCGTATCGGTGAGCCAACCGCGTTCTTCCTCGGAGAGGAACTCCGCCTCGGAAGGCTTGTCCCGCAGAACCTTGTAGATCACAAACGCCATGACCACGGCGGGGACGCCGGTGAGAATGAATACCCATCGCCATCCGGAAAGCCCGAGAAAGCCGTCGATAGCCATCAGGTGTGTGGTGATCGGAGTACCCAGGCCGGAGATACAGATGAAGGTCACGATCCACGCCATTGCTTTGCCTCGATCCCGATTCGGGAACCACTTCGAGACGAAGAACAGCATGCCGGGCGAAAAGCCGGCTTCGGCAATACCCAACAGGAATCGTGCTGCCACCAATCCGCTGGCACCCTGAACGAACGCGGTTCCGATGGTGACCACGCCCCACGTGATCATGATTCGTGTGATCCAGCGCCGCGCACCGACCTTTGTGAGGATGTAGTTGCTCGGGGGTTCGCAGATCGTGTAACTCCAGAAATAGATTCCGGCCGCAAACCCGAACATCGAGGCCGATATTCCGAGTTCTTTGTTCATCGTCAATGCTGCAACGCCGATGTTCAATCGGTCGAGATACAGGACGATGTATGCCAATCCGATGACCGGCATGAAGCGGAGCATGACCTTCCGGACGGTCCTGGCCGGAAGGGGAAGTTGCTCGGTGACTGTTCTTTCGTGACGCATGATTCACCTCGTACTCATTCGAACACATCATTGTGATGGCTGACACAGAGACGATGCGGGTCGCGATTCGAACTTCACAGACACGATTCCCGATGATCGGTACTCGATTCGTGAGCAATCGACCGGCCGCGGTGACAAGAAGGCGGAGTGCCTGTCGGTTTCGACAGGCACTCCGCGCGGTGAAACATAGGCGTTCCGGGGGTATTCAGCCAGTCAGCTCGCTCTTGATCTCGTTCTTGAGAACTTTGCCGACCTTGGAGCGAGGTAGATCGTCCCAGACGATGACTTGCTTCGGAGTCTTCACACTTCCGATGCGAGACTTCACGAAAGCCATCACCTCGGCGCCGTCGATGTCTGCGCCGAGGTGTGGCTGCACCACTGCCACAACACGTTCGCCCCACTTGTCGTCCGGCAACCCGATCACTCCGCAGTCCTGAATCCCCGGATACGCCATGAGTGCCTGCTCCACCTCGACCGAATAGACGTTGAAACCGCCGGTGATGATCATGTCCTTCGCACGATCGACGATGAACAGGAAATTGTCCTCGTCCAGGTACCCGATGTCGCCGGTGTGATGCCAGCCGTGGGCTGACGCTTCCGCGGTTGCGTCGGAGTTCTTGTAATAACCCGCCATCACCAACGAACTGCGAATCACCACCTCACCACGCTCGCCACGTCCGAGCAGCGCGCCTTTGTCGTCCATGATCCCCACGGTCACCAGCGGCGACGGTCGACCCGCCGACGAAAGTCGTGACGTTGCGACAGTGCCGTCCGGGCCGAAATGCTCCTTCGGTGACATCGTCGAGATCATCATGGGGGCTTCACTCTGCCCGAACAGCTGAGCCATGACCGGTCCGATCTTGTCGATCGCCTCCTCTAGCCTGGTCGGGGAGATCGGTGCCGCGCCGTACCAGAAACACTGCAGCGAGCTACGATCCGTTACCGCGAGGTCCTCGTGCTCGAGCAACATGTAGATGAGCGTCGGCGGCAGGAAGGTGTGAGTCACCTTGTGCTTCTGAACGTTCGCGAGGAAGTACCCGAGATCGGGCTTCGGCATGATCACCACTTCGCCGCCGAGGGCCATGATCGGGAAGCACAAAACACCGGCGGCGTGAGTCAACGGCGCCAACGCCAGATACACCGGGCGCCCCTCGAATGGGTAACTCATCAAAGTGATTGCGGTCATCGTCTCGATGTTGTGCCCGGTCAACATCACGCCTTTGGGGCGGCCCGTCGTACCACCGGTACCGACCAGCATGGTGACGTCGTCGGGCGCCGCGACATCGAGTTCTTCTTCCCCGAGCCAGCTTTCGAGGGACTGTGCCGAATCCCATTCGCCGTCGATACAGACGAGCGTCACCAACTGTGGAAGCGCGTCCTTGATCTGGTCGACAAGCGGCGCATAGGACTTCTGGAAGAACAGAGCGCGACAATCGAACAGATCCAACAGGTCTCGGTTCTCCGCAGCTTCGTTGCGGGGGTTGATCGGGCACCAGACCGCGCCAGCCCTACTGATACCGAATACGCAGGAGAACGAGATCGGGTCATTGCCGGACAAAATCGCGACCTTCTCGCCCGCCGCGATGCCCGAAGCAGCGAGCGAAGCTGCGAAGCGTCGGCTGAACTGTTGCACCTCGCCGTAGGAGAGAGTGCGCTCCCCCATCGTCAAACACGGTGCGGTGGAACCAAGAGAGGCTCCCTTGTCGAGATAGTCGGTCAAACGCATGGGGAGCCTCCAGGGCGGGGCTCCCGGCGCGATGCACGCCGGGAGCCGTGAACATGATAACGAGGGCGACGAGCTAGGCGTTGATGGTTACTTCCGGCTCCAGAGCCAGCCCGAAACTACGTAGCGCGCCGAGTAGTTCGCGATGGCCGAACGCCTGGCAGGCCGAGGCAAGCCCGGTCCTCTTGGGCGCCTGCTGAAGCAAGGAATGCGCTGCATAGGCGTGTAGGAGGCCCGTCTGCTTGTAGTTGCAGTTTCCGTGGATCACGACGTGCGAGCGACCCAGCGGACCCGACGCGTAGACCGAGTCCAGTGAGGTGTTGATGCGCGGATTTTCACGAGGGGGCATACCCGCCTGAACCGAACCGGCGATCTCGGCCAAGGCGGCTTCCTGCTCGTCGGCCGGCAGGGTCTTGATCTGCTCCTCCACGATCTTCTGTGTCGCGACAACACCTTCCATCACGGTGCGGTCGAACACCCCGCCCGCAGCCTTGACGTTGGAAACTCGCGGATCGTTCTTGAACCACACGGGGTGGCAAGTTCCGCCCCACGGCAATGCAAGCGCAGTTTCGTGCTGGCCGGGAACGACGACGTCGAAAGTCTGGCCGGGCGCCCACTGCACGTACTTGTTCTGCTCGAGGTAGTACCAGTTCGCCTTGAGGATGGTGAAGATCGTCTGAGTGGAGGCGTAGGTGGGAAATCCCTTCCACAGCACGAGAATGTCGAGCGTATCGAGACCCGGCGTTTCCAGTGCGATGTTGGCCGCGATCTCACCGGTGGTGTACATCTGCGCGATACCGGGCGAGAGAAGCAGACCCTTCTCCTGGTACTTGTCGCCGAATTTCTCCTGGACGTCGAGTACCCAGTCCTGCTCACCGGTGGTGTCCATGTAGTGGCAACCGGCATTCAACGCAGCCTCGACGACGGTGCCGCCAAGCTTGATGAACGGCCCGACCATGTTGCTGACAACCTGTGCGCCGGTGAACAGTTCAGTGAGCGCCTCGACGGTGTGCTCGACCTCGACGACCTCGTGATCGACGGTGTCCAAACCGGGGATCTTGTCGAGGACCTCTTGGATGCGAGCGGCGTCGCGACCGGCTGCGATGAACGGGATGTTGAACTCGCGCAGGTATTCACACACCAGACGGCCGGTGTACCCGGAGACGCCGTAGACGATGACTGGCTTCTTTTCGGACATGTTCGTGGAACCTTTCGAAAACGTGAGGAGGGTGTACGTACGAATGAGGATGGCGAGTTACATGCCCATGCCACCGTCGACCGGTAGGCCGATTCCGGTGATGAATCGTGCCGCGTCGGAGGACAAGAACACCACGGCGTCAGCCATGTCGTTCACTTCACCGAGGCGGCCGAGCGGGGTGAGACCGATGACGTCGCCGACTGCCGCTTCGGCACTGGGCCACAGGCCGAGCTTCTCCATGTCCGCAGCCAGTCCGAGACCCATCTCCGTGGCGACGAGGCCCGGGTAGATGCAGTTGACCCGGACTCCGTAGCCGAGCTTGCCCGACTCGGCGGCGGCAACCCTGGTGAAGCGATCGACCGCGGACTTGGTCGCGGAGTATCCACTGATCCCGGGAAACGGAATGGTTGCGGCCACTGAAGAGATGTTGATGATGGAGCCGCCGGTTCCGGCTACGCCACCCGGACGCATGCTGCGCAGTCCGTGTTTGGTTCCGAGCGCCGTGCCGAGGATGTTGACCTCACACATACGGCGGATGTCGCCCGGATCGAGGTCGACCACCAGCGAGGAAATCTCGATGCCTGCGTTGTTGACGAGGATGTCGAAGCCGCCGAGAGTCTCCGCGGTGGCGGCGACTGCCTCTTCCCAGTTGGCGTCGTCGGTGACGTCCAGCTTTACGAACCCGGTTTTGACTCCGCCCGAACCAACGGCCTCTGCGGTGGCACGACCTTCGTCTTCGAGAACATCGCCGATCATCACCGACGCCCCCGCCTTCGCCAACGCCTCAGCCATTCCGGCTCCGAGCCCCTTGGCACCACCTGTGACCAGTGCTTTTCGTCCCTCGAGATCAAACACGCTCATTTTCGACTGCCTCCATGACTGAAACGACTCCCGCGATGCCACCGTTCACAGCGACGCTGCCAAGTGGTGTGAGTCACAGAGTATTCAACTTTGGACGAGTGTCAAGAGAAATCTTGACGACTGTCAAGATTTTGTTACACGCTCGTCAAAGACCAGGGGTTACACTGATTCGGACGCGGCGATCGTGCCGCTGTGGAAACTGCAGGGAACAGGACGTGCCATCGTGACCACGACAGTCGAGAAGCCAAGTGGGGCAGGAAAAAAGGCGGTTCCTGCCTCTTCGGAGAAGCGGTCCAACGCAGACAAGGTGTCACGTCGTCAGGTCGACAAATTCTCTGAGCGACGTGATCAACTGGCCGAGGCCGCACTGCAAACGCTGGCGGAACTGGGCTACGCACGCACGAGCCTGCGCGAAATCGCCCAGAATTCGGAGTTCTCACACGGCGTCCTGCACTACTACTTCAGCGACAAGGTCGATCTCATCACCCACTGCGTGCGCCACTACAAGGCACGCTGCGTCACCCGCTACGACGGCATCGTCGCCACCGCTCAGACGCCGGAGGAACTGAAAACGGGTTTCGGCGCGCTGCTCGCCGAGACCATGATCGACGAGCCGACGATGCACCGCCTCTGGTACGACCTGCGCGCGCAGTCGATGTTCGAGGAGTCGTTCCGAACCGACGTGGCCGCGATCGACGAGAGTCTCGAAAACATGATCTGGCGCATCGTCTCTCGCTATGCCGAGCTTCTCGACGTGGAGCCCTCTGTCACCTCGCCGGCGATGTACGCGATCTTCGACGGCCTGTTCCAGCAGAGTCTGCTGCGTCATCTGTCCGGTGATCAGACTGCCGCGAACTATCTTTCGGAGAGCGTCCAGCAGATGCTGCCCCTGGTAGTGCCCACACCCTGAGCCTGCACCACGTCCTGAGTCGGCTCAGCGAGCAGCGATGCCTTCCGCGACGTACCTGGCACCGCGATCGAATTCGCCGACCACGTCGTAATCGGCGTCTTGCCGCCAGAAGCGGACCAACGCTCCGTACGTACCGCCGATCATCTGCGCGAGAAACAGCGGCGGGTAGTCCGATCTCACTTCGCCGGCTTCGATACCGGCAGTAACGATCCGCAGAAGTTCCACATGGAACCGATGATCGTGTGCCGCCCCCGCTCCGGAGGAGGCGAAGTCGCGCTCGAGTTCTGCAGTCACCATGCGCAGATAGCGCGGATGCATGATCGCTTGTTGCGCAAAGTCCTGAAAAATCCGGGAGATCCGATCAGAGGTCGGCATCGGCGATTCCATGAGCTGATCCACCAGTGCCGCAAGCTGATCGAGATGATCACTGTGCAGCGCCTCGAGAACCGAGTCCTTGCCCTGGAAGTAATTGAAGAAGGTGGCTCGCGACACCTCGGCTCGCTCGGCGATGTCGTCGACGGTCGTGCTGGCGAAACCCTTTGCCGAGAACAGAATTCGAGCAGCTAAGAGCAACCTGTCGTTGGTATCGCGCTTGTTCTGTTCTCGTTTGGAAATCACGTCGACCTGCCTTTCTCCGCCTCAGGACACAGTCTTCGCCACAGTCCGGAATGTGTCCAATGGCGGTCTCGCCAGTTGACGCACCACCCCTTCGATAGATGGACTACAGTCCAATTATGTCGCCTGTTTCCACAGAACGCCACGACCGCGTTCTCATCGTCAGGATCGAACGCGAAGAACGTCGTAATGCGATCAATCGTGAAACTGCCGAGGGCATCGAAGCCGCACTGAACCTTCTCGACGACGACCCTGCGCTGTGGGTCGGCATCATCACCGGAACCCCCAACATCTTTTGCGCCGGAACCGATATCCGAGAGCGAGCCGACCTTCGCATGCCTCGCGGCGGTGAGTACGGCGTCATTCGGCGTCAGCGAAACAAGCCTTTGATTGCCGCGGTCGAGGGGTACGCGCTGGGTGGCGGCTTCGAAATCGCATTGGCCTGCGATCTGATCGTCGCTTCCGCCACAGCACAATTCGGCCTACCCGAAACCAAACGCGGTCTGGTTGCGACGTCCGGTGCGCTCTTTCGGGCGCCACGTGCCCTTCCGATCAATGTCGCTCGCGAACTCCTGATCACCGGACGCACTCTCGATCCCGATCGGGCCAAAGATCTCGGCGTCGTCAATGCAGTGAGTGCCCCGGGTAAGGCGCTCGACGAGGCTCTGGTGATGGCGGCCGAGATCTGCGAGTCCTCTCCGACCTCGGTAAGCCTGAGCCTGAAGGCAATCGACGCTCTCTACGCCGAGGCCGATACTGCCGGATGGACTATCACCGACGACGCCAAGGACGCGGTGCTCCGATCGCCGGACATCGCCGAAGGACTCGACGCTTTTGCGAGCCGTCGGACGCCGCAGTGGAGCGGACTGCCGCCCACATGAGCGACCACGATCCGAGACGGATTTCCTATAGGGCTGGTCGGAAAGGGTGTGAACCGGTTACAGTCTCTTCCGTGACGGGAATTGGCGCATACGAGACGGGCACGCTGCTGACGCGGCGACGCCATGTCGATTTTGCGCACGTCTGTACATCCGGGTGTCCGATCTACTGATCGGACCTACGACGTGAGCGCCGCTCACGTCGATACTCGTATGTACACCCAGATCAGGGGACATTTCTGTCATGACCACCGCTTCGATCTCGCACCTGAGTTCCGTCGTAGCAGCCAATGCCGACGCCATCGACAAGGACGTAAGCAAAGCGCACGTCGTCTTCAAGGCATCTGCTCAGGCGCACGACGCCGTTGCCAGCACCATTTCTCTCGGTAAGTACACCGTCGAGGTCGACGAGCCGCCGGCCCTCGGCGGCGAGAACACCGCAGCCAATCCCGTCGAGTACTACCTCGCATCCCTGCTCTCCTGCCAGGTGGTCACCTACCGTGTGTGGGCGGACAAGCTCGGTATCGCGCTCGACGACATCTCGGCCAGGGCAGAAGGCGACCTCGACGTTCGTGGATTCTTCGGATTCGACGATGCCGTCCGCCCGGGATTCTCCGAGGTTCGCGTCGTGGTGACCCTGACCGGTCCGGAAACTCGCGAGCGATACCTCGAGTTGCAGGAGACGGTCGACGCCCACTGCCCCGTACTCGATCTCACCCGAAATCCCGTCCCAGTGCATACAGTCGTCGAAACCGCCTGACCCGCACCAACCCACCTTCACCACGGAGTATGAATTCATGAGCGAGAACACCCCCGTCGACACCGATCCGACCGCCGATTGGTCGTTCGAAACCAAGCAGGTCCACGCCGGACAGGGCCCGGACAGCGCTACCAACGCTCGAGCGCTTCCGATCTACCAGACCACCAGCTACGTCTTCGACAACACCGACCATGCGGCGGCGCTCTTCGGCCTCGCCGAGCCGGGCAACATCTACACCCGCATCATGAACCCGACGCAGGACGCCGTCGAGCAGCGCATCGCCGCTCTCGAAGGCGGAGTCGCGGCTCTGCTGGTTGCGTCCGGTCAGGCCGCCGAGTCCTTCGCGATCCTCAACCTCGCCGAGGCCGGGGACCACATCGTCTCCAGCCCCCGCCTGTACGGCGGCACGTACAACCTCTTCCACTACACGCTGCCCAAGCTCGGCATCACCGTCGACTTCGTCGAGGACCCGGACAACCTCGATCACTGGCGTGAGGCGATCCGTCCGAACACCAAGGCGTTCTACGGCGAAACCATCTCCAACCCCAAGAACGACGTGTTCGACATCCCCGGCATCAGCGCAGTCGCTCATGAGCACGGTATCCCGCTGATCGTGGACAACACGGTTGCAACTCCGTACCTCATTCAGCCGCTGAAGCACGGCGCCGACATCGTCGTCCACTCCGCCACCAAATACCTTGGTGGACACGGCACCGCGATCGCCGGCGTCATCGTCGACGGCGGCACGTTCGACTGGACCCAGGGACGCCACACCAACTTCACGACCCCCGACCCCAGCTACCACGGCGTCACCTTCGCCGATCTCGGTGCACCCGCCTACGCCCTCAAGGCACGCGTTCAGCTTCTGCGCGACCTCGGCTCGGCCATCGCACCGTTCAACGCCTTCCTCATCTCGCAGGGCATCGAGACACTGAGCCTGCGCATCGAGCGCCACGTGTCCAACGCCCAGAAGGTCGCGAAATTCCTCGAGGGCCGCGCCGAAGTCACGTCGGTCGCGTACGCCGGACTGGAATCCTCACCCTGGCACGAGCGTGGAAAGCAGCTGGCTCCCAAGGGAACCGGCGCCATCGTCGCGTTCGAGCTCGCCGGTGGAGTCGATGCAGGCAAGAAGTTCGTCAACGCACTGACGCTGCACAGCCACGTCGCCAACATCGGTGACGTTCGCTCACTCGTCATCCACCCCGCGTCGACGACGCACTCGCAGCTCACCCCCGAGGAGCAGCTCGCTTCGGGTGTCACCCCGGGGCTCGTCCGCCTCGCGGTCGGTATCGAAGGAATCGACGACATCCTCGCCGACCTCGAAACCGGTTTGGCAGCAGCAGCTTCCTGATCGAGCATACGAAAAAGCTCGGTCCCGACAGGCGTCGGGACCGAGCTTTTTTGTTGCGTCAGAACTAGCTCTTGGGAGTGAACGCGGCCAGCGGTTCACTGTCGGACCAGTCATGGCCCCAGTAGCTGTCCGCCGTGATTTCCTCAGCGGTGTAGAAGGTTTCGTCGACAAGCGTGCCTTCGCAACCGAACTCGAGATCCCAACCACCGGGTGCGCGCACGTAGAACGAGACCATCTTGTCGTTCGTGTGGCGACCCAACGTCGAGGAGATCGAGAAGCCGAGCTTGGCAACACGATCGAGAGCCTGACCGACCGCGTCGAGAGTCTCGGCTTCCATCATCAGATGCACGAGACCGGGTTCGTCAACCGGCGGCGCCGGGC
The DNA here is from genome assembly GCF_030407755.1 of Rhodococcus sp. APC 3903. Classification (NCBI taxonomy): domain Bacteria; kingdom Bacillati; phylum Actinomycetota; class Actinomycetes; order Mycobacteriales; family Nocardiaceae; genus Rhodococcus; species Rhodococcus sp. APC 3903. Next base: position 129,989 of record NZ_JASDCV010000004.1, read on the forward strand.
ACAGCGCCAGGCTGTGGTGGCGCTGATTTACACCCATGAAGCGAACGCGGCGAGCCGGCGGCGGCGCATCGATTCCGCCGAGACGGATGGAACCGCGCGGAAGGAATCCGAGCACCTCGGTGTAGAAGGTGTACGCCTCGTCGAAACGCGTAACCGGAAGCACCACATGGCCGAGTCCCTGATCACCGGTGACAAAGCGGCCGCCGTGCGGGGTGACCAACGGGCTGTGGTCGAGTACCGGTCCGAAGAAGACCTCGACGCGGTTGCCGTTGGGATCGTCGAATGCGATGACCTGCTCGGCATCGCGGTAGCTGGCGTCGACCTCGGAAAGAACCTCGACCTCGACTCCGGCCTTCTCGACCTCTTCACGAACACGCTGGAGCGCGAACTGATCTCGCACTTCCCAACCCACTGCGAGAGCCTTGTCCGTCTCACCGGGCAGGACGATCAGTCGCGCACGACGCTCGTCCAGGCGCAAGTAGAGGCCGTCGGCTTCCGGGCCACTACCGACCGCGAGGCCGAGTCCGTCGACCACGAGCTCGCGCCAGCGAGCCACGTCCTGCGTTTGGATCCTGAGATACCCCAGGCCCCGAATTTCAGTCATGCCTAACCGTCCTTGCTTCGAGAGTGATTGTGGGACTAGATCATCGAGCGGTGGATGCCCTGCGGTTCGCCACCGAGCTGCGAGAGCGTCGACGCGTGGAAGATGGAACCGGGTACGTGGATCGCGTGCGCGAGACCGGCATGAGCGTCACGCCAGAACCGCTGCATCGGCGTGTTCAACTGCAACGCGCCACCACCGGAACGAGCAAAGATCTCGTCCACCGCCCGCACCGCACGCCACGCCGCAGCAGTCTGCGTACGCCGACCGATCGCACGAAGCTCGAACGAAACTTCCTGCCCCTTCTCGGTCATGTCCCAGAAACGATCCACCGTCTCCAAGATCGCAGCCCGAGAAGCAGCGATCTCGGCCGCAGCCTCACCGATCGCGAACAGCACGTACGGATCTTCCTTGATCGGAACACCACTGACCGTCACACGCTCACGCTGCGCCGCCATGTTGCACGCCAACGCACCCTCAGCGATACCGATCAACGACGAGGTGATCCCCAACGGGAAAATGCAGGAGAACGGGAACTTGTACAACGTCTCCGTACGGCCCGCTTCCTTCCACGCCGTCCCGTCGTACACCTTTCCGGCGTCGATCGTGCGGTAGGTGGGCAGGAACGCGTCCTTGACGATCAGGTCCTTCGACCCGGTTCCGCGCAGGCCCACGACATTCCAGCTGTCCTGGTCGATGTCGTAATCGGAGCGCGGCAGCAGTACGTGCAGGTGCTTCGGCGGCATCAGCGGCTTACCGGACTCGTCACCGACCATCGCGCCGATCATGATCCAGTCACAGTGATCGGTACCGGAGGAGAACGACCAGCGACCGTTGAGGATGTATCCACCCTCGACCGGCCTCGCCACGCCCATCGGCGCATACGGCGACGCCATCCACGTATCGGGATCGGTTCCCCACACCTCTTCCTGAGCCTTGCGGTCGAAGAACGCAAGTTCCCACGGATGAACACCGACGATGCCGCTGACCCAACCGGTGGCACCGTCCATCGCGCCGATAGCCATTGCCGTCTCGGCGAATTCACGCGGATGTGCCTCCAGGCCTCCGAACTCCTTCGGCTGGAACATCCGGATCACGCCGGAGTCGCGCAAACGCTTCGCGCTGCCGTCCGTCAAGCGCATCAGCTTGTCGCCCTCGACTCCGTCGGCGCGGATCTCGTCGGCGAACTGTGAGATGTTGTCCAGAACCTGACCCATGATTTTTCCGGCTTTCTGGTTTCGCTACCCGGCGAGTGCCTGGGCAGAATGAAAATCTGTTGGTGAAACGGTGGCAGGTAGCCCGCCGAAGTGCAGAAACGCTTCCCGGTGAGTGGGAGCACCCCCTGTGCGCCTTTTTGGTAGTGGGAGCTACCAAAAAGGCGCACGGGGGCGAAGCCCCTACTTGCCTTCTGGACGCGTCAGGAATGCCAGAACGGACGCGACCCAGGCGTCACGGGCTTCGATCATCGTCCAGTGTCCGCAGTTGGGGAAGATGTGAACTTCGCCGTTGGGGATGTCGCGCATCGGCAGTATCGCCATGTCCACGGGGCTGACGCGGTCGTCGCGTCCCCAGGTCAACAGCGTCGGCGCCTTGATCTTGTTCAGCTGCGCCCAGTACGGCACGGCGGTCGACGCAGCGGCAGCCGCGCCCATGGCGGCCATGGCCTTGCTGCTGTACATCCGGCGGGCGATCTCGAGCGTCGTCGGCTCGGTGGCCAGGGCCCAGCGCTCTTCGATGAGCTGCTCGGTGACGACCGCGCGGTCGAAGACCATCGAGTGCAGCCACCGGACCAGAGCTTCGCGGGTGGGGTTGTCGGTGAACTCCATGAGAAGTTTGATGCCTTCACCAGGGCCGGGAGAGAAGGTGTTCTTGCCCATGCCGCCGATGGTGACGAGCTTGCTCACCCGGTGCGGTTCGTCGATCGCAACCTTGGTGGCGACGATGCCGCCCATGGAGTTGCCGATCATGTGGACAGGTCCGAGGCCGAGGCCGTCGAGGAACATCCCCACCGATGCCTGCGCCATCATCATCGGGTGGTCGGGGCCGGGATCGCTGACGCCGAATCCGGGGAACTCGAGAACGTAGCAGTGGAAGTGCTCCGCGAAGTCCGCGAGAACGCCGCGGTAATTACGCCAACCCGTGACACCGGGGCCCGAACCGTGCAGCAGCAGGAGCGGCGGGCCGTCGCCGGCTTCGTGGTACCGGAGCACACCGAGATCGGTCTGCAGTTCCTTCAGGGTTCCCTCGTAGCTCAGTTCAGTCGTCATGGTCCGAACGGTGCCATCAGTACCGCTGAGCTGCTATGACTCGTCCCGATCAGCGAGACAAGTCGATCAAAATACGTCAGATCCAGTGGTCGGACGACGCTGCCAGCAGGCGATCCATCGTCTCCGCCGAGAACGTATTGGTCGGAACGGGAGGCGTCTTGCGGCCGCGTCGAGGAGCACCCAGTTCGGGGTACAACGTCCGCGAGACCTCGCGAGCCGCGTCGACGACCAGCGGAGCAACTCGCTCGAGCTGAGCGGTCCGCATGTCACCACACAACGCGATGCTGCCGACGGGACCCTCGTGTCCGCGAATTGCCGAAGCCACACATGCGACTCCACGCGCCGACTCCCCGCGTTCGAAGGCCAGTCCCCGACGCTGACGGATGCGGTTCAGTTCCTGATGGAGCACGGCGACGTCGGTGATGGTGTTCTCGGTACAGCGGGGAAGTGCCGACCCGAACAGAGCGTCGACGCGCTCGGGGTCGATCCATGCCAGCATCGCCTTGCCGCCGGCCGTCGAATGAGCGAGCACTCTGCCGCCGACGCGGGACGGCAGCGCCGCGGCGAATCGTCCGCCGACCTTGTCGAGGTAGACGCTCTCGCGTCCGTCGAGCACCGACAGGTGAACGACCATGCCGGTCTGCAGGTGCAGTTCGTGCAGAAGCGGTGCTGCGGCTTCGCGGATCTGGCTGTGGCCGCCGTCGCCACCACCGAGGCCGAGCGCGCGGCGCCCGAGGCAGTAGCCGAACGATGCGTGATCGACCCAGTCCAGCTTGACGAGCTGATCGAGAATGCGGTGGACGGTGGACCGCGGCAACTGAGTGCGGCACGCGACTTCTTCCAGCGTCAGCCGCGCGGCGCGGCCGTCGAAGGCGTCGAGAATCAATGTCATCCGCTCGACCATCGACGGCGGCAGATCCTTCTTGGGTTGCCCGGCGGCGTTCTGGACGGTGGACAGTGTGTCGTTCATGTCAACGATGGTCATGGACGCCTCCCGAAAACTGGAATTGATTCTACCGACTATAACCCAGGTCACAGTTTCTGGAAAGTGAATCGGTCGTTTCGATCCCGATCAGCGGTAATTCACCCGCCGCCGCGTCGGTGGGAGCGCTATAAACGCCCGATGCACCTGGGAATCGTCACGCCGGTCCTGATTCAGCACCCGAGCACGCGTTCGGAGTGGGAGGCGAGTGCTGACATCGGCGAGATCGCCACAGTGGCTGCCACGGCGGATCGACTCGGTTTCCATCATCTGACCTGCAGTGAACACGTGGCGGTTCCCGAAGAAATTGCCACCGAACGCGGCGGAACCTATTGGGATCCGCTCGCCACGCTGGGTTACCTGGCCGCACGCACGTCGCGGATCCTCCTGGCGACGCAGGTGCTGGTACTGGGTTATCACCACCCCCTCGAGATCGCCAAGCGCTACGGAACGCTTGATCGCGTCAGCAACGGACGCCTGATACTCGGTCTCGGAGTGGGGACTCTGAAACAAGAATTCGATCTCATAAATGCTCCGTTCGTCGACCGAGGAGCACGTGCCGACGACGCTCTGGCAGCACTTCGAGCATCACTGTCGACTCCGACTCCGGAGTATCACGGCGAGTTCTACGACTACTCCGGATTTGTCGTCGAACCCCATGCCGTCCAGAAACGTGTGCCCCTCTGGATCGGCGGCCGGACCAAGAGATCGTTGCGCCGGGCCACCACACACGGCGACGGGTGGGTGCCGTTCGAGCTGCGATTCTCCGAGCTGAAGGAAATGCTCGACGCCACGACGCTCCCCGACGGATTCGACGTAGTGCTTCCCGCCGGTGCTCCGCTCGACCCCCTCGGCAATCGCGAATCCGCCCTTCGCGCCTTGACACGCGTCCGTGACGCCGGGGCGACCATAGCCAGTTGCTCGGTCGGCGCTCGAAGCGTCGAGCACTACTGCGAACAACTCGAAGAACTTCACCGAATCGCCCTCGCCGAGGGCTCTTCTTTCACCACTTCCTGATTTGCCGACAATCCAATGCAAAGGACGTACCGATGACCGACTCGACCGCCCTGATCGAATCTCTGCTCGCCCGAGTGGAATTGCTCGAGGACAAGCTCGCGATCACCGAACTGCTGACCACGTACAGCCCTGCCGTCGACAGTGGATCAGCCGACGAGGTCGCGAACCTGTGGCTCGAGGACGGTGTCTACGACGTCGACACCGGCGCGATGCACGGCCGCGGCGAACTGCGCGCGATGGTTCACAGCGCCTCTCACCAGAACTGGATCATGAACGGCGCGGCTCACATGATGACGCCCGCGCACATCCGCATCGACGGCAACAAGGCCGTCGCGACCTGCCATTCGCAGTTGGTCATCAAGGACCCCGAGAACCCGACGGGGTTCAAGGTCCTCCGCATCACCGCGAACCGCTGGGAACTGATCAAGACCGACGGCGAGTGGAAGGTCGAACTGCGTACCAACGCGCTCCTCGACGGCCGACCCGAGGCCCGCGCTCTCCTGGCCGCCGGGGTGACGGCCTAACCCCTGTGCGCGGTTAGGGACCCTCTGCGGTCGCTGACCGCACACAGCTGTTGAAAGTTCGGTTCCCCGAACTCTATAGTTCACATATTCGAACCAACAGGTCCGAGCACGTGTGACCAGGAGACCGATGAGCACCAGTACGCAAGAGCCGACGACTCCGCGCCGACGACCCACGGGAAGATCCATCGCCCTGCTCGGTCCGGCGTTCGTCGCGGCAATCGCGTACGTCGATCCGGGTAACGTCGCCGCCAACCTGACCGCCGGCGCGAAGTACGGCTACCTCCTCATCTGGGTGCTGGTACTCGCCAATGCAATGGCCGTCCTGGTGCAGTACCTGTCCGCGAAACTCGGGCTGGTCTCCGGCAGATCCTTGCCCGAAATGCTGGGTCAGCGCCTGCGTAAGAACAACCGCCGCGCCTTCTGGCTCCAGGCCGAGATGATGGCGATCGCGACCGACGTGGCCGAGGTCATCGGCGGCGCCATCGCACTCAACCTGCTCTTCAACATCCCGCTCTTCCTCGGCGGGTTGATCACCGGATGCGTGTCGATGGTGATCCTGACGATCCAAAGTCGGCGCGGACAGCGCACTTTCGAGTTCGTGGTCATGGGATTGCTGGCCATCATCACCATCGGCTTCCTGACCGGGCTCGCCTTCACCGACGTCTCCGGCAGCGAAGCGGTCGCCGGACTGGTCCCCCGCTTCGAAGGAACCGAGACCGTACTGCTCGCCGCCAGCATGCTCGGAGCAACGGTCATGCCGCACGCGATCTACCTTCACTCCGCATTGGCACGTGATCGCCACGGCCACATCAAACGCGGGCCACGGTTGCAGCGACTGCTCAAAGTCACCCGTTGGGATGTCGTCGTCGCGTTAATCATCGCCGGCGGCGTGAACATCGGCATGCTGCTTCTGGCCGCTTCGGCGCTGCGCGGAGTACCCGGCACCGACACCATCGACGGCGCGCATGCCGCGATCGAGAATTCACTCGGTCCGGGTGTAGCCGTGGTGTTTGCGATCGGACTCCTCGCCTCCGGACTCGCGTCGACCTCCGTGGGGTGCGCGGCCGGCGCCGAGATCATGCATGGTCTTCTGGCCATTCGCATTCCGGTGATCACACGCCGAATCGTCACTCTCATCCCGGCACTGATCGTGCTCGGACTCGGCGTCGACCCGACGCTGGCACTCGTGCTCAGCCAAGTGGTCTTGAGCCTGTGCATCCCCTTCGCGATCATCCCGCTGGTGCGAATGACCTCGGACTCCGAACTCATGGGCGACGCGCGCAATGCCCCGTTCACGACCGTCGCGGCATGGATTGCGGCCGGCTTGATCGTTGCACTCAACGTCGCTCTGCTGGTTCTGACGGTGACAGGCTAGAGCACCAGAGCCACCCAACGCGTCCCTCACAAACGCGCTGGATGGCTCCGGCCGGACTAGGAAACTTGCTCGGCGAGAGTGGCCTTGGCCCAGCGATAGTCGGCCTTTCCGCTGGGAGAACGCCTGATCGACGGAACATTCATGACGGTGCGCGGCACTTTGTACCGAGCGACCTGCGACGCGCAATGCTCACCGATCTCGGCAGCGTCCGGGACGTCGAAGCCTTCGCGGGTCGTGATGACCGCAGCGACGCGCTCACCGAACTTCGCATCCGGAATTCCCGCGACCAGAGCGTCGAGCACCGCCGGGTGACTCTTGAGTGCCTGCTCGACCTCTTCGGGGTACACCTTCTCCCCGCCGGTATTGATGCACTGAGAACCACGCCCCAGCAGGACGATCGAGCCGTCGGCTTCCACGCGCCCGACGTCGCCGAGCACCGACATCCGCACCCCGTCGATCACCGGGAACGTAGCCGCGGTCTTGACCGGATCATTGAAGTAACCGACCGGCACGTGACCACTGCGAGCGATGTAACCGGTCTCGGGCGATCCCGGCTCCAGCGGCCGCATCCTTTCGTCCACGACGCGGGTCTCGTCGCGAGCGGCGATGCGCATCAGGCCGTCTTCGCCGATCTCGAGATTGCCGTCGACGCCCGACTCCGAGGAGCCGAATCCGTCGCGGATCACCAGGTTCGGAAGTATCGACTTGAGCTGCTCCCGCAGTGAGAGCGAGAACAAGGCCCCGCCGGACGAGACCATGCCGACCGTGCCGAGGTCGTAATCTGCTGCGTTTGCTGCCAATTCGTCTGCGAGCGGACGGGCCATCGCGTCTCCGACGACGGTAATGGAGACGGCCTTCTCACTCCCGGCGAGCTGCAGGGTCGTCTTCGCGTCGAACCGCGCCATGAGAATTGCGTTGGCGCCCATGAAGAATCCGGTGAACAGCGAGTACGACGCCGCACCGTGCATCAGGGGTGCGGTACTGAGCATGTTCATCGCGGGAACGTTCGACACCGCGGCGAACAGAGCCTCAGCGGTCGTGTGCGGCGGACCGAACGGATTTCCGCCGGTGAGCGCCGCGAAGTAGAAGTCTTCATGACGCCACATGACACCCTTGGGCATCCCCGTCGTGCCGCCGGTGTAAATGACAAAGAGGTCGTCGTTGCTGCGGGGCGCGAAGTCACGAGTGGCGGGCTGCTCCGCGGCAGCGTCGGCAAATCGAACGACGTCGACGCCTTCGATATCGCGGACGGCCGACTCGCCGACGACAACGACGTGTTTGATGCCGGGCGCGGCCGGGAGAACCGTCTCCACGACGGAAACGAACTCCTCGTCCACGATCAGTGCCACCGACTGCGAATCGTTGTACAGGTAGGTCAGTTCGGCGTCGACGTAGCGATAGTTGACGTTGATCGGGACCGCACGAATCTTGAGGCAGCCGAGCAAACTCTCGACGAACTCGACGCTGTTGCGCATGTGCAGAGCGACGTGATCGCCCGGCCCGACACCGACACTCGCCAAGTGGCGGGCAATGCGGTTCGATCCCTCGTCCAGTTCGACGTAGGTGCGACGACGACCATCGCACACGAGCGCCGTGCGGTCCGGAATCAGATCCGAAATGCCCTCGTACAGATCTGCCAAATTCAGTGACACTGCTGGTGCCTTCCTTGATGTCCGGCCCGGTGAATTCGGGGCCGACCGTACTGCGTTTTCGGTGAGAACTATCCGACCCTGGAGCCGACGAGTGCGGCCGAGAACTGAGCGGATCGGTGGTGACGCAAACGCGTACGCGGTGGGATCGCCGCGTCGACCCAAGGTGGCATGCAGCGCTCGTGACCCAGATCACCGCTCCCGCTGAGTGAGACTGCTCCTCAGTTGGTCAAACTTCTGCTCAAAACTAGAACTAATTCTGATTTCGTTCGAATGATTTTTTCGGAAAGACTGCCGAACTCTCGACTTCAAATTAGAATGAATACTAATTTTGCTGTACCTACCCGCCAGACCGGATCGAAGGAGCACGACATGACGCAATCACTGAGCTTGGAAGGCAAAGTTGCCGCCGTCACCGGCGCCGGCGCCGGCCTGGGTCGCGCCGAAGCACTCGGACTCGCGGCTGCCGGTGCAGCCGTCATCGTCAACGACATGGGTGCAGCGGCCAACGACGTGGTCGACGAGATCAAGGCCGCAGGTGGACAGGCGCTCGCCATCACCGGCGACGTCTCCGACTGGTCGCTCGGCGGGCGCATCATCGAAGAGGCTGTCAAGAACTTCGGATCCTTCGACATCCTCGTCAACAATGCAGGCATCCTGCGCGACAAGATGATCTTCAACCTGACCGAATCCGATTGGGACGACGTCATCCGCGTGCACCTCAAGGGCCACGCCGCCACCTCGCACGCGGCCGCAGTCCACTGGCGCGCAGCCAGCAAGGCAGCCGACGCACCGGTCTACGGCCGCATCATCAACACCTCTTCCGAGGCCTTCCTCTTCGGCAGCGCCGGACAGCCTAACTACTCGGCAGCCAAGGCCGGCATCACCGCTCTGACGCTCTCGAGCGCAGCAGGTCTCTCCCGCTACGGCGTCCGCACGAACGCGATCTGCCCCCGTGCCCGCACCGCCATGACGGCAGAAGCCTTCGGCGAGAACAACACCGGCGTCGTCGGCCTCGATCCGCTTGCACCCGAGCGCGTCGCAACCCTGGTCAGCTACCTCGCATCCCCCGATTCCGACGAGATCAACGGACAGGTCTTCGTCGTCTACGGCAAGATGGTGGCGTTGATGGAAGCACCCAAGGTCGAGAACCGTTTCGACGCAGCCGGATCCGCGTTCACCGTCGAAGAACTCGGTGGCCAGCTCTCGTCTTACTTCTCCGGCCGTGGGCCGCACGAGACCTACGCTGCCTACAGCATCGCCGGCCTCGAAAAGATCGCACTTGCAGTCGACGAGACCGCAACAGTTTAAGCAGCACTTACGAAGAGGAGCGTTTTCATGAGGTTGAACGGCAAGGTAGCGATCGTCACCGGCGGCGCCGGTGGAATCGGTCGTGCCATCACCCGAGTCTTCGCCCGTGAAGGCGCGAAGGTCCTGTTCGTCGACATCAACGACGAGCAGGGCCAGGCCCTCGAACAAGAACTGGCCGGCTCCGGCAAGTTCCTGAACGTCGACCTTGCTGCCGCCGGTTCGGCCGAGCAGATCCGTGACGCCGCGCTCGAAGCTTTCGGCAAGCTCGACATCCTGGTGAACAACGCTCACGCGTCCCGTCAGGCTCCGTTGCTCGAAACCACGCAGGACATGTTCGACCTGTCCTTCAACACCGGTTTCTACCCCGTTGTCCACCTGATGCAGGCGTGCCACGACGAACTCGCGAAGACCAAGGGTTCGGTCGTCAACTTCGCATCGGGTTCAGGTTTGGACGGAATGCCCACCCAGACGTCCTACGCTGCGGCCAAGGAAGCTGTGCGAGGCCTGACGCGCGTCGTCGCCAACGAGTGGGCGCCGGAAGGCATTCGGGTCAACGTGGTCTGCCCGTTCGCCGCCACCGAAGGCGTCGTCAAGTGGCAGGAAGCCTTCCCCGAGCGCGCAGCCGCATCGGTTGCCAAGGTACCTCTCGGACGCATCGGTGATCCCGAAACCGACATCGCTCCCGTCGTGGTATTCCTGGCGAGCGAGGATTCCAAGTACATGACCGGACAGACGTTGATGGCCGACGGCGGCAGCATCAAATTGCGCTGAGCGAAATACTTCTCGGTGGGCTCAGCTCACCGAGAAGAGTTTCGCAGCGTTGTCGTGCACGACGGCTCGCAGCCATTCGTCTCCGAGATCGAAGCGCGTAACCGCTTGCAAGGCTGTGAGATACGGGTACGGAATGTTCGGGAAGTCGCTACCGAACAGAATCCGGTCCTGCATGTCGACGAGCCGTGAAACGTCTGCCTTCGGGAAGGCGCACTGCTCTTCCGTGAAATCGGTGAACGCCATGGTCGTATCCAGGCGGACGTTGCCGTAAGCCTCTGCCAGATCGAGGAATTCGCTGTACTCGGGCATCCCCATGTGGGCGACGATCAAAGACAGGCGCGGGTACCGTGCGAGCAGCGAAGCAATGCGATCGGGTCCCGTGTACTCCCCCGGCGCCGGTCCCGATCCACAGTGAATCACGATGGGCGTCTCGGAGTCCTCGAGCTGACCCCAGACCTTGTCGAGCAGAGGGTCGTTCGGATCGTAGTTTCCGACCTGGATGTGGGACTTGAAGATTCGCGCGCCCGACTCCAGGGACTTTCCGACGTACGACGCCGCCGACTCCTCGGGATAGAACGTGGCCGTGTGCAGGCAATCAGGTGTTTGCGCGGCAAATTCGACGGCCCACTGATTGAGCCACTCGGCCATCGCGTGCTTGTGCGGGTAGATCATCGACGTGAAAGCCCGGACACCGAACTCGCGGAGACGGTGTACCCGCTCCTCCTCGGCAAGTCGGTACGCGATCGGCCATGGTCGACCGATCATCGGTCCCGCTGAATCGAAGTAGCCCCACACCTTGTCCATGACGCTCTTCGGCATGAAATGGGTATGGACGTCGATCACGCCAGGAACACCCAACTCGCGCCAGAAAGCCCGAACCTCGGCGATCTCCTCCGGTCCGGTCGATGGGACCTCTTCGGTACACACGTCTGACACCCCTTTCGTTCGCTCGACCATACCGAGTGCCGTCGCGCTCACCGGGACAGGTCGTTGACGGCCCGCGCTGAGCACCCGAATGTGAACCCATCTTGCCGATCACCGTTGGAGGTTGAATGTCTCAGGCCGAGTCCGAAGTGGGATCGATCAGTGCCGTCGAGGAACTGCTCGCAATCGAGGAAATCAAACGTGTCTTCGCCGCGCGCCTACGCTGCATGGACACCAAGCAGTGGCATGTCTACCCAACCCTGCACACCGCAGACGTCGTCAGCGAGACGTGGGGCGGACTCCCGACAGACAAGCAACCCAAGACCGGTGACACCTCGAACCAGGTAGTGGGCATCGACAAACTCACCGCGGCAATTCGGAACATGCTCGACGGCGACATCCCCCTCACCACGGCGCACCACGCACACACTCCCGAAATCGTGCTGACCTCACCCACCACCGCAACCGGTATCTGGGCGATGGAAGACATGCTGTGGTGGAACGACGGCGAGAAAGAACTACACCTGCACGGCTACGGCCACTACCACGAGGAATACCGCAAAGAAGACGGCAAGTGGCTGATCAGCTACCGAACCCTCACCCGGCTCCGTGTCGACCAGGACCCCGGATTCTTCCGATTCATGAAAGCGCTGTGACGAAGTGACCAACCCGCTGTTCCAACCGCTCCGCATCCGTTCGCTCGAATTGTCCAACCGCATAGTCATGTCGCCGATGACGCGCACGTACTCCATCGAGGGCGTGCCTGGCCGCGACGTCGCCGACTATTACCGCCGACGCGCCGAGGGCGGTACCGGACTGATCGTCACCGAAGGCGTCGCGATCGATCACGAGACTGCTGTCGACCACGCCAACGTCCCCAACCTCCACACTCCCGCTGCTCAGGCCGGATGGCGCAAGGTAGTCGACGACGTGCACGCTGCTGGCGGCAAGATCGTGCCTCAGCTCTGGCACGTCGGGCCTCTGTGGGGCGCGATGACGCAGATGGACCCTTCGCTCAAGCCGATGCGTCCCTCGGGCGAGTGGGGTCCGCTCGGCGTCACCTCGTACTCCGCGGCCTACGTCGAACGCGCGCAGGCGAGCACCGAAGCGATGACCGAGCAAGACATCCAGGACGTCATCGACGCGTATGTCCGTAGCGCGAAGCACGCCGTCGAACTCGGCTTCGACGGTATCGCGATCCACGGCGGTCACGGCTACCTCCTCGATTCCTTCTTCTGGGAGGGCACCAACCAGCGCGACGACGCGTGGGGCGGCGACCTGGAGCGTCGAACCAAGTTCCCGGCCGCCGTCGTCGCTGCGATCCGCGCGGCCATCGGACCGGATCTGCCGATCATCTACCGTTTCTCGCAGCACAAGCAGCAGGATTTCACCGCGAAGATCGCGGAGACCCCCGAGGAGTTGGGCGTCATCCTGGGCGCGCTGGTCGACGCCGGAGTCGACGTTCTCGATGCCAGCATCAGGCGCTTCGACGTCCCCGCCTTCGAAGGCAGCGATCTCTCGCTGGCCGGCTGGGCGAAAAAATTGACCGGCGCCGTCACGATGGCCGTCGGCAGCGTCGGTATCGGAAAGTCGCTGCGGGACAGCCGTATCGAAGGCGTCACCCCTGTCGTCGACAACATCCCACAGCTCGAGGAACGCATCGGCAGCGGTGAGTTCGATCTGATCGCGATCGGCCGTCTCCACCTCGCCGATCCGGCATTGGCGACAACCCTGCGCGACGGTAGTCCGCTGCCGGCATTCGATCGGGCGGTGCATGAGGGCAGCTTGATCTAGGGGCTCCGCCCTGTGCGCCTTTCCGGTAGTTCGCACTACCGAAAAGGCGCACAGGGCCGAAGGCCTTTATGTTCGACCCATGACTACTTTCAACGCCTGGGTCGCCCGCGAAAGCGACGGCACCATCGACTTCGCCCCCGAAACCGTCGACGAATCCTTCCTCCCGGCAGGTGAGGTCACCATTCGCGTCGAGTATTCGAGCGTCAACTACAAGGACGCTCTCGCGGTCACGCCGAAAGGCGGGGTGGTTCGCGAGTACCCGATCGTCCCCGGCATCGACGTCGCCGGCGAGGTCATTGCCTCCGAGTCCGACGCATTCGCCCCGGGCGACAAGGTCGTCGCACATGGCTACGAGATCGGGACCGCCCGCAACGGCGGCTACGCCGAGATCGCCCGTTTGCCTGCCGAGTGGGTCGTGAAGCTCGACGGCATTTCCACCGCCGACGCTGCTGCAATCGGCACGGCAGGATTCACCGCAGCCATGAGCGTCCAAGCCATTCTGGCCAGCGGAGTGAAGCCCGCCGACGGTCCCGTCCTGGTGACGGGCGCGAGCGGCGGAGTCGGCACCGTCAGCGTCGACCTTCTGGCAAGCGCAGGCTTCGACGTGGTCGCCTCCAGCGGTAAGCCAGGCGCGGCAGACCTTCTGACGTCACTCGGTGCGTCTTCGGTGATCGGCCGGCTCCCCGAAGATCCCGACGCCAAGCCTCGCCCGCTCGGAAAATCTCAGTGGGCGGCGGCCGTCGACTGCGTCGGTGGAAAGACCCTCGCTCACGTTCTGAGCACGATCAACTACGGCGGTGTTGTGGCCGCCAGCGGTTTGACCGGCGGCGCCGCGCTGCCAACGACCGTGCTGCCGTTCATTCTCCGCGGAGTCTCACTGCTGGGCATGGACTCGGTATTGATGCCGATCGACCCCCCGTCGCGCGCTGTGGGCCCGTCTGGGCTCCGACTTGGCCCCACGTCATCTGAAGGAGATCACGAACCTCGTTGCCGTCCGCGATGTCGTCTCGGTGATCGATCAGGTGCGCGAAGGCAAGTACACCGGCCGGGCACTGGTTCAGGTTGCCGACGGTTTCTGAACCGCTCAGAAAAGTGTGAACAGATCTGCCGGTTCTTCGGCCGTCGTGGACTTCTCCTTGTAAGGGGAGTTCACGGCGGTCGGTTCCTTCTTCACCGGGGCAGCAAGCGGGACCGATGCGATGTCCCCCGAGACGATGGCGCGTGCGGCTTCGCCGGCCAGCTTGTCTGCCATTTCGTTGTAGTGGTTGCCGACGTGCCCGCGCACCCAACGAAAGCGCACCGGACCGACCCGATCGGTGATGGCTCGGTCGATGCTCTGCACCAGTTCCAGGTTCTTGACCGCCCCGCCGCTCGCGGTCTTCCAGCCCTTGCGCTTCCAACTCGGCAGCCATTCCGACGCGCACTTGATGGCGTACTGCGAGTCGGATTCGATGAGCAGAGGATCAGCACCGGGATGGGCGACGACGGCCTCGAAGAGCGCACGCAACTCGGCAATCTGATTGGTGCCGGACGCTTCTCCGCCGGACATGCTCGGACCCTCGTGATTGACCCACGCCCAGCCGATAGCCCCGCCGGGGTTTCGCAGACAGGATCCGTCGGTGCTCACGATGATCATGGCTCGGACAATACGTTGCGCCACCGACACACGCCTTAACGGAGGATGGACGGTGGCGATACGCTGACCTCGATGACGCCGCTATCTCCGGTCGACGAAGTCACGGTGACTTCTCAGCGACCGCTCGATGCCGCGCTGACGCTCAGCCCGCATCAGCGCGGACCCGGCGACCCCGCACATCGACGGTCAGCCGACGGAGCGATCTGGCGAGTTTCCCGCCAACTTTCGGGTCCTGTGACCTACCGCATCACGCAGTCGGATCGCCATACGGTCCGGGTACAGGCCTGGGGTCCCGGCGCCACGGAATTTCTGACCGGCGCCGAAGCTCTGCTCGGTCTCGACGACGAGGCCGAAGATTTTGCGCCCGAGCATCCCAAGCTCGCCGAAGCTCATCGACGCTTCCCTCATCTGCGCATCGGCCGCACCGGACGCGTCATGGAAGCCCTCGTTCCCGCGATCCTCGAGCAACGCGTCCACGGCATCGACGCGTTTGCCGCATGGCGCCGGCTGCTGACCAAATTCGGGGAGCGCCCACCCGGCCCCGCGCCCGACGGAATGCGAGTTCCACTCACCGCGGACCAATGGCGACGAATGCCGTCGTGGGAGTTTCATCGCGCAAATGTCGATCCCGCGAGATCCAAGACGATCGTTCAGTGCGCTCGCGTCGCCGACCGCCTCGAGCAGGCGTCATCGTTCCCCAGGGCCGAAGCGACCAAACGATTGCGAGCGGTGCCCGGCGTCGGGATCTGGACTGCCGCGGAAGTGGCTCAGCGCGCCTTCGGCGATTCCGACGCACTCTCGGTCGGCGACTACCACCTCGCTGCGGTCGTCGGCTGGTCGCTCCTGGGCGAACCGATCGACGACGCCCAGATGGTGCAGTACCTCGCTCCCCTCCAACCGCATCGATACCGCGCGGTGCGGCTTCTGCAGGTCAGCGGCCAAGCCGTCAAACCCAAGTTCGGTCCGCGAACTGCCGTTGCCGACCACCGCTGGCACTGAGCACCAGGAGATAAAGAATGTCGACCCGATACGCACACATCGCCTTCTCCCCCGCTGCGGTGGAGCGTCAGCGGTCGACCGGGAGTTTCACCGTCTACGGTTCAAAGCTCGATCAGCCCGACGAAGGCCCGATGGAATTCGATTTCCGCGCTCAGGGATTCGTGAAATCCGTGGATTCCTTCTTCATGTCCACGGTGACGCCCGACGGTTGGCCGTACGTCCAACATCGCGGCGGCCCGCGCGGATTCCTGCATGTGTTGGGCCCGAATCGAATCGGATTCGCCGATCTCCCCGGCAATCAGCAATTCGTGACGCTCGGCAATCTGGAAGAGAACAATCGCATCTCGCTGTTCGTCATCGATTACCCGACGCGAACGAGATTGAAGATCTACGGGCGTGCGCACGTGATCGAAGCGGACGAGGACCCTGAACTGCTGCAACAACTCTTGCAGGTCCCCGGCGGCACCATGACAGCAAAAGCGCAGCGCTCCATCGTCGTCGAGGTCGAAGCGTTCGACTGGAACTGCAGTCGAAACATCACACCTCGCTTCGACAAGGAGCGCATGGACGAATCCCTCGCTCTGGCACGCCAACCCCTGCAAGCCGAGGTCGATCGGCTTACTGCCGAGGTCGAAGAATTGCGCGCGCGGTTGTCGAAAAACGAATGAGACTGGGCGGTTTCAGGGCCCCTGAGTCGGGTAGCCACCAAACACGGCCCGTCGCGCGGAGACGACGGGTCCCGTTGTGCCCGAGGAGGTCCGCACGATCGATCCAGACGGTGGAGTTCTGGTTAACGAACTGCACCGCCACCATTCACGACTGGTTCCACACAGACAGATTGGCCGTCCCCATGAAACTGTCCCGAACTCTCACCATGTCCGTTCTCGTTGTCGCCGCTGTCGGCGCCGGAGCCGGCACCGCGGTCGCAGCGCCCCCGAATGCGGGCTTCGATCCGTCCCAACCCCTACTGACACCGACCGCCGAGTCGAACAGCCAGGCGGCGTTGATGCTCTTCCCCGGTAACGATCCGAAGCAAGCCGCGTTCGACACGATGGCCAACGAGGTCAATATCGGCTGGAACAACGGCGGCGTGCAGTCGACGCTCATCGGAGCCAACCTCGGCGTCGGAATCGGCTGCCTGTCGATCTTCCCGAACTTCATCGCCGGCTGCATCGTCGGTGGAGTCATCGGCACGGTTGCCGGGGTCGGCGCGGGAATCACCAACGGAAACCCGAACGCTGCGCCGGCCGTCGAGAAGTTCTTCGCGACTCCTTGAGAGACGCTCAGCTGTGCGTGTGCCCGGGGGTGGGTGTCTCGTCGTGAAAATGTGTGGCGCCGATCGAATGCAACAGCTGGTGAACGGTGTCGTCCGCCAGTTGGTATCGCATCGATCGGCCGTCGCGCGTCGCGCTCACCCACCCCTGGCTACGCAGTAGCCGCAGCGCATGTGAGACGGCTGTGCCGCTCATCCCCAGCGCCACGGACAGATCCGTGACGCAGATACCCGGTGCGTGGTGAAGGCAGAGCAACAGACGCAGACGGTTGGCGTCGGAGAGAAGCTCGAAGCGACCGGACCAACTGGTGACATCGAGACCCTCGAGTGCAGCCCTGGCGCGACGAACATCCTCGACGCTCAGCGCGCCACTGGTGTCTGCTGCGCCTGCATTCGTCAACCGACTGCCTCCGTAGAACTTCCGATCCCCCGCCGCAAGTGTACCCAGAAGCGAACCTCGTCAGGCAGACTCCACCACGGCTGCCATGCCCTGGCCACCGCCGATACACATGGTCAACAGCGCTTTTCCGCCGCCGCGACGGCCGAGTTCGTGAAGCGCGGTTGTTGCCATACGCGCACCCGTCGCTCCCACGGGGTGCCCGAGCGAGATGCCGGAACCGTTGACGTTCAGTCGATCGAGGTCCTCGAAGCCCCATTCCTTCACTACGCCGAGAACCTGGCACGCAAACGCCTCGTTCAGCTCGACCAGATCGAAGTCGGCAAAGCCTGCCCCTGTGCGAGCAAACAGTTTCGAGACGGCGGCAACCGGTCCGAGGCCCATCAGCGCCGGTTCACAACCGGCCGCGGCCCAACTGTCGAGGAACCCGATGGGTTCCAGCCCCAGCTCGTCCAGACGATCCTCGGCGACCACCAACATCGCTGCCGCAGCGTCATTCTGTTGGCTGGCGTTACCGGCGGTCACGACGCCTCCCTCGGTCACCGCACGCAGCCGTGCCAGGGTTTCGAGTGAGGTATCCGGACGGATCCCCTCGTCAGCACGAAACTGTGTGACATTCCCTTTTCGATCCGTCAGTTCGACGGCGACGATTTCGGCATCGAATCGGCCGGATTCTCTTGCCAGTGTAGCTTTTCGGTGACTCTCGACGGCGAAGGCGTCCGACTCTTCCCGCGTGATCCCGCAGCGTGTCGCGACGTTCTCGGCCGTTTCGATCATTCCGCTGATTCGGCCGAAACGCCACTCGGGTTGCGAGCGCTCTCGACCACGATCGAGGCGGTCGAACAGTTGCAGCCCACCGGATTTGGTGCCCCACCGCGCTCCGGTGGTGTAGTGCTCGATCCCGCTCATCGATTCGACGCCGCCCGCGAGAACCACGTCGGCAGCACCCGTCTGGACCATCATGGCCGCGGTAACGATGGCCTGCAGACCCGTTCCGCATCGGCGATCCGTCTGGAAGCCGGCTACCGAAATCGGCAACCCTGCCTCGAGCGCCGCCCACCTTCCGATGCACGGTGCTTCCGAATTGGCATACGACTGCCCCATCGCGACGTCGTCGATGCGGGACGGATCGATTCCGCTACGACGCACGGTCTCCTTGACGACAGTGGCAGCCAAACTTTCCGCAGGCACGTCACGAAGTGCCCCTCCGAAACGGCCCACCGCGGTTCTGACCGGCGCGACCAATGCTGCTCGTTTCACAACTGACCTCGAATCTCGTTCTGGAAGAATGGAAAAGGATTCAGGAGACCAACAGGCGCACGGTATCCGCCACCAGCGCAGGTTTACCTGCTCCTTCGATTTCGATCGTGTACCGCACGACAATCGTCGCGCCCTTCGCGGTGCGCTCGAAGGAAAGAATCTCCGCACCTGCCCGCACCGAAGAACCGACCTTGACCGGTTCGGGGAATCGCACCTTGTTGCTGCCGTAGTTCACGGTCATGGAGATTCCGTCGACACGCATCACCTGAGCGCCGAGCACCGGCAACAACGAAAGAGTCAGATAGCCGTGGGCGATGGTGCCGCCGTACGGACCCTGCGCTGCGCGCTCGGGATCCACGTGAATCCACTGGCGATCCTCGGTGGCGTCGGCGAACTTGTCGATCCGATCCTGTGTGACCGGGAACCACGCGCTGTAGCCCAAGTGCTCACCGACAGCCGTCTCAACTTCGTCGATTCCGTTGAAAATTCGCATAGTTCTCTCCTGAAAGGTGTTGAACAGCAAAGAAAAGTGCAGCGTTAATGTGCGCCCCGGCGCAGCGCTAATGTGCGCCGCGGCGCAGCGTCACCCGATAGGTGTACTGCTCCGGCAAGAAATAGCTCACCGACAACTCGTTGGCAACGCCCTGCGCGTTGGAGTACAAACGGTCCACCCGCAACATGGCGTGGCCGATCTCGCAATCGACGTCCCTGGCAACGTCTGCCGTTGCCGGGGACACCGTGATCGATTGTGCTGCTTCGACAATCGGACTGTCGATCAGCGGTTCCAGCAGACCGATCACCGTATTGGCGCTCACCGCACCGGCCGCCATGGCGGGCAGGTCGATGATCTGCCGCGCGATCGCCTCCGGCAGATGCGCCGTCGTCTGCACGAACGGAACTCCCTCGTGTATCCGTCGGAAGACCACGGTGTACACGACGTCGGTGTCGAGCCGAAGCCGACTGGCCGCCTCGATGTCCACGCGCCGTTGCAGCGGTGACACCACTTCCATCGTCGTGTCCCGCGAAAGGTTCATGAGATCTTCGATGGATCCGAGATGACGGAGATAGCGGCCGCTGTTCTCGGTCACGAAAGTCCCGCGCCCGGGTACTCGGTACACGATGCCCTCGGCAACAAGATCGTGAAAGGCTCGGCGGACCGTCTGCCGACTCACGCCGTGATGCTGCGCCAGTTCGGATTCGGTGGGCAGTTGAATGCCGTCGCGGTAGGTACCGGCAGAGATCTGCTGACGAAGCTCACGAGAGAGGCGTTGGTACGCCGGCTCCGTCTCTCTTTCCTTACCGCTCATAGCGACATGATCCTACTTGCTCACCGGTCCGTCACAGACCGCCGCGGGCAACCAGCTGCGAAACGATCACGTTACGCTGAATTTCGTTGGTTCCCTCCCCGACGATCATCAGTGGTGCATCACGGAAATACCGCTCGACGTCGTACTCCGTCGAGTAGCCGTAACCGCCGTGGATGCGGACGGCGGACAACGCGATTTCCATCGCCACTTCGGAGGCGTACAGCTTGGCCATGCCTGCCTCCATGTCGCACCGCTCGCCGCTGTCGTACATCTGCGCCGCGTGCCAGGTCAGCTGCCGCGCGGCCGTCAGCTTCGTTGCCATGTCGGCGAGGTAGTTGCCGATCGACTGGTGCTTCCAGATCGGCTGGCCGAAGCTCTCGCGCTGCTGCGCGTACGCAAGTGAATCTTCGAGTGCGGCCGTGGCGACGCCCAGTGCACGGCAAGCCACCTGGATACGGCCGGTCTCGAGCCCCTTCATCATCTGCCCGAAACCCTTTCCGGGAGTACCACCCAGAATGGCCGACTCGGCGATGCGGTAATTGTCGAAGGACAGTTCACAACTCTCGACGCCCTTGTATCCGAGCTTCGGGAGGTCGCGGGACACGGTCAGCCCTTCGCCGTGCTCGACGAGAACGATCGAGATGCCCGCATGACGAGGGCTTGCGCTTGGATCAGTCTTGCACAGCAAGGCGATCACGCCGGATCGGCGGGCATTGGTGATCCATGTCTTGGCGCCGTTGACGACCAGATCTGTGCCGTCGCTCTTGGCGTTGGTCGTCATGGCCTGCAGATCGGAACCACCGCCGGGCTCGGTGAGGGCCATCGTTGCCCGGATCTCGCCGGTTGCCATTCGCGGCAGGTACTTCACCTTCTGCTCTTCGGTACCGAACAGCGAGATGAGCTTGGCAACCACTGTGTGTCCGCCCATCGCTCCTGCCAGGGACATCCATCCGCGCGACAGTTCCTGCGTCACCTGCGCATAACAGGGCATGGACACCGGCGATCCGCCGTACTCCTCGGGAATCGCGAGGCCGTAGATCCCGATCTGCTTCATCTGATCGATCCACTTCTCGGGATACTCGTTCGCGTGCTCCACCTCCTGGACGGTGGGCTTGACCTCTCGGTCGACGAACCGGCGCACGGTTTCGATCAGGAATGTCTCTTCGTCGTTGAGCTTGAGCATGAATCCGCCTCGACTTGAAATAAGTTTGTACGGCCATATTTCGATATTGTTCGCGCAATGTCAATACCGCGCCTTGACATCGATACGCAGCAACTGCCAGCATCGAGGCAGTTCGCTGCACATCAACGCCGTTCACGGCAGCACACCTATTTCACAACTGGCCGTACATTTGATCACCAGATCGAGGTAATCGACACACTATGGACGAGAACCACTACCGCGCGACCAGACGCCGTGCGTCCCTGGTCGCTCCGGGTTCAGACGAGCGCAAGGCCCGCAAGGCACTCTCTTCGAACGCAGACGAGGTGATTCTCGACCTCGAAGATGCCGTCACTTCGGCGAACAAGGACCTTGCGCGAACCCTCGTGAGCTCCTTGGTGCACGAGTTCGGTAAGGCGCGCACCATCTCGGTCCGAATCAACGGCCTCACCACACCATGGGCCCGCGACGACCTGACCGCCTGCGGCACCCTCGCAGAATCGCTGACGAGCGTGATCGTCCCTAAGGTCGAGTCCGCCGACGAAGTCCTCGAGGCCGAGCACATCCTCTTCGCTGCCGGTGGGCACCACACCACCCTGCAAGCCCTGATCGAAACTCCGCTCGGCGTCCAGAATGCCGACTCCATCGCCCGCGCGACTCCTCGTCTGCAGGCCGCGATCATCGGATACGCAGATCTCGGTGCAGCGCTGGGTCGCTCACGCTCGGCACTGCCCGAACACTGGCTTGCCGTCCAGGACAGAATCCTGATCGCCTGCCGCGCAGCCGGCGTCGCCGCCATCGACGGACCCTTTCTCGGCATCACCGACGACGATGCCTTCCGCCGCGCCGCGCACTGGACCAGCGCTCTCGGGTTCGACGGCAAATGGGTCATCCACCCGGCGCAGATCGACTCGGCCACTACCGCATTCACTCCTTCGGACGACGCCGTCAATGACGCCAGACGGGTGTTGACCGCACTCGAAGAAGCCGAAACCCTGGGTTCCGGCGCCGCCCAGCTCGACGGCCAAATGCTCGACGAAGCAGTGGCCGTGGCAGCGCGTCGTACGCTTGCCCGAGCCGAAGGAGTCACCGTATGAGCGAGCACTACGTGGGAGGACCGTACTTCGACGAACTCACCCACGGTCAGATCTTCGACGAAGCACCAGCGGTGACGTTGACCAGTGGACTCGCCGCCTCCCATCAGGCGATCCTCGGTGACCGCATGCGCTTGCCTCTCGACGCACATCTGTCGTCGAGCGTCACAGGTTCCGCTGCACCAGTGGCGAATCCAGGACTGGTCACCGACGTCGCCATCGGCCAGTCAACCGTGGTCACACACCACGTCAAGGCAAACCTCTTCTACCGTGGACTGCGATTCCACCGTTTCCCGGTACTCGGTGACACCCTGTACACGCGCACCGAGGTTGTCGGTCTACGCGAGAACTCGGCCAAGCCGGGACGCGGCGCCACCGGACTTGCCGCGCTACGGATGACGTCCGCTGATCAGAATGGCAACACGGTCCTCGACTTCTACCGCTGCGCCATGCTCCCACTGAGCCCCGACCCGATCGAGACGAGAACTCGCCACGCCGACGACCTCTCCGTGATCGGTCCGTCCGAACCGGCGCCGTACGTATCACCTGACGGTTGGGACCTCGACACATATCGAGATCGGGTACCCGGCAGGCACTTCGAGTCGGATTTGGTGGGCTCGGTATTCCGTAGCAGCGGCGACGTCGTCACCAGTGCACCCGAACTTGCCCGGCTGAGCTTGAACATCGCAGCGACGCACCACGACGATCGCGTCGGCACCCACGGTCGCCTCGTCTACGGCGGCCACACCATCGGAATTGCACTTGCCCAGGCAACTCGCGCTCTGCCCAATGTGGTGACGGTTCTCGGATGGCACTCGTGCGATCACACCGGGCCCGTTCACGAGGGCGACACCCTCACGAGCGAACTGCACGTCGAAAGTTCGTCGCCCCTCGAACACGGAACCGCAGTGCAACTGCGTTCGCTCGTGTTCTCCCACAATGCTTCTGCAACACAGACTCCAGTTCTCGACTGGCGTTTCACCGTGTTGATGGCATGATCGCACACTCTTCTACCACGAAGGATCACAGATGACTCAGACCCAAGGCCCGCTGTCCGGGCTTCGCATCGTCGAGGTCTCGAGCTTTGTCGCCGCACCCCTGTGCGGACTGACTCTCTCCCAGCTCGGCGCCGAGGTGATCCGGATCGACCCGATCGGAGGTGCCTCCGATTACAAACGCTGGCCCGTCACCGACACGGGTGAAAGCATCTACTGGACCGGACTCAACAAAGGCAAACGGTCACTGTCAGTGGACATGCGCGCCGAGCGCGGCCAAGAACTGATTCGCCAACTGGTCACGGCTCCGGGACCTGGCGGCGGAATCCTGGTCACCAATGCCGGCGGTCGCACCTGGATGAGCCACGACTCCCTGGCCCAGTTGCGTAGCGACGTCATCACCCTCGAGGTTCTCGGACGCCGCGACGGCAGCCCCGGGGTCGATTACACGGTCAACGCCGCGTTGGGATTTCCACAGATCACCGGCCCCGCCGACTACGCCGGAGTTGTCAACCACGCACTGCCCGCCTGGGACGTCGCCTGCGGGCTCTACGCCGCCCTGTCGATAACTGCCGCAGTGCGCCAACGTGACTCGACCGGACACGGCACGCAGATCACGCTGCCACTCGAAGACGTCGCATTGGCCACCGCGGGAACCCTCGGCTACCTCACCGAAGTCCAAGTGAACGGTCGCAGTCGCGAGTCCGGCGGAAACGCCGTCTACGGCACGTACGGAATCGATTTCGTCTCCAGCGACAACGAACGGTTCATGATCGTTGCACTCACTACTCGCCATTTCCGTGACCTTGCGTCGGTCACCGGCACCACTGCGGCTGTCGACGCCGTCGAAGCTGCACTCGGAGCCGACTTCTCCACCGAAGCGGATCGCTACCGTCATCGAGAGGTACTCACTGCTCTGTTCTCACATTGGTTCCGGGAACACAGCGGCGCCGAGATCGCTGCAGCGCTGGACACATCGTCGGTTCTGTTCGAGAGGTACCGCAGTTTCGAGGAAGTGGTGAATTCCGGTGAACTGGAGAACAACCCGATGTTCTCCGCACTCGATCAGCCTCGAATCGGAAGTTATCTGGCTGCCGCGAACCCAGCCTCGTTCGACGGCGCCCACCTGAGCGCCGGACCGGCCTCCGAGGTGGGCGGCGATTCGATTGCGGTGCTCGCGGATGTCCTCGGAACCACTGCCGATCACGCCTCGGCACTGATCGCGGACGGCATCGTCGGCGTTCCGGCGAACTGATCTACCTGGAGCATGTTTTCGGCCTCGGAACAAATGTTCCGAGGCCGAAAACATATCGAGAGTGCGTCAGAGACCAAGATCCTTCGCGATGATGGTCTTCATGACTTCACTTGTGCCACCGTAGATTCGTGTGACACGCGTGTCTGCGTAAAGACGCGCGATGGGATACTCGGTGATGTAGCCGTACCCGCCGTGCAATTGGAGGCACTTGTCGATCACTCGACCTGCTGCCTCGGTGCAGAACAGTTTCGCCTTCGCGGCGTCGGGAATCGTCAGAGTGCCGCGGTCATGACATTCGAGTGCGTTGTCGGACACCAGCTGGATGGCATCAACCTCGGTAGCACATTCGGCCAGAACGAATTTGGTGTTCTGGAATGCCGCGACGGGCTTACCGAACACCTTGCGGTCTTTGACGTAGTCGATGGCAAAGCGAAGCGCTGCACTGGCAGTGGCGGCCGCTCCGAAAGCGATGGTCAACCGCTCCTGAGCCAGGTTGTGGGTCAGATAGCTGAATCCGTCGCCCTCTTCTCCGAGCCGGTCCTCGACGGGCACCTGTACGTCGACAAACGAAAGCTCCGCAGTGTCGGAGGTCTTGAGACCGATCTTGTTGATCTTGCGCCCCACCGAGTATCCGGGCGACGACGTGTCGACCACCAGGATCGACAACCCGGTGCGTCGGTTCTCCGCTGTGCTCGGCGCGGTGCGGCACACCACCAGGACACGATCGGCAAGTACCCCGCCGGTGATGAACGTCTTGGAACCATTGACCACGTAGTGCGTACCGTCCTCCGACAGCTTGGCCGTCGTCGCGATGTTCGCCAGATCCGACCCTGTTCCCGGTTCGGTCATCGCAATCGCGAACATCAGATCGCCGGAGGCGAAGCCCGGCAACCAGCGGCTCCTCTGCTCGTCGTTCGCGTACTCGAGCAGGTAGGGCAGGATCAGGTTCGTATGCACCGACTGCGAGCCGAAAGACGCCCCGGCGGCAGCAACCTCCTCGGCGACGACGACGTTGAACTTGAGCGACTTCTCGCCGCCTCCGCCGTATTCCTCCGGCACCTGAATTCCGAGTACGCCCAGCTCTCCGAGTCGTCGGTAGAAGTCACGGGGCGGGTGACCGTCCTCTTCCCACTTCTCGTGGACCGGGGTTACTTCCTTCGCGATGAAATCGCGGACGGTGGCCCGGAATGCCTCGTGATCCTCGTTGAACACGGTGCGCTGCATGTATGAACTCCAGTCGGTCAAGGGAACAGGGTGATCCTGATCTCACCTTGCCTCAAGGTTCCGCATTCGATCCAACACTCATCGGCTATGCGTCCGATAGGGCGTACCAATATGGCCTGACCTGCGATACATAGGCAACCGCTATCGTTCCGATCATCGACGCGACATTGCTCAAAGTGATCCAGAACACGTTGAATGGGTCAGCCGGCAAACACAACACCATCGATCGCTTCGAGGCCGCGCTTCGAGCACGATCGCATCCGCCCACCAGTCTCGAAGGGACGCCACGTGACCCCCATCGCGCCACAGCGTAACGACGTCCAGCCCGAAGCAACAGCAACGCCAGATTCGTCAGCAGTCCCCGTCTTCGGTACCCGCAAGCGTGCGTGGACGATGACCGGGCTCGTCGTCTTCCTCTACATCGTCAACTACGCGGACAAAGCAGTCCTCGGAATCATCGCTCAGCCCCTCGCTCGCGAACTCGGACTGAAGTCTTCGCAAATCGGCATGGTCGGCTCGCTGTTCTTCCTGATGTTCTGCATCGGCGGATTTCTCGCCGGACCGCTCAACAAGTACCTGACTCTACGTTGGGCGCTGTTGATCCTGGCCGCAATCTGGTCCGTGGTCATGCTCCCCCTCGTTCTCGGTGCCAGCCTCGCGATGTTGATCGTCTCGCGCATGCTCCTCGGATTTGCCGAAGGCCCCAGCTCGGCGCTGATGCACACCGCCGCGTACTCATGGCACCCGCCGGCCAAGCGCGGCCTTCCCGGTGCAATGCTTGCCGGATCCGCCTCCGTCGCGAAGATCGCCCTCGCGCCCGTACTGACCTTCATCGCCGTTCACTACGGCTGGCGCGCAGCGGTTCTCTCGCTCTCTGTCCTCGGACTCGTGTGGATGGGTTGCTGGCTGGCCGGTTGGTCCGAAGGCCCGTACACGAGCAAGGCCGTCAAGGCGACCAAGACTGCAGATACAGAAGCAACCGAGGCGACCGGGACGGCAACGAAGGCAGTCACCGAGCCCAACGTTCCGTGGCGCAAGATCCTGCTCTCCCGCACCTTCGTCAGCTGCTGCTTCCTCATCGCCACCATCTACGCACTGACCACCGTCGTTCTCACCTGGTTGCCGTCGTACTTCGAGGTCGGCCTCGGATACAGTGCGATGCAAGCCGGTTCGATGTTCGCACTACCCTCGATCGTCGGCCTCGTCCTCATGATCACCTCCGGTTCCGTCACGGACAAGTTGATCGGCCGCGGCTTCACCTCTCGCACGGTTCGCGTCATCGTTCCCTGCGTCGGCGTTCTGATCTGCGGATCGATTCTCCTGTTCCTGCCACAGATCTCCACTCCCATCGTCGCTGTCGCCATGGTCTCGATCGGCTACGGATTCTCGGCAATCACCTTCCCGCTCATCAACGCTGCGATCTCCGAACTGTGCCCGCCGCAGCAGACTGCAGGCACCATGGGATTCTTCCTCGCCATCATGTCGATCGGCGGCCTGATTGCTCCTTACGCAACGGGAGTCATCGTGGACAACGCAGCAACCCCGGCCGACGGTTACGCCCAGTCCTTCCAGGCAATCGGCATCATCGGAGTCGTCGCCGCGGTTCTGGTCCTCGTCTTCGCCAATCCCGAGCGCGATCGCAAGCTCATCCGCGGCTGAATGCTCCACGTATAGCCATTCGCTAACAAAGCCATTCACCGAAAGACATTGCCGGGTCGACCCGCTCGTGATCGACTCGAGGTACGCCCCGACCGCACAATCGCAACACCGGGCACGAACAGCAGGAGAGATACATGCGAGATGCCGTCATCGTCGACGCAGTACGTACACCGATCGGCCGTCGAGGACGCGCCCTCTCGGAGATCCATCCGGCCGAACTGTCCGCACATGTACTGCGTGCACTCGCTGAACGGACCGGACTCGACGCGGCCACGGTCGACGACGTGATCTGGGGATGCGTCAGTCAGGTCGGCGAACAGGCCGGAAGCATCGCCCGCACAGCGGCACTCGCCGCCGGCTGGCCCGACAGCGTTCCCGGCGTCACACTGACCCGGGCCTGCGGATCGAGCCAGCAGGCAGTTTCCTTTGCTGCCGCCACCGTCATCTCCGGTCAGAACGACGTGGTCGTAGCCGGAGGCGTCGAATCGATGTCGCGAGTTCCGATGGGAACCGCCAGCAAGAACGGTGAGCATTTCCCGCCTTCGGTACTCGAACGCTACGGTGTGGACAGTTTCAGCCAGGGGACCGGCGCCGAGATGATGGCCCGGAAATGGGCACTCACACGAACGGCTCTGGACGAATATTCCCTCCGCTCACACGAGCTCGCGGCCAGCGCCACCGATGCTGGAGCATTCACCGGGCAGATCACTCCGATCGCCGGGTTGTCCCAGGACGAAGGCATTCGGCGAGGTGGAAGTCTGGAGTCGCTCGCGAAGTTGCCCCCGGCCTTCGACGCCGACGGTGTCATCCACGCCGGCAACTCTTCTCAGATCTCCGACGGGGCGGGCGCCACACTCGTCACGACCAGCGAGTACGCCCGGGCACGCGGTTGGAAGCCGCTCGTTCGTATTCACACCGCAGTGGTCGCAGCCGACGACCCGGTCATCATGCTCACCGGTCCGATTGCCGCCACCGCAAAGGCACTGGACCGCTCCGGATTGTCCATCGACGACATCGGTGCCTTCGAGATCAACGAGGCCTTCGCCCCCGTCCCGCTTGCCTGGCAGGCTGAAACCGGCGCAGCCATCGATCGTGTGAATCCGCTCGGCGGCGCTATCGCGGTCGGCCACCCACTCGGCGGATCAGGTGCGATCTTGATGACTCGCCTGGCACATCACATGCGCGACAACGGAATTCGATACGGTCTCCAGTCGATGTGTGAGGCCGGCGGCATGGCCAATGCGACCATTCTCGAATTGATCTGACCCGACAACGCTTTCGGGCCGACACGTCATCCAGCAGGAAAGAAGAATTGATCCATGAAACTCGAGGGACTTTCCACCGCGATCACCGGCGGCGCTTCAGGTCTCGGCCTGGCAACCGCTCGACGGCTGCTCGACGCCGGAGCGCAGGTCACGTTGATCGATCTGCCTTCGTCCGACGGTAAGCAGGTGGCGGCCGATCTCGGAGCTGCCGCGCAATTCGCCCCGGCCGACGTCACCGACAGCGAACAATTCGCCGAAGCACTCGACGCGGCGCACGAGCGCGGCGGCCTTCGCGGCGTCGTCCACTGCGCGGGTGCCGGGCGTCGCATGCGCATTCTCGACAAGGACGGAAAAGCCGGATCGGTCGAAGATTTCGAGTTCGTCGTCAAACTGAATCTTGTCGGTTCGTTCAACGCACTCCGTCTCGGCGCCGAGCGGATGGCAGAACTCGATGCCGTGGACGGTGAGCGAGGAGCCATCATCATGACGGCGTCGGTCGCAGCATTCGAAGGTCAGATCGGTCAGATCAACTACACGGCGTCCAAAGCCGGCATCGTCGGTATGACGGTCACCGCTGCCCGCGATCTCGCCAGCCGCGGAATCCGCGTCAACACCATTGCTCCCGGCATCATGGACACTCCCCTGCTGGCGCGCCTGCGCGAAGACGTGCGCACGGCCCTCGAAGCCTCGGTTCCCAACCCCTCACGGCTGGGTCGCCCGGACGAGTTCGGCCAGCTGGCCGTCTCGATGCTCGAGAACGGCTATCTCAACGGCGAAACCATCAGACTCGACGGCGCTATCCGAATGGCTCCCCGGTGACGGGCATCAGCGTGATCGCCAATCCACAACTGCGCCACAACATGCACTACCCGGACACCACCATGGCCTACTGGGCACCCAGCATGGCGGCGCTCTACGGTGATCGCCTCGCCGTCGTGGACGGCGAGCGCACATGCACGTTCCGCGAACTCGGTCAGCGCAGTGCACAATTCGCCGGCGCACTGCGGCAGGCCGGGGTCGGCGTCGGCGACGTCGTGTTGCTACATCTCGGGAACTGCGTCGAGTTCCTCCAGGCCTACTACGGCTGCCTGCAGGCCGGGACGACCGTTACATTGGTCAATCCGCTGCAGCCAGAACTTGGACTGCGCAAGCAGATCGAGGAGACGTCCGCCGTTGCTGCGGTCACTCAGAGTTCCCAGCTGCACACACTGCTCGCGGCCTCTTCCGGAACCTCCGTACGTACGATCGTGATGGTCCAGGACACCGAGGGTGCGCTCGACACACCGGAGTCGGTCGTCGCGTTCGACGCCTTCATCGCCGATCTACCCACCGAATTCACCCCTGCCTCCGTCCGAAGCGACGACATCGCACACATCGCGTTCACCGGCGGAACCACCGGAGTATCCAAAGGTGTTCGTGTTCTTCACCGCAACGTCGTCGGCAACATCACGCAGATGTGTGGGTGGAGAACCGGGCACGAGTTGGAGGCAGGTCCTGACGGTCTCGTCACGCCTCGACGCATCGACGGCCTCGACGTGCTCGGTCCGACGCCGGGAACAGGGGCGACCATCGTGGTCTCACCTCTCTTCCACGCACATTCGTTGCTCAACACGTCGTTCCTGTTGATTTCCGGTCTCACCCAGGTATTTGCCGGTCGGTTCGAACCCGGCCGGATGCTCGAGCTGATCGAAAAGCACGAGGCCACCTATCTCACCGGGTCTCCTGCCATGTGGCATGCACTGTCGGTTCATCCCGACGCTACGGTGCGCAACACCGACAGCGTGTGCGTCGTATCTTCGGGCGCTGCCCCGATCGACAGCGTCACGCTCGCCGCACTCCGCCGGGCATTTCCCAAAGCGCTCGTCGTCGAGGGGTACGGGCTGACCGAGGCCACCTGTGTGGTCACGGCAGCTCCGCTGATCAACGGCTCGGAGTACCGGCAGAGCAGCGTCGGCCTCCCGATCTTCGACACCGAAATCCAGATTCGCGATCAGCTGGACCGGAAGACCGTTCTGGGCGAGAACGAACGCGGCGAACTGTGGGTGCGTGGGCCTCAGGTCACCGACGGCTATCTCGGACACCCGGAAACCACCGCAGAACAGTTCGTCGACGGCTGGTTGGACACGGGTGACATCGCGTACCTGGACTCGGACGGATACCTCTTCATCTGTGACCGGGCGAAGGACATGCTCATCTACAAGGGGTACAACGTCTATCCGCGGGAACTCGAAGAGATTCTGGTTTCGCACCCGGCGATCTCGACTGCCGCGGTTGTCGGCCGCGAAGTGGGGAGCAACGGCCAGGAGCCCGTAGCCTTCGTGGTGATGATTCCGGGCGCCGAGTTCGACGCCGAGCAGATCAAGGCGTTCGTCGCCGAGCAGGTGCTGCCGTACAAGAAGATTCGCGAGGTCGTCGAGGTAGAACTCCTTCCGACATCGGCTGCCGGTAAGGTCCTCAAGACCGACCTCCGCTCGAGACTTCTCGAATCCGTCGATCAGAAAGGCGGTTCCAGGTGACGACCTTCGCAGACCTGACGTCGCAACTGCGTGTCCCGGTTCTCGCTTCACCGATGTTCATCATCTCGACTCCTGACCTCGTCATCGCGCAGTGCACCTCTGGGATCATCGGGTCCTTCCCGGCACTGAATGCTCGTCCGCAGTCGGCACTTCGGGATTGGCTCAAACTGATCACCGTCGCTCGTGAGGACCATGATCGTGAGCACCCGGATAATCCGTCGGCGCCATTTGCCGTCAACCTCATCGTCCACCGGTCCAACAACCGCTTGGAAGAGGATCTGGCGACCATCGCCGAGTTCGAGGTTCCGATCGTCATCACGTCCCTCGGCGCTCGCACCGACATCAACGACGCCGTCCACACATACGGTGGAATCGTTCTTCACGACGTCATCGACAATCGCTTTGCACGCAAGGCGATCGAGAAGGGCGCCGACGGACTGATCGCGGTAGCTGCCGGGGCCGGTGGTCATGCCGGTAGGCAGTCGCCGTTTGCCCTGATTCGGGAGATTCGTGAGTGGTTCGCCGGTCCACTGCTGTTGTCAGGTGCCATCGCTCATGGTGATTCGATTCTCGCTGCGCTCGCGGCCGGAGCCGATTTGGCATACGTCGGATCAGCTTTCATCGCAACCGAAGAGGCTAACGCGGATCCTGCGTACAAGGAGATGATCGTGGGTTCAGGGGCCTCCGACATCGTCTATTCCAACCTGTTCACCGGAGTACACGGAAACTACCTGCGGGGCAGCATCGTTGCCGCCGGCTTGGACCCCGACAACCTAGCCGAATCCGATCCTTCCGCAATGAGTTTCGCGACCACCGACACCGATACCAAGGCGTGGCGTGACATCTGGGGCGCCGGACAGGGCATCGGAGCGATCGACGCCGTACTTCCGACGCATGCAGTAGTAGAGCGTCTCGCCGCCGAGTACGCTGCCGCTCGAGAACGCATCTGCCGACTCTAGTGCTGTGACCGGTGTTCGTCAGAGAGGGATTCGTCGGACAGGTACTCGTGGATCAGGTTCACGAATACCTGTCCCACCGGCGACAACGTCGAGGGGTCGAAGGCGAGACCGTACGCACGCAGGAATCTCGGCTCACAGGCCCGTTCCACCACCTGACCAGGCATCGATTTCGCCACCGAGCGCTCGACCAACGAACCGCCGAGGCCGGCGATGACCATCGGGAGCCGTGACTCCCGTTGCTCGGTCACCACCGCGAGTTCCGTTCTGGTACCGGCCTTTCGGATCGAATCTTCGATCGCGTCGCCCATCGCTGCCCCGCGAGGAACGAATACCATGGGAATGTCCGGCATTTCCGAAAGGCGTACCGGCCCCTCGGGTAGTTCGGTTCCCGCCGGGTAGACCAGGCGGTACTCCTGCTCCCCCAATTCGACGATCTCGAGCCCTTCGCCCGCTTCGAGAGGCAGATGAGCCACCGCGAATTCACAGTGGCCGTCCCTGATGAGACTTTCCAGATTGTCCTCACGCTCGAGTTCCGAAAATCTGACTCGTGCTTGCGGATACCGTCGACAGAACTCCGCAATCAGATCGACGATCGTCCCCGAGGTCAGTGCAGGGAAAGCCATGATGTCGAGGCGACCGACGATGGCGCCATCGGATGCCGTCAACTGTTCAGCCGCCGCAGCTACGTCTCGCAAAACCTGTCGACTCGGGCCGACCAGGCTGCGACCGGCCGCACTGAGGACCATGCCGCGCCCGATGCGATGGAAAAGCCGCACTCCCAGTTCACGTTCGAGCCCGCGCAACGCTTGTGACACGGTCGGCTGAGCAACGCCCAAAGCAGCTGCGGCGCCGTTGATCCCCTTGTTTTCGACGACCGCGAGGAAGTACTCCATCTGCCGGAACTCCACAGTTCACTCCTCTTCCTTGGACGGAACGGCGGAGGTGGCCATTTCCGCAGCCGTCGCGATGAATGCAGCGGCTGCCGGGGATTGCTCGCCCGAGCGATAGACGATGCCGACGTCGCGTGTCAGCGGCGGATCGAAGGAGAAGGCGCAGACGTCTGTCATCTGCTGTTGCGCAACCCTTCTCGGCACGACAGTGGCGCCAATTCCGCGGCGAACCAGTTCCCACGTTGTCACTGGGTGAACACAGTCCACGACTACATTCTCGGCGCCTTCGCTGAGTAGACCCCGGAACTGATTCGATTGATCACCGAGATCGACCACCAGCGGCAAACTGTGCAAGAGCGTTCGCGGAACCGGATCCGCCAACGGCGTTGCAAGCCGCCCGGACAACGACGCATGGGTGGCGAGTACCAACTCCTGAGCGGCAATCGGAGCCGTGACCAAACCTTCGTACCCGATACTCAGATCGGTGACGCCGACCTCGGCCGACCCTCGCCGTAACGCATTGTCGACCCCGGCCGGGCCGTACGTGTCGAGGACGCGCACCACGATCTTCGGAAAGTTGGCCCGGAATCGACGAACCAACTCGACCATCGGATCGATGGAGAACGCCGAGTACGAGACGACGTCCACCCGGCCGAACTCGAGTTCGCGAACGGCGGTCACTTTCGCCTTCGCGCGCTCGACGTCGGCAAGGATTCTCCTGGCCGCGAGATCGAACGTGCGGCCCGCGTCGGTAAGAACCAACCGTCTGCCGGTCCGGTCGAACAGCGTGGCGCCGAGTCGACGCTCGAGCGT
The DNA here is from genome assembly GCF_030407755.1 of Rhodococcus sp. APC 3903. Lineage (NCBI taxonomy): Bacteria > Bacillati > Actinomycetota > Actinomycetes > Mycobacteriales > Nocardiaceae > Rhodococcus > Rhodococcus sp. APC 3903. Next base: position 163,908 of record NZ_JASDCV010000004.1, read on the forward strand.
GCGAATTGCCTGAGACAGCGAGGGCTGCGAAATATAGAGAGCCTGAGCGGCCTTCGTTATCCCACCGTGGTCGACGACAGCGACGAAGTAGGTAACGAAATGCAGATCCACTCATCCATCATACGACCAGCGATCTGACGCTCACTCCACTCGAGTTAGCCCTGGTACGGCCCACTCTCCGGTGAAGACCGGCTCCCGCTTTTCCACGAAGGCACGAACCGCGTCGGTAGCATCCGTCGCAAAATTGACCGCTTGCGCCCTCGCCTCGTTGTCCAAGGCTTCCCGCAACGAGAGTGAGGTGTGATGTTCGAGCATGGCGGCAGACTGACTCAGTGCGGCTGGCGGACCGTCAGCGAGCCGCTGCGCAAGCTTCGACGTGTGTTCGTCCAGTTCACCCGGCTCGACCAGATAGGTCACCAGCCCGAGTTCGTAGGCTTCCTGTGCGTCGATCGTCTCGGCGAGCATCACCAGTCGCTTCGCTTGCTGGAGGCCGACCAGTCTCGGCAGGATCCACGAACCCCCGAAGTCGACAGACAACCCCCGTTTGGCGAAGATCTGGCTGAACTTCGCACCCTTGGCTGCTACGACGAAGTCGCAGAGCAACGCCATGTTCCATCCGGCTCCGACGGCAAACCCGTCGACCTTCGCCACCAGAGGCTTGGGAAACTCACCCAGTGCGATGGCCGTTGCGTTGATGACACGCATGCGATCGAGCGGGTGCGACGAGCCGCGTTTGTCCAGATCGGAGCCCGCACAGAAGGTCCCGTCCGCGCCGGTCAGGATCACAGAGCGAATCTGCGAATCCTCTTGAAGTTCGAGGACTGCTTCACGTAGAGCGATCCAGGCGTCGAGATCGAGAGCGTTGCGGCGGTGCGGCCGACACAGAACAATCGTCGCGACAGCACCGTCACGTTCGATGCTTACGGCCGCGCGCTCGATCGTCTCGGCACTCATGAGCCACTCCACACGGGAGAGCGCTTCTCGGCAAATGCCGTTGCACCTTCCTTGGCGTCACGTGAGGTGAAGACCGGATCGATGAATTCGCGTTGCGCGACAAAGGCATCCGGATCAGTGTACTTGGCGGACATTGCCAGTACCTGCTTGGTCGCGCGAACAGCCAGTGGACCGTTTGCCGCTACTCGGGCCGCAAGCTCGCGTGCGACGGTCAGTGCCTGTCCAGGTTCGGCGAGCCGATTGACCAAGCCGTGATGATGCGCCACGGTGGCACTGAGCGGATCCCCGGTGATCGCGATTTCCATGGCCAACTGGTACGGGAGGATCTTGGGCAGACGCAAAAGGCCACCGGCGGCCGCGGCAAGCCCACGCTTCACTTCGGGCAAGCCGAATTTCGCATCCGTGGACGCCACGATCAGATCGGCCGCCAACGCAAGTTCGCACCCGCCGGCGAGGGCCCACCCCTCGACGGCTGCGATCAGCGGCTTCGACGGCGGAGCCTCGGTCAGACCGGCAAAACCACGACCCGGCAGCGATGGGCGTTCCCCGCGCGCAAATCCCTTGAGATCCATACCGGCGCAGAAGGTTCCACCGGATCCGGTCAGAATACCGATGGTGAGGTCGGACCTGTTCTCGAACTCGTCGATGGCGGCAGCCAAGGCTTCGGCAAGTTCGAGATTGACCGCGTTCTTGGCCTCGGGACGATTGAGGGTGATGACGGCAACGCCGTCGGCGAAGTCGGTGAGCACGACGCTCATGTTCGGTTCCTACTTCCGTGATGAGATTCTTGAAAGGTCACTGCGCGCGAATGCTCCAGCGCACGGGTGTGCCGCCGGACGGTGTCACGATCTCCCGCTTGGCCAAAACAACGAGATGAGCATGGGTTTCGCGGACTGCCAAGCGAAGTAGTCGCGGCGACATCTGTTCGAACGGGCGAGACCAGGAGATCGTGCGTGAGAGTTCCCAGGCCGTGGATTCGGGCTCATCCTGAACCGCAGCCACGATCTCCGCCAATCGCTCCTCGTGGTGCCCCATCAATTGACGTGCACGATCGGCGATCCCACGGAATCGATATTCATGTGCCGGAAGCACTTCGCACTCGCCCAGTGTTGTCGTCGCCTCGAGCGAGAGAAGATAACGATGAAGCGGGTTCTCGAGTTCACCGGGAATCGTGGAGATGTTCGGGCTGATCCTCGGCAGCATGTGATCGCCGCTGAACAACAAGCCTCTGTCCTCTTCCACGAAGCAGAGATGTCCGGGAGTGTGCCCCGGTGTCCACTGAGCCCGGAGATTCCACCCGGGAAGATCGAGTGAATCACCATCTCCCAGAACAATGTCGATGGTTTCGTGCTCAGCGAACCGCACCAGGTCGACCCGAGACGCGTCGAGCACTTCGGCCGGTGCGCCGAGTTCGGACAATTGCAGGTTCCAGCCACTGATGTCGTCGCGGGTCTGCTCGGGACCGTGGTATCCGAGGAGCGTCGCGTCGGCCACGTGCATCGCAAGCGTTGCGCCGCTGACCTGCCGAAGACGCGGCGCCAGACCGAAGTGATCGGGATGCAGGTGCGTGATTGCCGCATAGCGCACTTCGGAAACGTGGTATCCGATCGATGCTATGCCGTCGACGAGAGCCTGCCACGACTGTTCGTGATCCCAACCGACGTCGATGAGGGCAAGTCCGTCGTCGAGCGCGAGTGCGTAGACGAGCACGTAACGCAAAGGGTTGTCCGGCATGGGAACAGGGATCGACCACAGTCCGTCCCGCACCTGTTCCACCGGTGGAAGGACTTTGTTCGCCCACGCCTCACGTTGTGCGACACCGACGTCTTCGGTCACGATCATGATGCTTCTCCGCTCGCGTTCAGCATGGTCCGCAGGCTCGACTTGAGCAGTTTCCCGCTCGCGTTGCGAGGCAAGGAGTCCACGAAATGGATCTGGCGAGGTTTCTTGTACGACGCCAACTTCGCTGTGCTGAACGCGATCAACTCGTCGACGCTCGGCACGTCGGCACCGTCGACCAGTTTGACCACCGCGGTGACGGATTCACCCCAGCGCTTGTCCGGAACCCCGACCACCGCGACCTCGGCAACCGAGGGGTGTTCGGCCAGAATGGATTCCACCTCGATCGGATAGACGTTCTCACCGCCGGTGATGATCATGTCCTTGAGGCGATCGGTGACGAACAGATACCCCTCGTCGTCCAGATGGCCGGCGTCGCCTGTTCGGAGAAAGCCGTCCTTAGTGAACAGTTCCGCGGTCTCTCGGTCACGTCGCCAGTACCCGCGAGTGTTGTTTCTGCTGCGTGCAACGATCTCACCGGATTTGTTGGGCGGCAATACCTCCCCAGTTGTGACGTCTCGAATGGAGATCTCGACGCCGATCATCGGTTTTCCCGCAGAGCGGAGCAACTCCGAACGCGGACCGCTCACATGATGGTCGAAGGCACGAAGGACGGATACCGAACCAGTTGTCTCGGTCATCCCGTATCGCTGGACGAATTTGCAGTTCAAGACAGTCATCGCATGAGCGAGGAGTGCCGGAGTGATCGGCGACGCCCCATAGGCGACCACCTCCAGGCTGGTCAGATCGAAACTGTCGAGAGTGGGCAGATCTACCAGCGTCTGAATGACGGCAGGCACCAGAAATGCGTGGGTGACATGGTGAGTCGCGATGGCATCAGCAACCCGAGTCGGCGCCATGTCTCCGAGCAGCACCAAAGGCACTCCGGCCGACAAGCACGTACTCATCCAGCCGGCGCCGGCGATGTGAAAGAGGGGAAGTGCGTCGAGTGCGACTGCATTCGAACCGAATTCGTAGACATCGAACCCCTCTGGCTCGTTGTACAGATTCCGGTGCGTGGCCACGACGCCCTTGGGCCGGCCGGTTGTCCCGGACGTGTACAGCTGCAGAACTGCTGCGTCCGGATCGTGCCCCTGTCCGGGGTCGACGCCGTTCCCGGAGGCCACGAACTCCGCCCAGGTTCGCGAATCCGGCAGGCCCCCTGCAGCTCCCACGGTTATGACCTCGATCTCCGGCAACGCTGCGGACATCGCCGCCGCCCCCGCGGCGAACTCGTCATCGACGATCAAGACGTCGAGCTCCGCGTCCTCGGCGATGTCGACGAGTTCGAGTGGGTTGAGCCGCCAGTTCAACGGGATGAACACAGCGCCTGCCTTCGCACACGCGATGAAGGTTTCCGCACCTTCGAGCCCCATCCGCAATAGCGCACCGACGCGAGCACCGGCTGCGGTCACTTCTGCCAGCGCGCTCGCCAAGGTACTGGTCTCGCCATCCAGCTCAGCCCATGTCAAAGTTCGGTCGCCGCACGTGATCGCCGGATCGGACGGCCGTGTCGACGCCGAGTGGCGTATCCGGTTGGGTAGGTGAAGCTCGCTCACATCACGCTCCTGTGTTCCAGGTACTCACCGAGCACGAACCGCGGTCGGTGGTACTGGAACAGTCGACCATCGCTATGGCCTGCGCCACAAAGACGAGAAGGCGCACAGAGCCATAGCTGAGACCTATGTCTGCAGGTCGCAGCAAGTCGCAGGCGCCAAGGCGTCGTCATCTGCGAGAATTTGTCAGATGCAGGCACCCGGGATGGACATACGCAGCGCGCAGTATCTCGTCGCCGTCGTCGATCACGGCAGCGTCACCGCCGCCGCGGACGTCCTGCGTATCTCGCAACCGTCACTCTCGCAGGCCGTACGCAACCTCGAACGAGCACTCGGAGCCACACTCTTCGAGCGCACCACTCGCGGTCTGGCTCCCACCAAAGTCGGACTGGCAATTACCGATTCTGCACGTGCGTTGCTCGCCGACGTTGCTCGGGCCGAAGCCGCGGTGGCCGCAGTAACCGCTTTGCGCGCCGGCGAACTCGCCATAGCTGTTCAGTCCGATCTTGCCATCGACCCCGTTGCAGAGGTCGCCGGACGCCTCCATCTGACGGCGCCCGGAATTCGGTTCTCCACGAACGCCGTCCCGAACGCACAGGACGTGCGCGCGCTGGTCAGAGCAGGTACGTGTGAACTCGGGTTTCTCGAGACCCACCCGGGTACCGATGTCTCCGACGGGCTTCGAGAAATTGCCGTGAGTACCCAGGAAACGGTCTTGTCGATCCCCGTTCGCCTGGCCACAGACCTACCCGATCCGGTTGCGCGCGCCGTGGTTGCGCGCCTGCCGATGGTGGTCGAGCCATCGACATTTCGGCGCGGGCATTCGATCGACGACGATCTGGAGCTCACCAACGTCGTCGTGGAAGTACCTGATCGCCTTGCCGTCCGGGAAATGGTCGGGCAAGGTGTAGGCGCCGCGCTGCTGCCCAGATCGATCGCCGAACAAGACTCCCCAGCATCTGAGGTTCGCTCGCTTCTCCCACCGATCACGCGGCAGACGATCTTGGTCTACCGCGACGGCCCGCTCTCGCCGGCCGGGTCTGCGTACATCGAGAACGTCTCCACACGTCACAAACCGTCCACGAACAGCCTGCCCAACGGCGAGAGCGTCTCCGGATCGAACTCGATGCCGTAATTCAGTGAGATCGCGGGCTCCACCGGAAATATCTCCGCGCCGGACGCGACCGATCTCTCGGCCAACGAACGCTCCATGAATGCCATGCCCAAACCCGCAAAGACGAAGGCGCCGACGGTCTCCCGCTGCGCCAACTCCGTCGACATCCGAGTCCGGGCCCCGGCGGCCTGCAGAGACGACTCGATGGCAAGCCGAGCCCGCGAGTGTTTGAGCACACCCACCACGGGGAGATCGGGCAATGCCGTCAATGACACCGGCTCTCCCGCAGCGGGTTTCACACCATTCGGCCAGACGTCAGGATGAACCCCCGACGGCACTGCCAGCCAGTATTCGTTCACCCCGATCACTTTCGTGGACAGCGCCGACATGTCGGGTGGCCAATAGCTGAAGACCACCTCACATGCGCCGTCTGCCAACACCTGCTCAGACGTTGCACCCTGCGGCAGTTCACCGACCCGAACGGTCACAGCAGGCCACCGCTCTCGAAAGTCCGCCACGATGCGTGCGATCGGACCTTCGAGACCATGTGCCGCGGAGCAGATGTCGAGCCGCCCACGAGGCTCGTCGGCCGTCCCGGTCGCGACATTGAATGCGGCCGCACTGCTGCGCATCATCTGCCGCGCCGGCCCTACCAACGCCCGACCTGCCGCCGTCAGAACCAAACCGCGACCGACACGGTGAAACAGTTCGACTCCGAGTTCACGCTCGAGACCACGAATACCCTGCGACAGCGACGGCTTGGTGACCGACAGATTCTGCGCAGCCGTCGACAAGGACTCCCCACCGGCAACGGCAAGGAAGTACTCGATCTGACGTAGGTCCACGCCATCGACTTTGCCATAAGCGCAGCCGACAGTACCGCCGGCAAGCGCGGACGGTGTTCATACACGCTTCACTAGTCGGACATACAGGACACACCTTTTTCTACCCGGCGCCACCTAGCGTAATTGGTCCAGACCAATTACGGATGGGTCTGAACCACCGCGTCGAAGACAAGGAATCCTCGTGAGACGTACGACCATCGCGATAGCAGCCGTGACCGCGGCTCTCGCCGTTCCCGGCATCGCCCCCGCCGAATCCCAAGCCGAACCCAGCTGGGGCAGTTCATCCTTCGAATGGGGTAGCTCTTCGGGCGAGAACAACACGCCGCCCGCAGCGCCCGGCGTCAGCGTCCCCGGCGGACGGTACGAGCACCCTGTCGATCTGACCTTCACCGCCGAGCGCGGCGCCACCGTCCGCTACACCTTGGACGGAACGACACCCACCACCGACAGCCAAGCTGCCACACCGGGACGTCCGCTGCAGATCGCACAGGACACCAACGTCACTGTCGCCGCTTTCCGCGGCGATCACGCGAGCGCGGCCGTCTCGTTCGGCTACCTGATCAAGACCTCGGAGAAGCCGCTGGCTCAGGTCGTCGTGATGTCCGACGTCCACGTCGGCGACCACGCGAACAACGACAAGAAGTACGAAAGCTTTTTCGACACAATCGGTTCCATCTTTCCGAAACCCGACGCGATCCTCTCCAACGGCGACATGATCAACGACAACGGAGACGGCAAGGGGCCTGACCACAAGATCGTCGCAGAAATCTTCCAGGCAAACCTCGCCAGGAAGGGCATGAACGACACACAACTCCTGATCTCCAACGGCAATCACGATGCAAGTCTCGCGGCAATCAGAGCCGGATATCCGGCGGAGTGGTTCCCGGATTCCGGTGGCGGATACTACGAATCCGACGTCAGCGGTGTCCATCTCTTCACGGTCAACACCGAGACGTACAACAATGATTCAGCGCAACGTAATTGGCTGAAGTCCCGCCTGACCGAAATAACCGCGGAGTCCGGGAACCTGACCAAACCGATCCTGGTCCAGGGACACCGGCCGGCAAGCAACACAGCCATGGACGGCCAGCAGGCGTCGAACCCTCAACTGACCGAAGACTTGAGCGCCTTCCCTCAGGCAATCTTCTTCTCCGGGCACTCACATCTGAACAACAACGACGACCGGTCGATCCATCAGCGTGACTTCACGTCGGTCAACGACGGCTCGATGTCGTACATCGAAATCGATCACGGCTACCAGATGGTGACCGAGTCCGGTCTCGCGAACCGTTTCGAATCACCCACTGCCCAAGCGCTCTTCGTGGAGGTCTACCAGGACCGCACGGAAATCAACCGCATCAACATGGCGGCAGACAAGCACGACATCTACACCGGAGGCGCGTGGTCAGCCAACTGGCAGCCGCCGTACTCGAGCGCGGGCACGCTGAGCGGCTCGGGTTGGACGGTCGAACTCGACGGGTCGACCAACCAGCAGATCAAGGACAACTTCCGCTACACCTCGGGTGCACGAAACACGAATGCACCGGAATTCACCACAGCCACCCCACTCTCGGTGAGCACCGGAGCGAACGGTGAAACTGCGCTACGGATCGCGCAGGCCAAGGACGATCAGATGGTGCACCACTACGCCGTCGAGGTCACGGACACAGCCACCGGAGCGAAGGTGGTCTCGTCGAAGGTGCTCTCCGACTTCTACTTCATGCCACGGCCGAACAGCCTCGACATTCCGATTCCCGATGCAGCAGCGGGTACCGCATACGATGCCCGCGTCGAAGCCGTTGACGCATACGGCAATCGGTCACCGGTGACGACCTTGGCCTTCACCCGCTGATATTTACCCACTGACGTCCACCCGCTGACCCGACACGACAAAGCGGCACCGCGCATGTTCGCGGTGCCGCTTCTCGGCTCAGTTGTACGTGCGAAGCAGGCCCTTGCTGATGATCTGCTTCTGGATGTCGCTGGTGCCTTCACCGATCAGAAGGAACGGCGCCTCACGCATCAACCGCTCGATCTCGTATTCCTTGGAGTAGCCGTATCCACCATGGATACGGAAGCTGTCCTGCGTGACCTCCGAGCAGAATTCACTCGCCAGATACTTCGCCATACCCGCTGCGACGTCGTTGCGCTCACCCGAGTCCTTGAGCCTGGCTGCGTTGACCATCATCAGATGTGCCGCTTCGACTTTGGTGCCCATTTCGGCGATCCGGAACGCGATGGCCTGATGCTCGGCGATCGGCTTGCCGAACGTCTCGCGCTGCTTGGCGTAGGTGACAGCCAGTTCGAAAGCGCGCTGGGCGATTCCGCACGCACGCGCGGCGACGTTGACCCGGCCGACCTCGACGCCGTCCATCATGTGCCGAAATCCCAAGCCGGGAGCGCCACCGAGAACCTCTTCGGCTCCGATCTCGAAGCCGTCGAAAATCATCTCCGTGGTGTCGATTCCCTTGTAGCCCATCTTCTCGAGCTTGCCCGGAATGGTCAGGCCCGGGAGTACCTCGCCGAAACCTGCGGGCTTCTCGATCAATATCGTCGTCAGATTGTTGTGCGGCTTCTCCGCGCCCTCGTCCGTCTTGACGAGGACTGCCACCAACGTCGACGAACCACCGTTGGTCAGCCACATCTTCTGGCCGGTGATCACGTAATCGCCTGACTCCGTACGCTTCGCCTTGGTCGATATGGCAGCAACATCGGAACCCAGGGCCGGTTCCGACATGGAAAATGCGCCGGTGAGGTCCCCGGACGCCAGACGTGGCAGGTACTTCGCCTTCTGTTCCGGCGTCCCGTGCGCGGAGATCATGTGAGCCACGATGAAATGCGTGTTGATGACGCCGGACACGCTCATCCATCCACGGGCCAGCTCTTCGACGCACAGCGCGTAGGTGAGCAATGATTCGCCGATACCCCCGTACTCGGGGTCGATGGTCAGTCCGAACAGACCCATGTCCTTCATCTGCTTGACGATGTCGGTCGGGTACGTATCGGAGTGTTCGAGCTCCTGCGCCGCGGGGATGACCACACGATCGACGAACTCGCGTACCGCCCCGACGATGTCGCTCTGGGTCTCGGTCAATCCCGCCGTCTGCGCCAAACGAGTCACTGTTCCACCTGTCTGTCGGTACTTCGTGCTCTCCTGTCGACGAAACTGATTCGACTCCAGGAACTTTCACCCCACCGCGACATGTGTGCGGCAGAGACGCTGCATCCATTCAATCCCCGAACGGTATATGTGTCAAAGTCGATTTCGCATACGAACCGTATGGCGGAAACTATGCCCGAACAGGTCGTTCCTGCTGTTGACAACCGCGCCACGCGTGCTGGATATTCGAGTGGCCAGGTCGCTATGGGGCCCTTCGATCGGCCCGTTCACGCGACGCATTCCCCACCTCTCCTCGAGACAGGCGCATTCCATGCACGACGCAGTCATCTGTGAACCCGTTCGCACCCCGGTGGGCGGATTCGGCGGAGTCTTCAAGGACGTTCCCGTCACCACTCTCGCCAGCACTGTTGTGCGTGGCCTCGTCGAACGAACCGGCATTGCGTCCACCGATGTCGACGACGTCATCTTCGGTCAGGGTTACGCCAACGGAGAGGCCGCGGCCATCGGGCGAATCGCGGCACTCGACGCCGGTCTGGACGTGTCCGTTCCCGGAATACAACTCGATCGCCGTTGCGGTTCGGGATTGCAGGCGATCATCTACGCCGCGATGCAGGTACAGACCGGGATGAGTGATCTGGTCATCGCCGGCGGCGCCGAGAGCATGAGCGGAACCGAGTTCTACTCCACCGATATGCGTTGGGGCACAAAGCGCCCTTCGGTCGAGTTCCACGACCGATTGGCCAAACCGCGCACGAACTCCGGCGGAGTCAACTTCCCGGTCGAAGGCGGCATGATCGAGACCGCCGAGAACTTGCGCCGGGAGTACTCGATCACCCGCGACGAGCAGGACCGATACGCGGTGCGATCGCACGAACGGGCCGTTCATGCCCAGGACAGCGGGTATTTCGACGACGAGACCATTCCCGTTTCGGTGCGCGGGCGCCGTGGTGAGCAGACAGTCGTCACTCGCGACGAGCATCCACGCCGAGGGATTCAGCTGTCCGATCTTGCTGCACTGCGCCCCATTCGAGGTCGAGTCGACCCCGAAGCCACAGTCACCGCCGGAAACGCCTGCGGCCAGAACGACGCCGGAGCCGCGGCCATCGTCACCACTGCGGCCAACGCCGAACGCCTTGGCCTGCGACCGTTCGCGAAACTGGTCAGCTGGGGTGTGGCGGGTGTGGAGCCGAACCGAATGGGCATCGGACCGGTGCCTGCCGTGGCGAAAGCTCTCTCCCGTGTCGATCTGTCGCTCGACGACATCGACCTCATCGAAGTCAACGAGGCATTCGCCGCACAGGTTCTCGCGTGCGCCAAGGCCTGGGGATTGAGCGCGCAGGACATCGAGGAGCGCTTCAACGTCAACGGTTCCGGGATCTCGCTCGGACATCCTGTCGGTGCCACCGGTGGGCGGATCCTCGCCAATCTGCTGCGCGAACTCGACCGGCGCCAGGGACGGTACGGGATCGAGACCATGTGTATCGGTGGCGGACAAGGGATTGCAGCGGTGTTCGAGAACCTGCGACGCTAGAAGCGTTAACCGATCGATCCGTCGCGGCGAAGGTCCGCGATCTGGTCGCCCGTACGCCCCAACTCGGCCAGTAGAGAATCCGTCTGCTGGCCGAGGGCCGGAACGTCACCCATGCGCATTTCGACGTCCGAGTACGTCATCGGAGGCAGCACGGCATCGATCGGTCCGTTTTCTGTGCCCACGGACCTCCACCTGGCACGCTTCTCCAACTGCGGATGTTCCAGTAGACCGGCCATGTCGTTGAGTGCAGCGGCCGGGACACCGGCGGCGGCAAGGCGTTGATCCAGATCTGCCGTCAAATACAGACGAGTCAGGGAACCCACCAATTCGTCTACCTCGCCGCGATTTTCGACGCGCACGATGTTGGTGGAAAAGCGCGGATGGTCGACCAGATCCTCTCGCTCGAACACGTCCACCATCAGCGCTCGCCATCCACGATCGTTCTGGACGCCGATCAGGATTTCGCCGTCGGCCGTGGGATACGAATCGTAGGGAACGATCGCGGCATGGCCGAGACCGACACGTGGAATCTGCTTGTCTGCATACATTTTCATGTACATCGGATGACCCAGCCACTCGACGGTGGAATCGAACATCGAGACCTCGACGAGCGCTCCCTTACCCGTTCGCTCTCTACGGAACAGGGCGCTCAGAATCGAAGTCAGCGCGTACATTCCTGCGGCGATGTCCGAGACCGGGATACCCGTCTTGGTGGCCGTCTCCGGTGTGCCTGTCACGGAGATCATTCCGGTCTCGGCTTGGACCAGCATGTCGTACGCCTTGCGCTCACGCCGTGGGCCGGCACTGCCGTATCCGGACATGTCGATCACGATGAGCTGTGGGAATTTCTCGCGCAGTTCCTCCGCGCCGAACCCCAGTCGCGCAGCTGCGTCGGGTGCCAGATTCTGTAGGAACACATCGGCTCGCGCGACAAGATCGAGAACGATTTGCCGGCCGGATTCCGACTTCACGTCGACAGCGATCGATTCCTTGGAACGGTTGAGCCACACGAAGTGTGATGCCTGACCGTGAACCGCCCGGTCGTAGTGACGCGCGAAATCGCCCTCGCCGACCCGTTCTATCTTGATCACCCGCGCACCCATGTCCGCGAGATGCCTGGTGGCGAGCGGTGCCGCCACCGCCTGTTCGAGTGCAACCACGGTGATTCCGTCGAGCGGAAGATCCGAGTTCGGCTGTCCCATGTCAGTAGTCACCCCAGAAGTTTCACACCCAGAAGTTTTACACTCTGAATTCTTGCACTCGAACAGGACGGATCAGATGTGGCGGCCGCCGGTGATCTCGAGAACCGTGCCGGTCATGTAGCTCGAGAGGTCGCTCGCGAGGAACAGTACAACCGACGCAACCTCCGAGGGCTCGGCCGCACGCCCCATCGGGATCTCGGCAAGCTTCTCGTTCCAGATCCGTTCGGGCATTGCCTCGGTCATCGCCGTGCGGACAAGTCCGGGCTGAACGGCGTTGACGCGAACGTTCTTGAACGCGACCTCCTTTGCCGCGGCCTTCGTCAGACCGACGATGCCGGCCTTGGCGGCCGAGTAGTTGGTCTGCCCGAGCATGCCCACCTTGCCGGAGATCGACGAGATGTTCACGATTGCGCCCGTCTCACGCTCGCGCATGCGGGCGGCGGCAGCGCGTGTTCCGTTCCAAGCACCCTTGAGGTGAACGGCGATCACGTCGTCGAAGTCCTGCTCGGTCATCTTCCGCATCGTGGCGTCGCGCGTCATGCCGGCGTTGTTGACCATGACATCGACTGGACCGAAAGCACTTTCGGCCAGATCGAGCATGGCCTCGACCTGTCCGGAATCACGCACGTCGCAGGAAGCGAAACGGGCGACCGACTCTCCACCGAGTTCGGCGACCGCAGCCGTTCCGACGGTTTCGTTGATGTCGCCGAGAACGACGGTCGCGCCTTCCTTGATGAAGGTGCGCGCAATTTCGAGCCCGATGCCCTGTGCTCCTCCGGTCACTACCGCAACCTTGCCGTCCAACAATCCCATGTCCACTCCGTTCGTGAGGTTAAAGCTCGTCAGGTAAAGGTGTCAGCGCTGGTTTTGCTTTTTCGCTTGCGCCACGAGCCCACCGCCGAGAATCAGTCGCTGGATCTCGCTGGTTCCCTCGTACAGGCGCAACAGGCGAACTTCACGGTAGATGCGTTCGACCGGCACACCGCGCATGTACCCGTTGCCACCGTGGATCTGCACGGCGAGATCCGCGACCTTGCCCACCATCTCGGTGCAGAAAAGCTTTGCCGCCGAGGGGCCGAGACGTCGATCCTCACCGCTGACGTACCGCGCAGCCACCTCACGCACCATCGCACGCCCGGCCATGACACCGGCCTGCTGGTCAGCCAGCATCGCTTGAACCAGTTGGAAGTCACCGATAGCGGTGCCGCCCTGTTCCGTGACCACGGAGAACGCGACAGATTCGTCGAGCGCTCGCTGTGCTGCTCCCACCGAGAGCGCCGCGATATGGACTCGTCCGCGCGCGAGAGACGTCATCGCTGCGCGGTATCCGGTGTCCTGGTCGCCACCGACGAGGGCCGACTCGGGAACCCGGACGTTGTCGAAGGTGACCTCGGAGGTCCAGGCACCTTCCTGACCCATCTTCTTGTCCTTGGGACCAACTGTGACTCCTGGCGTGTCAGCCGGAACCAGGAAGACTGCAATTCCCGGACCATCGGAATCCGCCGGGCGAGTGCGCGCGAACACCACGAACAGCTGTGCCAGTGGAGCATTGGTGATGAACCGCTTGTTGCCGTCGATCACCCATTCGGATCCGTCCAGAACGGCCTTGGTCCGAAGGCCGGCCGGGTTTGAGCCCGCGCCGGGTTCGGTGAGAGCAAAGGAAGCCACGACGTCGCCGGAGGCGATGCGCTCTAGCCACTGAGCCTTCTGCTCGTCGGTACCGAAGCCGACCAGCACCTGCCCGGCAATTCCGTTGTTGGTACCGAACATCGAACGCAGCGCCAGGGACGTGTAGCCGAATTCCATTGCCAGTTCGACGTCTTGGGTGAGATCGAGTCCGAGCCCACCCCATTCCTGAGGAATCGCGTAGCCGAACAGCCCGATGGCTGCGGCCTTCTTGCGTATGTCCTCAGGAATGGCGTCGGTGTCGGCAATCTCCTGCTCACGCGGAACTACTTCCTTACGGATGAACTCCCGCGCAGTCGCCAAGATATCTGCGAAGTCATCTGCATCGACCTGCATTCCCACCACTCACCTTGCTGTTTCCGAAGTCCATGCCGTCCTCCGAAGTCAATACCGTGAGGCAATCGGAGTCAAAGACCTGAAAACGAACCGAAGGTAAGGCAGAACCTATAGCAGGTGTCAGACGGTGCGCAGTTCCCGCTTGAGCAGCTTTCCGCTCTGATTTCGCGGGAGTTCGGCCACGAAACGCACGTGCTTGGGGACCTTGAACGGGGCAATTCGCTCCTTGACGTGGGCAATCAACGCCTCAGGCGTCAACTCGTCGTTGCCGTCCTTGAGCACGACGATCGCGGTGACGGCCTCGATCCACTTCTCGTCGGGCGTACCGATCACGGCAACTTCTGCCACAGCCGGGTGTGTGTAGACCGCATCTTCGACCTCGCGCGACGCCACCAAGATGCCGCCGGTGTTGATGACGTCCTTGATTCGGTCGACGACCGTGATGAACCCTTCTTCGTCCCGCACGACAAGATCGCCCGAATGGAACCAGCCGTCGCGGAAGGCGTCGGCGGTGGCTTCCGGATTTTCCCAGTAGCCGTTGCACAGCTGCGGTGAGCGGTAGAGAACCTCACCGGACTCACCGTCGGCAACGTCGTTTCCGTCGGCGTCGACGACACGGGTTTCGACGAAGAACACCGCTCGCCCGCAAGAAGACGGACGATCAGCATGCTCGCCGGGCTGGAGAACTGTTGCCAGCGGACCGATTTCGGACTGGCCGAAGCAGTTGTAGAAGCCGATGTCCGGGTAACGCTCACGCAGACGATTGAGCACCGTGACCGGCATGATCGAGGCGCCGTACTGCGCCTTCTTGAGCGAAGACAGATCGCGGGTCTCGAGGTCCGGATGGTTGGCCAACGGTACCCACACGGTCGGGGCCAGGAACAGCGATCCGATCTTTTCTGCTTCGACGCGGCGCAGAATCTCCGGGATGTCCGGCGCCTGCATCAGACTGACCGTCGCACCGACGGACAGGTACGGCAGCATGAAGACGTGCATGCCCGCGGAGTGGTACATCGGCATGCAGATCAGCGGGTTGTCGTTCTTGTCGAGCCCGAGCGCGATCACCGAGGACACGTACTCGTGAACCAGCGCGCCGTGAGACATCATGGCGCCCTTGGGCTTCGAGGTGGTGCCCGAGGTGTACAGCAGTTGCGCCAGATCCGTCGACGTCGCACGCGGTTCGAAAACAGGCACCTCGCCGGCCTCGCCGATCGTGACCACCGACAGTTCCGCGTCCCGCAGTGCGATCACGTGGTCGAGATCGAGGTCGGAGCGAACCGAGTCGAGCGTCGACGCCAATGCCGGATCCACCAACACCGCGCGGGCGCCTGACTGCGCCACGAGGTACCGGAGTTCCTCCCCCTTGAGTGCGTAATTGACCGGAACATGCACCAAACCTGCTCGCGCACAGGCAAGGAATCCGATTGCATAGGCGTCGGAGTTGGTTCCGTATGCCGCGACGCGGTCGCCGTGTTCGAGGCCCAGACCGAGCAAGTGGGCCGCGACCCGCGTCACCGCGTCGTCGAGTTCGCGGTAGGTGCGAGTGCGATCTTCGAAGACGACGGCTACGCGGTCGGGGTACTTGGCTGCCGAGCGCCGAAGCACTCCGTCGACGGTGTTGGTGCGTGGATCCAGGCTCATTCGCTCAGGTTATAGGACGTCCAACTAAACCGGAAGAGCGATCGTTACTTATTGCGCCATTCAGGCTTTCGCTTGTCCACAAAAGCTTGCATACCTTCTTGAGCGTCGCAGGTCACGGCATTGGTTGCCATCGTTTCCGCCATCGCCTCGTACGCCTGGGCTTGCGGCAGATCGATCTGGTGATAAAACGCTTGTTTACCGATCTTCACCGTCAGGGGGCTGGCCGTCGTGATCTTGCCGGCCAGTTCGCGCACCTCTCGGTCCAGGTCTTCGGGCGCGACGACGAAGTTCACCAGACCCCAGTCCGCAGCGGTGTCGGCGTCGATCGTCTGCCCGGTGAGCAACATCTGCATCGAGCGCTTGCGCCCTACTGCCCTGCTCAGGGCCACCATGGGCGTCGAGCAGAACAGTCCGATCTTGACGCCGGGAGTACCGAAGACAGCGTTCGACGCAGCAACAACCAGATCACACGACGCGGCCAGTTGGCAGCCCGCCGCGATAGCCGGGCCCTGTACTGCGGCAATCACCGGCTGCGGAATCCGCTGTACGGTCTCCATCATCTCGGTACAGCCGTCGAAGATCGCCCGCTCGTCTTCGAGGGTTCTCCCGATCATCTCCGTCAGATCGTGGCCGGCGGAGAACACCGGGCCTTCGGCGCGCACGATCACGACCCGCACGCGCTCGTCTGCAGACAATTCGAGAAGGGCAGCCGTCACCTCGCGCATGGTCTCCGCCGAGAGCGGATTGCGCCGCGCCGGCCGATCGAGCGTCAGGAATCCGAGTCCCACCGACTCCTCGACGGAAATCTTCACTGCAGTGTCTTCTACCTGTGTCTGCGACATGTGTTCTCTCTACCAATCGAATCCGTCCCGGTCAACGAGACGAAAGGGGCATCTGTTCGCGCCGCGTCGATACGGTCCGGTCAATACTTCGCCACTACGAGGAGTGCCCATGAGCACCGATGCCGCCGTCACCACCGATCTCGAAGAGATTCTGCGGGCCCAGCAGGAAGCAACTCGCGCCGCTGGTCTTCCGTCCGCGCAGACACGACGCGAGCGCATCCAACGCGTCGTCGATCTTCTGGTGGCAAACCACAAGGATCTGACCGAAGCGATCAACGAAGACTTCGGCGGCCGAATCCCGGCCTACTCGGTGATGAATGATGTTCTGGGATCCATGGTTTCACTCAAGCACGTTCGTGATTCACTCGAAGAGTGGATGATTCGCTCACCGAGAGCCACCGGGGCGATGCAGGATCAGCTGGGTGCCACGGCGTACGTGTCGTACCAGCCGAAGGGTTCGATCGGCATCATCGGAACCTGGAATGCTCCCCTTTTCACTCTCCTGAGCCCGCTCGCCTGCGCCCTCGGAGCGGGAAATCGCGCCGTTCTCAAACCGTCGGAGATCGTGCCGAACACTGCGGCGGTCCTGGCCGAGGCGGCGCGTCGAACGCTCGACCCCGTGGAGGTCGCGGTGGTGACAGGTGGACCGGAGGTCGCTGATCTGCTGACGTCGCTGCCTTTCGACCACCTCGTCTTCACCGGCAGCACAACCGTCGGAAAGCTGGTCATGGCCAATGCTGCGAAGAACCTGGTGCCGGTCACCCTCGAGCTCGGCGGCAAGTCACCGAGCGTCTTGAGCCGCAGTGCCGATATCAGCTCTGCTGCATCACGTTTGGCCATCGCGAAGTCGACCAATGCCGGCCAACTCTGCGTCTCTCCCGACCTGATCTACGTCCCGCGCGAGAACACAGAAGCGTTCATCGACGCGTTCACCGATCAGTTCACCGGACTGTTCCCCACGATCGCCGACAACAAAGACATGGTCTCGATAGTCAGCGATCGTCACCTCGCACGCATCGAGGGGTACATCGCGGACGCGGAAGAGCGTGGGGCACGAATCATCACCGTTCCCGACGAAGAACTCTCCGCAGACACTCGCCGCCGCCCACTGCGAATCGTGGTCGACCCTCCGACCGACGCGCAGATCATGAAGGAGGAGATCTTCGGACCGGCCGTCGTGATCCTGCCGTACGACCAACTCGACAGCGTCGTCGCCGACATCAATTCACGGCCGAAACCGTTGGCGCTGTATTACTTCGGAACCGACCTGGACGAGAAGGAATCCGTGCTCGAACGCACCGTCTCGGGCGGCGTCACCATCAACGACGCGATGTCACACCCGGGCCTGAGCGACGCACCCTTCGGCGGCGTCGGAGCTTCGGGTATCGGGCACTACCACGGCCGCGAGGGTTTCCTCGAGTTCAGTCACGCCCGAACGGTATTCGAAGCAGCGCAGCATGACCCGCGCGGTGAATGGGGAATGCTCCCGCCGTACGGTGAGGGTTTCGAGCAGATGATGTTGGCTCAGGTCACGCCCTGAGGCCCTCCGGCCCCGTGCGCCTTTTTGGTAGTGCACGCTACCGGAAAGGCGCACCGGCAAGGCCGCGGCTGAGGAACTCCACCAGCTGACCCGGTTCGGTATCCACCGACTCGATCAGTTGGATCAGTTCCTTCTTGTCCTCTGCTGCAAGCGGTTCGATGCCACCGAAGGTGCGCATCGTGGAGCCGGCGGGGAGAACGCGTGCACAGACGAGCGTGCCCGGCTCGAGATTGACTGAGCCCCACTCGTCCGTGACCTTCACCAGATGCCCGTTGCGGACGTCACTGAGAGTGACCGACTGCCCAGGTTCCGTCGAGGCAACCTTGTAGACCGAGCGCGGAATCGCCAACCACTGATCGGCCAGTTCGCGTTCGTCGGCAGGAAGCAGTTCTCCGCGCCGCTCGACAAATGCCGCGAAAACACCGGCATCGAACAAGGCAGCGTCGACGGCCAATCCGCCTTCGACGGCGAGCGTCAGCGCTTCTTCGCTGTTGAACTGCTCGGCACGGATGAGCGCAAGATCGAACACGGCGTCGAAGTACTCCGGTGTGCGCGAGAACAACTGAGCCTTGACGTAGAGCCAGTTGGCCCGATCATCGAACGTCACCTCGGACTTGCCCAGATGGCAGACCTTGAACTTGCGACCGGAACCGCACCAGCACTTGTCATTTCGGCCGAGTTCGGGGTGCTCGGCCGGGGCATAGCGCTGAAGAACCTCGTGCAGAACCTCGGACTCGCCACCCTCGATCCGGCCGAGAAGTGCCAGCGCGCGGGTCACGTCGCTGCGATCGGCCGCCAGCAGTGCCAGATCGAAGATCGCGGGAGTCCAGTCGGGATCGAGATCGTGCGCCGTTTCGTACGACGCCTCAGCGACAAGGATCTTGCCGAGACGATCCGAAGCCTTGCCTGCCAGCCAATGCGCTGCCGGCTTGACACGACGCGACCCTTTCTCGGCGAGAGCAGTTGCAACAGAATGCAATACGGAATCATGATCGTCGAGTTCGGACAACAGCTCCAACGCTGCCGCAGCCGCGGGCGGCTCGGCGATGCCGGCGAAGGTCTGCGGATCCTCCTTGATCTGCTTGCGCGCCCAGTCCGAGACATCCTCGACGGCTTCGGCTTTCGCGGCCATGACCACATCGACAAAGGCAATCACCGAGGCGGCTTCTTCCGGGTGCAGGTTCTCCCGAACCTCGAGCATGCGGGCTCGGTTCGCCAGGTGGTATGCCTCGAAATCGAATCCGTCGACCGCAACGTAATCACCGTCGCGGACGTAACCTGCCGCCTCGAGCATTTCGCCCAGCGGTGCGGTGGGCTGACGGAACAGCGACGGCTCGTCGAGCATCAATTGCCAGACAATGGCATCGAGGGTGTCAGCACCGATGTCTGCGAGGACCGTCCCCAGGCTCTCGCCGAATCCGGGTGCGGGATCCAGTACCTCGGGGATGGTGCAGAGCGTCAGCTCACGGTCAGCGACGAACAGTCCGATCAAATCGCCCGCAGAACATTCGGCGAGAGTATCGGTGTCGAGGAGAAAACCCTCGTCGTGCGGGAACTCCGGATCTTCGATCCCACGATCAGCCAACAGGTCGTCGTCGACCCCGCGGTGCACGACGCTGATGCCATGAATCTCGTCGTCACGATCGAGGAACACCCGCAGCATCATCAGATCAGGGTTCGCGTCGAGAACGCCGGACTTTATTTCGGCTTCGGTGAGCCGATGGGTCAGCACTCGATGCTCGAACAACGTGTCGAGTGCGGCGTACCGCTCCTCACTCAAGTAGCCGAGCAGTGGGTCCTCGACGTACTCGACGAATTCGGCCATGTCGTCGGCTGTACCGTGGCCGGCATCGGCCAACAGGGTGCCCCAGTCCGCCGCTGTCTGCGGGCCGTGCTCACGCAACAACTCCATCGCGGCTTCGGCGATCAAGTCATTGGCATCCATCGGTTCGTTCACCTATCCAACTTTAACGGGGTCGACTCGATACATCGTCACCGGTCATCGGTCGAGTGATCGGCGCCTCCACGCGACTCGCGCACCAGTTCTTCGGCGTCGAGTTCCTCGGAAGCGAGAACCTCGAGTACCCTCGCAGCCTGCGATTCCGAGGACATGACGACTACGCCCACCGCAAGCGCGCCAGTGGGGGCCGTCAGGAGCCTGGCACTGATCAGGTCGCCGGACTTTCCTTCGACCGGGTGAACAAGGGTGACGGTTTCCTCGGACACACGATCGAGCAGCACGACGCCGGTGTCGGAAGTTTCGATCACCTCGTACACCGACCTCCGGACCCCGAGCCACTGTGCGGCTGTCACTACTTCCGCCTCCGGAAGTAGTTCGCTGCGTCTGGCCAGGAAGTCGGCAAAGATCCCACCCTCGAACAGAGCCACGTCCAGTGCCGAGCCGTCGAAGATCGTGGCGGCGATCAGTTCGTCCTCGGAGAGATTCGCGTTTTCGAGATCGTCGAGCCCGGTCACGACGTCGACGAATTCGGAGGCAAACGCAAACAGGCACGCCTTCTTGTACAACCAGCGACCATCTGCCTTGACCGATTCATCGGCCTTCCCAAGGTGGCACACCTTGTACTTGCGGCCGGAACCGCACCAACACTTGTCGTTTCGCCCGAGCTCCGGGTGATCGGCTGGGACGAAGTCCTGCAGTACGGCATAGAGATTCTCTTCACTTCCGCCGTCGATCCGCCCGAGCAGTGACAGTGCCCGGGTCGCGTCGCCGCGGTCCGACGCGAACTGAGCCAGCTCGAACAAGGCCGGACCCCAACCGGATTCGGCAAGGAGCGCTTTCTCGTAGTGCGCCTCCGCTTCGAGGACGCGCCCCAGCCGATCGACGGCCTTACCGGCGAGCCAATGAGCCGCCGCCCTGACCGACCGTGGCCCTCGCTCGGCCAGTTCGGACGCAAGCGCTTCGAGGATTGCGTCGGTCACCGGGTCCTGATTCCGAAATCCGAGATCGAACACGGCCACTGCAGCACCCGGATCTGCCAGTGAGACAAAGAAGTCCGGGGCGGCGCTGACGTGACGGCGAGCCCAGTCCACGATGTCGAAGTCGGCGATGACGGCATCGGTGTATCCGCGGTCCGCCAGATCGACAAATGCAACAGCAGCGACGGCCTCGTCGTGGGTCAGGTCGTAGGTACTGGCGACCAAAGCTGTCCGAATCTGCAGGTCGTAGGCATCGAAGTCAAATCCCCGCCGAGCCAGTAGTTCACGCTCGTGCTCGTAACCTGCCGCCTCGAAGATCTCACCCAGCGGCGCAACAGGAACCGTGAAGAGAGACGGATCCTCGAGCAGGAGTTGCCAGCACACCGAATCCAGGGCCTCGACTCCGTCCTCCTCGAAGAGTTCGCCGAGCGCCGGAGCAAGATCGGGTTCGTCCTCGATCTCGACCAGACGAAACGCAAGTCTTCCGTCTTCGACTGCCAGGCCGATGAGATCACCGTCGGCGCACTCGCCGAGGGTTCCGGCTGGAAGAACCACAACTCGTCGACTCCGGAAGGGAGCAGCTCCACGTTCCAGGGCCGCTTCTTCCGCCAGGGCCACCCGGATCGCCCCGTCCTCGCCGTCGCCGAATGCCAAGATCGGCTCCAGGTCGGGGCTCGCGTCGAGGATGTCGGACGCAATCTCGAGCTCGCTTAGCCGGTGAGCGAACACGAGCCCTTCGAGGACCGTGTCGAGGGCGACGTACTTTCCGTTGGGCAGGTACCCGAGCATCGGTTCGGACAGATACTCGAGCACGTCGGCCAACTCGGTCGCAGTTCCGTACTCCTCGAGATGGGTCGCCCACTCTTCGAGACTCAGCGGGCCTTGCTCGCGCAGAACAGCCAAAGCAGCGGAGGCAATGGAACCAGCAGCGTCGGAACCAGCGGTTTCGTCGTCGAAATCAGTCACCCGCCAATGGTAGGCGACTTATTGCAGTCCACTGAGCCCCTCGCCCAGCACGGTCGCACCGAGGATTGCCAGGATGACCGTCATCATCACTGCGTTGTTCGCGGTCATCCATGACTTCGCTGATGCGAGGATCTCGTCGGCTCGCTTGCCGGAGAACACCTTGACCAGGATCGGCGACGCGATGCCGACGCTCGCGAGGACCGTGAAGATCACCGCGGCAACAATCTGTTGGGCAACAACATTCGTGGCGACCGCGATAGTGGCCGCACCGGATACTGCCAGCGCTGCATTTTTGGGATTGACCGCCGCGGACAAGAACGCCAACCCGAACGCCTTCCGCGGAGTCAAGCCGTCGATGCTCTTCATCCACTTCGGAACTGTCGGATCACTTCCGTCCCTCGGACGCGCTCGCCACTGCTTGTACGCCAATCCGAACAGAACGAGCCCCAACACGATTCGTACGACGCTCGACCACACCGAAGTCTGCGACGACTCCGACTCCGCAAACGAATAGTCCGCGATCACGATCGTCACCGCAACGACTGCCGAGATTCCGAGGACCCACCCGAGTAGAAAAGATGCCGCCCCTCGATGTGCTCCAGCGGTGATCATGACGAGCACGATCACCGCCATGGGCATCGAGACGAAAAGCAAGCCGAGGGCAATCGGAAGAGACAGACCGATCGCAGCTAGCACCGAAAACCTCCAGTTGAATGCACGATCGACGATCGATTCGAGGTCGAAATCACGACGGCGGAGGCAGCATGACCTCGATGAGATGCGGGCCGGGTTCCGCCAGCGCTGCGGCAAACTGTTCGGCCAACTCCTCCGCTGTGTTCGCCCGCGACGCGGGCACTCCCAACCCCTCGGAGATCTTGACGTAGTCCATGTTCGGAGACGACAGATCCAACATCGACTGTGCGACGACGCCGCCACCTTCTGCGCCGACTCGTTGCAGTTCGCCACGCAGAATGGCGTACGCGCGATTGTTGAGCAGAATCGTCGTGACGTTCAACTGTTCTCGCGCCTGCGTCCACAACGCCGTGATGGTGTACATCGCGCTTCCGTCGGCTTCGAGATTGATCACCGGCCGCTCCGGCGCTGCCACAGCGGCTCCCGTCGCCACCGGAATGCCCTGGCCGATGGCACCTCCGGTGAGCGTGAGCACGTCGTGGCGCGGCGCTCCGGCAAGGGCAATCGGGATCGCCCAACCGGAAGTGGCCGCCTCGTCGGAGATGATGGCGTCGTCCGGCAGCAGGGCCCCGATCACGTCGGCCCAATTTCGCACGTCGAGAGGCCCACTCGGCAGCGACGGCCGATTTGCCTCCTGCAGAACGGGTTCCACTCCGGGTGCCACGAGTTCCGCCACTGCTTCCAACGCGCCGACAACATCGTCGCTGACATTCGCCAGCGTTGTCACCGCGGCGCCGTCCGGGACCAGATCGCTCGGTTTTCCGGGATACGCAAAGAACGAGACCGGCGAAACCGCGCCGGCCAGGACCAGCTGAGTTGTTCCGCGAAGTTGTTCGGTGGCGTGCTCGGCGAAGTATCCCAAGCGCTCGAATGACGGTAGTCCCGCACCGCGTTGAAGCCTGGCCGGAAAGGTCTCGACCAGAATCTGTGCACCGGTCGCGACTGCAATTCGGGAAGCGGCGCGCAGTCCGGCTTCGGAACACGCTGCGCCGCCCAGCAGTAGCGTGGCGCGCCCCTCGGCATTGAGCGCGCCTACCACCGAGTCGATCTGTGCTGCAGTTACTTCCGCCCGCCCCGGTATGTCTCGAGGACCCGCAAGAACTCCACCTTCGCTCCACGAGACGTCGGCGGGGAGGACAAGTGTGGCAATGCGTCCGGGCGGATCCATGGAGGCGGCAACGGCGTCGGCCGCATCGCTACCGACGGTCGCGGTGGAGTCGGAACGTCGACTCCACCCCTCCAGCCACTCGGTCAGCGCGTCGATATTCGATTCGAGTGGAGCGTCGAAACCGTGGTGGTAGGTCGCGTGGTCCCCGACGATGTTCACGATGGGGGTGTGGGCGCGGCGCGCGTTGTGAAGGTTCGCCAGTCCGTTCGCCATTCCGGGGCCGAGATGAAGCAGCGTCGCGGCAGGCTTTCCGGCGATACGCGCGTACCCGTCCGCGGCACCGGTGACGGCGCCCTCGAACAAGCCGAGTACCGCACGCATCTGGGGAACGGAATCGAGTGCGGCAACAAAATGCATCTCGGACGTTCCGGGATTGCCGAAGCACACCTCGACACCCGAGTCGACCAAGCTCTGGATAAGCGATTGTGCACCATTCATTTCGGTCACCTCTTCTTCATGAAAACTGCGAAGGCTTCTTGCGCTTCGTCGGATCGCCGCCGTCTCGCGAAATGATCCGACTCCACGTCGATGGTTTCCAGCAGGGCATCGAGATGTGGGCGGCGGAGGAGCATCTTCGTCAGCGTCACCGATTCAGCCGGGGAGTCTGCAATGCGCACCGCGCGCTCCAATGCCACGTCGAGCGCGGTCTCGGCCTCCACAACGCGATTGATCAGGCCGGCTTCGGCAGCCTCCTCCGCCCCGAACATTTCTCCGAGCATCAGTAGTTCCGTTGCCCGCTTGAGCCCCGCGATCTGCGGCAACAGGTAACTCGATCCGCCCTCGGGCGAGAGCCCGAGCGGAACGAACGGCAATCGGAATCGTGTACCTCGCCCCGCGAATGCCAAGTCGCAGTGCAACAACATCGTGGTGCCGATTCCGACGGCAAACCCCTCGACCGCTGCGACAATCGGTTTGCGTGCGGTGACGAGTGCGATCAGCAGGTCTTTGGCCTCGCCGCCGTCTCTCCCGGCAGTGTCCTGGAAACTTCCGATGTCGTTGCCGCTGGTGAAGACACCACCGGCGCCCGTCAGCACCGAAACCCGCACTGCGTCATCGTCGTCAGACTCCCGGATCGCGTTCGTCAGTTCGCGGTAAGTCTTGGGGTCGAGCGCGTTGCGCCTCTCCTGGCGATCCATCGTGAGCAACCGGACTCCCGGTGCGTGCTCCTCGATCCGAACAGTCATCCGTACCTCCGTCGTGGCCGAGAGTCTCGATTCAAGCTACTCGGTCGGGAGTTCAGCGTTCATAGCCCTTGCGCATATCGTCGACGATGCGCGGCCGGTCGAGTGTCGAAGGCTCCATTTCCCGCCTCGGGCGATCGCGAGGAAACACCGAGGCCGACGCCAGGGTGGGCTCGTCGAGGAACCGCAGGTTCGGCACACCAGCGGGCAGACGAAGCTCGGGCGGCGTGGAACCTCTTTGCGCGAGCACGTATCCCCAGTCACCGAAGCTCGGCACGAAAACGTGGTAGGGCGAGACGCTCAGTCCGACAGCCGATACCGTCGACACCGTTCTCCAGTACGCATCCGGCGTCGAGTACGGACTGCCGGACTGGACGACCATCAGCCCGCCCGGATTCATCGCGGCAGCGGCAAGTCCGTAGAACTCCATCGAATACAAGCGGCCAAGTGCGGGGGTGTCAGGATCCGGGAGGTCGACGATGACCGCATCGAAGCCTGGATCCGGACGCTCGCGCAACCACCGAAACGCGTCGTCGAGTACGACGTCCACCCGTGGATCCTCGAGTGCTCCCGCGTTCAGATCACGAAGACGCGTGTTGGCCAACTCGATGACTGCCGGATCGAGTTCCACCTGAACTATCTGCTCGACGCTGTTCATTCGCAGCACTTCCCGTGCAGCGAGGCCGTCACCTCCGCCCAGAATCAGCACGCGCCGCGGGTCGTTGACCAGGGCCGGATACACCAGCGACTCGGTATACCGATGCTCGTCGACACTGGAGAACTGCAGGTCTCCGTCGAGGAACAGTCGCACGTCGTTTCCCCGCTCGGTGACGACGATTTCCTGGTACACCGATCGCTCGGCGGCCACCACGGGATCGGTGTAGAGCCGCTGCCTCGACGTGGTCTCGATGTCCGAGGCCGCGATCAGCAGCCACCCGATCAAGCTCGCCGCCAACAGCATTGCGACGACGGCGATCAATCGTGCACGCAGGCTGAGCTGCCACCGAAGAAGTATCAGCGCGACAACTGCCGCAGCCACGAGATTGATCATGCCGGTGAGTGCGGCACCGCGAATCATGCCCGCCCACGGCAACAATACGAACGGCCACAGGAGGCCGCCGATCAGCGCGCCGAGATAGTCGGCTGCATTGAGGTTGGCCAATACCTTTCCGGTGCTCTGTGCGTCGTTGTCGCTGCGACCGGACTGCAACAGCGTCATCAGCAGAGGCACTTCGGCACCCACGAGGATACCGATCAGCGCGGTCGCAGCCACCAGAACTGCTGCGCTGGAACCGAAGAACGTGAAGGTCACGTACAGCGTGACGGCACTGAATCCGCCGATCAGCCCGAGCAGGATTTCGACGGTCACAAACGAGATGGCCGCATGCCCCAACAGCGGTTTGGCGGCCAGCGCTCCGATACCCAGCGCCGCAACAAATCCCGCGACGATCAACGACGTCTGGGTGATGCCGCCGCCGGTCAGACTCACGCTGAGCGTCAACAGGGCCAGCTCGTAGATCAGACCGCACGCCGCGCACGCGGCAACAGCCGCAAGGAGAAGCACGCGTGCGCGTGAGCCGAGCATCGTCGAACGCTCGGCAACTTTCACATCGCGATCAGCGGCAACCATCAGGTGAGCGCTGCGGCGTTCACCAAACCGATGGACAACAAGCTCACACCCACCGCCCACGCGGCGCCGCACATCTTCGGATCCTGCACCAGTGCAACCAACTTGCCGGGAAGGAATGCGTTCATCAAACGCAGCGCGATCGCTTGCAACACGATCGCGAACAGTCCGTACACCGCGGAGTCGGCGAGTCCCTGGGCAAAGCCGTCCGAACTGGTCAGGATTGCCGTCACCACGATGATCGCCAGCGCAAGATGGTTGGAAGCCAACAGAATCGCAGCGTTCGGGTTCTTGTCGACGTAAACCTGGTGGCGGAGATTTCCGGGTGTCATGAGGTCGAGGACCAGGAATCCCGTCGCCAGAACCGCTACGCCGACGACGAAGTAGGCGAGTGTGCCGAGAACGCCCCCGACGAGCAATGCCGGATCCACCGTTCCGATCTCGACGGAAGTGGATGCAAAGATGTTCGTCACGCCGTTCTCCTTCTCATTGAGCACTACCGTCATTTGGCACTACCCGAGCCGCCGCTGCCACTACTTCCACCCGCCGGGGATCCCGGGTTGAAGCCCGGTCCCAGGTAAGCGTATCCGCCGCTGCGATACGTGCCGTCGATGTCCTCTACCTTGATGGTGCTGCCACCGCCCGAAGCCGAACTGACAGTGACGATGTCATCGTCGTAGCGCAGGTATTCGTTGCCGCCGTCAGCACTTCGCGCCGCTGGTTCGTCCGCGTCGACAATCCGTGAGACGGTCGTGCCCACTGGATCTTTCGACGAGTACAACACGACGTCGCCATCCTGGGACGTCTTGGAATAGTTGTCCGCGATGAAGTCTTTGGCTCCACCACCGCACGCCGACAACATAATTGCGGCTGCCACCATCACCGGAGCCAACCATGTCCGCCCCCTCACGGTCGCCACCTACTGCGCGTCTTCACGATCACTCCTGTCCCCTCCCCCGGGTACAAATGCCAACTCTGCCAACTCCACCCCTGGCGGTCTCGCACGCCACACAACGCGGTCAACGCTGTGTCGTCGCCGGGAAAGGATCCGCAGATCCAACCGTCCTGGCCGGCGGACTCTCTCAACGATGCAGCTTCCGAATCGAATTCGACTCGGTCCAGGACCAGCGAGGAAGACTCGAACCGGTAGTTTCCCGTGGACTCCACTGCCGGCAAGGGTTCACCGCCGGCGGCAAGAGCATCACACGAAACCTGCTCGGTCAGTTCCTTTCCCGATGCCCGGGCCGTCACCACGTGAGATGCCCCGAGCACTCCGAGTGTCAACGTCGCATCGGAAGTTTCGATCACCAACTCGGCGAGGGTCGGCGGCGAGGGAGCTCCCAGCACCAACCCCAGTGCCGAGGCATTCACGTCGGTCGGTTCCACATCGAGTCGATACAGACTCATTCCGGTGGGCCCGAGTGGATGACGGTGAGTTCGCTGCGGGTGACCGCACGTCCCGTGGAAACCTCCCACGACTGTCCGCGCGCCCACTTCTCGAATGCGATCAGCCCGGACTTGTCGGCGGTCGCGTAGTCCGCGTATTCCATCGAGCCGGAGGGGGCCGTACCCGTCGTACCCTCGGCCGTGAACTTCGCCGTTCCACTTTCGATCTTGCGGTGAACCTTGTCGTCGAGAATGACGTCGCCGTTCGGGACCAGGTTGGTTCCTTCTCGACGCATCCAGAGAGTCATCTCGAGTTCGCCCTCGTCGTCCTCCACTGTCAGCCAACGACGACCGGTCGACCCGTCGAGAAGGTGCTCACGCCAGATGTATCCCTCTTCGTCGAGCGTGATGGTCCCTCGAACAACGTGGTCGATACCCGCGTACGTGATGATGTCGCCGACCCCGATCTTGTGGGGGTCGTACACCTCGGGATAGTCGGCGAGCGGGTCCACGCGAGCATTCGGCTTGCCCTGGCGTCCACGCAGGACCACAAACGCGACGGCAGCGATCACTACGAGTATCAGGACAACTATCAGCACGTTGGTCAACGGTTTCTCCGAAATCGTCTCGGCAGGGTTGCCGCGGGCCATACCCTACCGATCCGTTCTCAGCCTTTTCGGATGAGACTGCCGGCAAGCTGACCCGCCGCCGGCCGGGCAGGTCTCCGGCGCCGTGGGCAGATCGAAAGACTGCCCCGGCGCACCTTTGCGTTTACGCTCAGCCCGAGGAACTCCGCGCGAAAGAAAGCCGGTCGACTGACGATGAGCAAGAACCCGGAGCCGTCTGCCCGCACCGTCATGCACACACCACGATTCTGGTTGACGCCGTTGATAGTGGTCACCCTCTTGATGTCGGCGCTGGCAGCGCTGTACATGGGCGGAATACTCGACCCCAAGAAACACCTGGACCAGTTCCCGATCGCCCTGGTCAACCAGGACGAAGGCGACACCCTCCCCGGCGGCGACCCCGCCGACCGCAAGAATTTCGGAAACGACATCGTCGCCGGCCTCGAAAACGGAATCGACCACCAGAAGATCGACCTGCAGCAGATCGGTATCGCCGAAGCCCAATCTCGGTTGAACTCCGGCACGCTGTACGGCGCGATCGTGATTCCCAGTGATTTCACGAAGAGGACGATCATCCTGGCGGAGGCCAGCGTCGTCGCCGGTGACGTAGAGCAACCGATCATCACGATCTACACCAATCCGCGCGCCGGTTCCGTATCCGCATCTCTGGTCCAGTCGATCGGAACTACAGCCCTCGCCTCGGTCAACAAGAACATGGGCGAGCAACTCACCACCCTGGTCACCCAGCAGTTGGAAGCGGGAGGCACCGGAACCCAGATCTCAGGAGCGAGCCGCCTGCTGCTCGAAAATCCGGTGAACGTACTCACGGTGGCCCACGATCCGCTTCCCGACGGCACCGGATTCGGTTTGGTTGCATTCTATTTCGCGCTGCTGTTGGTCCTTGCGGGATTCACCGGAGCAACCGTGGTCAATTCCTTGGTGGACGGCATGCTCGGATATGCGCCTACCGAATTCGGTCCGCTCTTCGTTCAGAACGACGTTGTGGGTATCAACAGGTTTCGGACGCTGCTCGTCAAATGGGCGTTCATGATCGTGTTGTCCGGCATAGTCTCCGCGTTGTTCCAGTGGATCAGTCGCGCCCTCGGAATGCCGGTCACTCACGGGCTTGCATTGTGGGAGTACGGCGCGCTGGTCATCACTGCAGTCGGCATCACGGCGATGTCGGTGATGGCCGCATTCGGCTCGTTGGGCATGTTGATCAACCTGTTCGTGTTCGTCATTCTCGCGCTGCCCTCTTCCGGTGGCACCATCCCCCTCGAAGCCAGCCCCAGGTTGTATGCCTGGCTGGCGCAATTCGAGCCGATGCACCAGATCTACATGGGTACGCGATCGATCCTGTTCTTCGGCGCACGCGGTGAGGCAGGGCTGCTGCATGCCGTCTGGATGACGTTGGTGGGTCTACTGATCGGCGTCGTACTCGGCATCGTGACCACCCGTTTCTACGACCGCAAGGGCTACGAACGCACCCATCGCCCCAAGGTGGCGTGAGATGGTACCCAGCCGGGATTTGATCGAAACCTGTTGGGCCGATTCAATGTGATTGCGCGTTTCGGGAATCTTCGACCCCCTTCCGCACGTTGTACAACTATGGCTAATTACAAAACAGTCAATCCCGCGACAGGTGAAACCGTCAGGGAATTCGATACTTTGGATGACGCCGGAGTTGAAGCCGCACTTGCGCACACGCATCGCGGCTACTTGACCTGGCGCAACAGTGCGCCACAGCAACGTGCGGCAGTCCTGAGCAAGACCGCCGCACTGTACACAGAGCGAGCAGATGAACTGGCCCGAATGATCTCGTTGGAGATGGGTAAGCCGGTCCGCGAGGCCAAGGGCGAAGTACAACTCTCGGCCGCGATCTATCAGTGGTACGCAGACCACGGTCCGGCGTTGCTCGAGGAAGAACGGCTCGACGTTCCCGGGGCCGAGGAGTCGGTTGTGTACCGGCGACCGATCGGTGCCCTGATCGGCGTCATGCCGTGGAACTTCCCGTACTACCAGGTCGCCCGCTTCGCGGCACCGAATCTCATGCTGGGCAACACGATCATTCTCAAGCACGCGTCCAACTGTCCGCAGTCGGCTCTGCTGATGGAAGAGATCTTGCGACAAGCCGGATTGCCGGACGACGCCTACGTCAACGTCTTCGCGACCAACGAGCAGATCGCGGACATGATCGCCGATCCACGAGTTCAAGGCGTGTCACTGACTGGCAGCGAACGCGCCGGCACCAGCGTCGCCGAAACTGCGGGACGCAATCTCAAGAAGGTCGTCCTCGAACTCGGCGGATCGGACGTGTTCATCGTCCTCGATTCCGACGACATGGATGCCACCGTCAAGTCCGCAACCAAGGCGCGTCTGTCCAATGCCGGCCAGGCCTGCAATGCGGCCAAGCGTTTCATCGTCACCGAAGATTTCTACGGCGACTTCACCCGCAAATTGGCGACGTCCTTCGAATCCGTTTCTGCCGGTGACCCATTGGACGAAACCACCGTCCTGGGCCCGCTGTCCTCACAGAGCGCGGCAGACACTCTGATCGAGCAGATCGACGACGCTGCGTCCAAGGGAGCGACGCTGCTGACCGGTGGAAAGAAGATCGACGGCCCGGGCGCCTACGTTCAGCCGACGTTGCTCGCAGACGTGACCCCGGACATGCGGGCTTACAGCGAAGAACTGTTCGGACCTGCCGGCGTCGTCTACAAGGTCAAGTCGGCCAGCGAGGCTGTGGAACTTGCCAATTCGTCGGTCTACGGTCTGAGCGGGTCCGTCTGGAGCAGCGATCTCGATTCCGCCCGGTCGGTCGCTGCCGATCTCGACGTGGGAATGGCGTTTGTCAACGAGCACGGAACGACGTTGCCCGGTCTGCCCTTCGGCGGAGTCAAGCGCTCCGGAGTCGGCCGCGAGCTCGGTCCGTGGGGAATGGACGAGTTCGTGAACAAGAAGCTGCTCCGCGTCTCCAAGAAGTAGCGCGGTGCAAAAGTAGCGCAATACAAAGGAAGGCCCTGATCTCTGTTGAGGTCGGGGCCTTTCCTCATATCCCACGGACCAGCAAGAGCAATGCCCTGGTCACTCGCTTGCCGGAGTGACACTCCCACGAGTGAGGCTCCACCCGAACCTCGTCGCGATGACAGCTGACAGCCAGCCCAACAGCGCACCCACCAGTGGAGCAGCGATCGCGGTGTAGATCGCCTCGTTGGAAACACCAACCGACACGGCGGAGTCACCGACAAAGGCGAAATCGGTTCGGGAGGCGACGGACGCCAACTCGATCAGGCCGGAGACAACAATAATCAGGAACCCCAGCAGGAAACCGAAGCCGGCCAGAAGAAGATGAAGTGCACGCATCCGATCAGTCTGCCTGTAACACCCATCCAGATAAAACCGACCTGCTGGTATGACACTTTCACGAATCGCTCGCACTACCGTGATCGCCGCCGCCATCAGCGCGAGCGCCGCCATCTGTTCCGCGACGTCAGCTTCCGCGGACGTGGTAGACGTCACGGTCCTTCCGGGTCTCAGCAGCGGGCCGACAACACCGTACGGGGCGGGCTGCACGTATCTGGTGGTTGCCAGGACAGCAGCGTTGGACGAGTCGAACGTCTCGATTGTCGACCTGAACCGGGCGTCGACCATGTCCCCGCAGGAATTGATCTGAGACACCGTCAATCCCTATTTCACCTTGCCGGTTGTGCTCGGCCACGCCGTCACGCTGTGGACTCCGACCGCACCCGGCGAACATTCTCTGATGGCCTACCAGACGTCAGCGGGCGGGCCGGTCACAACGGTCGATGTCAATCCGGCCACCCCGATCGGTCCGGGGTGCGTCGTCGCACCCTGATCCGCTAGCCCTCCAAGAAGTCGACGAGCACTCGGTTGAGTTCATCGGCGGGAACCATCGGAATACTGTGATGTGAAGCATCTTTCAGCACCTCGACACGTGCTGCGGGAATCCTCTCCCGCACCGACCTCGACACCGTTTCCGCATCATGCACCCGTCCGTCCTGCGCGAGGACCACCAGCAACTCGACATCCAGTGCGCTCAAGTCCTCTTTCGAAGGACGTTGAGGCACTACGAGATCGGGTCGCGGTAGATCCGAAGTGCCCACTTCCACAAGAGACAGCCAGTCGGAGTCGATACTCAACTCACCTGTCTCCCACTCCAGCAGTCGTCGTCGGCGTGCTCGCGACGGGGACAGCAACAGCGGAAGCGCACGCAGAAGGTAGCCCGCCTTCATGCCGGAGAAACTCGAATTAGGATCGAGCAGAACAAGTTTCCCGACACGATCCGGTCGATGCAGCGCAAAGGCCAACGCAATCATTGCGCCGTAGGAATGTCCGATCACATCGACGGTGTCGGCGCCGGTGCAATCGACTATCGAGTCCATCCACTCGATCAGATCGTCGACGGACTTCATCGGATCACCATTGGGAATGCTGAGTCCGGCATCGCCCAGGGTGTCGACGGCAAAAACACGCCGGAATTTCGACAGCGCCGCAACGTTGTCGAACCACACCGTCGAAGTGGCACCTCCCCCGGGCAGAAGGATCAACGGCCGCGAGTCTTCAGGTCCACAGACGTTCACATGCGTTCGGCCGAACCGGCCTGAGAGATCCACACCCAGCGGTCTTTGCGGCCATTTGGTCAGTACGGCGTCGTATGCGCGATTGAAGTCCATTCCCCACCCCCATTTTCTCTCGACTATCGAGATAGTAGACAATCGAGAGACAACACACCAGGGCTGGAGGCATCCATGAGCGTCGGCGATGCAGAAGACGAAGCGATGGCGATCGTCCACTCGCTTCGCGCACTGACCGTCGACTTGAACGTGGCGGTTTCCGGCTTTGCGAACAAATACAAAATGCACTCCACCGACGTCCGCGCACTGATCTGCCTTCTCGATGCCGAGCGCTCGGACACACCGGCGACGCCTGGTTGGTTGGGCTCACAGCTCGGGATCAACTCGGCGTCGGTGACTGCACTGGTCGACCGGATGGTCAAAGCGGGGCACGTAGCTCGGGAGCGAGATTCAGCGGACCGTCGACGGGTGTTCTTGCAGGTCACACCATCGGCGGTCACTCTGGGCGAGAGCTTCTTCGGCCCCGTCATTTCACGGGCTGCGAGCACCGTCGGGAATTACACCGCGGCCGAGCGAGCCACCATCGCGAGTTTCATCGTGGCGATGCGAGCGGACGTGGAGCGGACTCGAATCGATCGGGAGCCCTCCCTGTGACTCGCATACTTCCCGCGGGAGAACGCGCATTTCTCGTAGACCTCGATTCCGAAGCTGACGTTCTCGCGTTCACCGAAGCACTGACGCGTAACACCCCGGTCGGGGTCGAAGACTTCCTCCCCGCAGCTCGCACGGTCCTGGTCACGTGCACCCCGGCCGCAGATCTCACGTACGTCCGGAAGTGTTTGAACGATCTCGAGCAAACCAATTCTGCCGCGACCACAGACGAGCATTCCGAGACGGATGCACTCACCATCGCCGTCAGGTACGACGGGCCCGACCTCGACGACGTCGCACAGTCACTCGGAATGAGCCGTTCCGAGGTGGTTGCGGCCCATACCGGGGCGATGTGGCGTTGCGCCTTCATCGGATTCGCACCCGGCTTCGCCTACCTGACTTCAGGCGACACTCGGCTCGACGTTCCACGTCGAACTCAGTCGCGAACCGCAGTGCCAGCCGGTTCCGTCGCCCTGGCCGCTGGATACAGCGCGATCTACCCGCGGGCATCGCCGGGTGGCTGGCAGATCATCGGGAGCACCGACGCCGTGATGTGGGACCTGAACTCAACGCCACCGGCCGCCGTTCAGCCCGGGTGCCGCGTGCGCTTCGTCAACGAGGACGACCGATGAGCGGTCTGGAGATACTCGACACCGGGCCGCTGAGCTTGATCCAGGACCTCGGACGGACCGGACACCTTCGCTCGGGCGTCGGGGTTTCCGGTGCTGCGGACAGGCGATCGCTCAAACTCGGCAATCGACTCGTCGGCAACGACGAGGGCGCGGCAGGCGTCGAGGTCCTTCTGGGCGGGCTGAGCATTCGGGCGCAGCAACAAGCAACGATCGCGTTCACCGGGGCGCCCGCACAGGCCTACCGCGACGGCATTCCGGTCGGGCATTCGAGCGTGATCGCTCTCGACGTCGGTCAGACCGTCCGCCTCGACTACGCACCGAGTGGCCTGCGGACGTATCTGACCGTCCGGGGCGGCATTGTGGTTCCCGAGATCCTGGGATCGCGCAGCACCGACACCATGTCCGGGATAGGTCCGGCGCCTCTCGAGCCCAAGGTTGTTCTCCCGATCGGGCCTTCGCCGACCGCGTTCTCGCTCGTCGACCTTGCACCAGTTCCACCGATGACAAACGAGACTCTCGACATTCGAGTCGTATTCGGGCCGCGCGCAGATCGATTCACCAACCCCGAATCGCTCCTGCGGGGGCAGTGGGCGGTCTCGACCGACTCGGACCGAATCGGGGCGCGACTCGATCGTGTCGGCACCGACGAACTGCTGCAACAAACGAATGACGCCGAACTCCCCACCGAAGGCGTAGCGCTCGGATCGATCCAGGTCCCACCCAGCGGCCAACCTGTCGTGTTCCTCACCGATCACCCGATCACCGGCGGGTATCCGGTGGTCGGAGTGGTCGCGGACGCAGATATCGACCGACTCGGCCAAGCCCGCCCGGGTCAGCACATCCGGTTCGTCGGGGCCTGAGCAGCGCCGAGCGATGGCGTGTCGGACCCTGCCGTCACACTGATGTCGTGCGAGTTGTCCTGGTCCCCGGTAGTACGACGTCCACGGGAGCTGTGACGGCAACTGTCCTACGGACCGACCCCGGTGGAACGCCGCTCGCCGATCCCGTCGAATACCCCGACCTGATCGCAGCGGTGCGCACCATCGAGGAAGCCGAGCACCCGCGGTGGGTGTGGCCGAGTACGGCGACCGTGTACCCACCGCTATTGCGGGCAGGCGTACGGGTTCAGCGGTGCCACGACATCTCCCTGACCCGCGCGATACTCGGAATGCGCGTCGGCAAACCGTCACCGCCTGCCGAGGAGTTCGACGACGATCGACTCGGACTCTTCGACACTGCACCCGTTCTCGATCCCCTCGCCGTCGTCACCGAATTCGCCGAGCAGCGCGCAACCATCGGCGCGGACGCTCGACTGGACTTGTTGATCGCAGCAGAATCGGCCGGCGCTCTCAGCGCCGCCGAGATGACGCACACGGGCCTTCCGTTCTCGACGCAGAAGCATCGCGAACTCCTCGAAGAACGGCTGGGGCCGCGGCCGACGGGATACGACCTCCCCGCTCGTATGCAGGAACTTGCCGCACAGATCAGTGAGGTCTTCGGGCGCACCGTCAATCCTTCGTCTTCGGTGGAGATCACCGAGGCGTTCGGGCGTCAGGGCATCGAACTTCCGTCGACGCGCAAGTGGTTTCTGCAGGAGATCGATCATCCGGCTGTGCCGCTACTCCTTCGTCATCGCGAACTCGCCAAGCTGTACAGCACCAACGGGTGGCAGTGGATGGACAGTTGGGTGCGGGGAGATCGATTCCGTCCGATCTACGTTCCCGGTGGTGTCGTGTCCGGCAGGTGGGCGAGCCGGGGCGGCGGGGCCCTCCAGATTCCTAAGACCATGCGCTCGAGCGTCGTCGCCGATCCGGGCCACGTGTTCGTCGTCGCCGACGCCGGTCAGCTCGAACCCCGAATTCTGGCCGCCATGTCCGGCGACCGCCGCATGATGGCTGCCGCCGGCGACGACGATCTGTACGCACTTGTCGGTGCCGAAGCTTTCGGCGGGGATCGCGCAAAAGCCAAGGTCGCAATCCTCGGAGTCCTGTACGGGGCGACGGCGGGTGAAGCCAAAGCACTGCTCATCTTGTTGCGGAAGCGATTCCCGGTCGCCGTCGAGTACGTCGAGCAAGCTGCCAAGGCAGGTGAGCGCGGCGAGGTGGTGAAGTCACTGCTCGGCCGGGCCTGTCCCCCACCGTCTCCCGACTTCTACTCCCACGGCGACGCTCATGCCCGCGGTCGTTTCACGCGAAACTTCGTCGTTCAGGCCACTGCGTCCGAGTGGGCGTTGTGCCTGCTCGCCGACCTCAGGCGCCGCCTCGCCGAAGATCCGGACGGCGAGTTGGTCTTCTTCCAGCACGACGAAGTGGTCGTGCATACCCGAAATCCCGAGTCAGGTGCCGCCCACGTGCTGGCCGCCGCGGCTTCGGCAACTCGATTGTTGTTCGGCGACACAGTCGTTCGTTTTCCCATGGACGTCGCAGCCCGCGAGACTTACGGCAAAGACACTTCGTAGCGTCGTCAATTCCACTCCAAGTGGTTCCACCGCGCCCGTATTGCGTGTTCTACTGGAAAACGTTGCTTTGTTGGTGCTGGTCGACTGCGTTCGAGGAGAACCATGACCAAGCTGGATACAACTGATGCAGAACGGAACGAGCGCGGAACGGTCAAACGCCGTCGACTGCCGATCTTCACCGTGATCGCGCTTGCAATCTTTGCCTTCGTCGCAGGCGGATTCGGCGGTTCGTTCCAAGGCAAACTCGCCGAGGTTCAGAAGAACGACAACGCCTCGTACCTGCCGAGTTCCGCAGAATCGACGATCGTCAGCAATCAATCCGCGAACTTCCTCGCGGTCGAGACGATCCCTGGTTTTGTTCTGTTCCATCGAGATTCGGCCCTCACCGAGGCGGACAAATCTGCAATCAACTCGGCGTACGGCGCTATTGCCGGCATCTCCGGAGTAGACGCCGACGGAATGCAACCCACTCAGTACTCCGCCGACGGCACAACTGCGTCGATCTTCGTGCCACTCGTCGCCAAAGACGGAGACACATCCGTGGCAGGCGATGTCCTGGCGACCACCGAGCAGAACGTCATCGACGCAGCAAAACAAGCAGCTGGTGATGTCGAGGTACTCCCAGCCGGGCCAGGTGGGCTACTCGTTGCGTTCATCGACGCCTTTGCCGGTCTGGACGGAGCGCTCCTTGGCGCGGCACTCCTGGTCGTGATCCTCATCCTGCTTGTCGTGTACCGATCGCCGGTGTTGTGGTTCTTCCCGCTGTTCTCCGCGCTCCTCGCCATCGGCTTGTCGTCGATGGTGATCTATTTCCTCGCGAAAGCCGAATTACTCACTCTGACCGGACAATCTCAAGGCATCCTTTTCGTGTTGGTGATCGGTGCCGGTACCGACTACGCCCTACTCTTGATCTCTCGCTATCGCGAAGAACTGCACACGTATCCCAACCGCTTCGACGCGATGATCAAGGCCTGGCGCGAGTCTGCGCCGGCCATCACCGCTTCGGCTGTCACCGTGATTCTCGGTCTGCTCTGCCTGACGTTCTCTCAACTCAACTCCAACAAGAGCCTCGGACCCGTCGCCGCCATCGGGATCGCCTGCACCTATCTGGTGATGATGACGTTCATGCCGGTCGCTCTGGCCGCCACCGGACGGTGGGTCTTCTGGCCGCGCAAGCCCAAGGTCGATCACGCCGCAGACCTTACGACGCACGGGATGTGGGGCAAGATCGCCGAGGCCGTCGGTAGCAAGGACCGCCCACTGTGGATCGGCGCCACAGTCTTGTTGATCATCCTGTTCGCGGCCGGGATCGGCAGTCTCAAAACCGATGGCCTGACATCCACCGAAAGCTTCACCAATCGTCCCGACGCTGTTGTCGGACAAGAACTCTACGACTCGAAGTTCGATCCCGGAGCCGGCGCACCGGCTGTGATCACCGCAAACGCCGACCAGGCCGACGCCGTCATCAAAGCAGCCAGCGGAGTCGAAGGTATCTCGCAGGATCCCGGCGCCGTCTGCACCCAGGTGGACGTCGCAAAGGTCAGCGAGCTGATCAAGACCAACCCCGCTGCAGTCGCACAAGCCGCCGCTGCGGGTTGCGCCCCTGCGGCTTTCACCGTTGCACCGATCGACGGCCGAACCATGATCAATGCAACCCTCGCCGACTCTTACGATTCGCCGCAGGCACTCGAAACTGTCAAGCGACTGCGGAGTGCCGTCCACGAGGTGCCCGGCGCCGACGCGCTCGTCGGCGGCAGCACGGCCACCACCCTTGATGTCCAGGCGGCCTCGGTCCGCGACAGAAACCTGATCATCCCGATCGTGTTGGTGGTGATCTTCCTGGTCTTGGCCGCTTTGCTCCGTGCTCTGCTGATCCCGGTGATTCTCATTGTCACCGTGGTGCTTTCCTTCGCGGCGACGCTCGGTGTGAGCGGATTCTTCTTCACACACGTATTCGGGTTCGCCGGGGCGGATCAATCGTTCCCACTGTTCGCCTTCGTGTTTCTGGTCGCTCTGGGTATCGACTACAACATCTTCCTGATGACCCGTGTGCGAGAGGAGACCGGAGAATTCGGCACCCGCGCAGGTGTCCTGCGCGGTCTTGCGGTCACCGGGGGTGTGATCACCTCAGCCGGAATCGTCTTGGCCGCAACATTTGCCGTACTGGGCATCCTGCCGCTGGTCTTCCTCGCCGAGATCGGATTTGCCGTGGCCTTCGGTGTGCTGCTCGATACGATCATCGTGCGCAGTGTCCTGGTGCCTGCGCTCTCTCACGACATCGGGAAACGTATATGGTGGCCGTCCGAACTGGCCCGCGCGAAAGATTGACCACTACAGAAACGCTTCCTTGGTCCACAGATGAAAGAGTGCGTACGCTCGCCAGGGTCGCCAGCGCTCGGACAACGCTGCGGCTTCTTTGCCCGACGAGACCCCCAACGCTCGCTTCAACACCAGATCGTCGGGTACGAAGGCGTCGCGATCACCGAGAATTCGAACAGTGAGATAGTCAGCGGTCCACGGTCCGATTCCCGGTAGCGCCAACAACTCTTGTCGAAATTGGACAGGATCCGCATCCCAGGAGAGATCGAGACCGTTCGCTGCCGCAGTTGCCAACGTGTGCACTGTTCTTGCGCGCACTGTGGTCAATCCGACGGCTTTCTGTATGTCCTCCGGCGATTGCGCTGCAACCGCCTCCGGATCAGGGAAGGCAAGAAACTCCCCTTCCACCGGCGCTCCGAATGCGCTGACAAAACGACCACCGAACGTCCTCGCTGCGGCGAGCGAAACCTGTTGCCCCAGAACGGTGAGCACTGCGGTCTCGAAACCGTCCACCGAGCCGAGCACCCGCAATCCTGGACGGGCGGCAACGAGTGGGGCCAACAACTCGTCGCTACCGAACGCTGCTTCGACAGCAGTGTGATCGGCGTCGAGGTCGAGCCAACGACGCACGATCACCTCCAGCACTGCGGAATCCTCCGCCGGCACATCGGAATCCATGACGACACCGTCGTCTGTCCACGACACCGACACAACTACCGGGCCGGAAGGCAACGGTATGACTCTGGTGTGAACACCGTCGTCGTGACGCTCGAGGCCTGCGACGCAGTGAGCCCGCAAGGCACCGGTGAGCGGTTCGACTGCATAGGGCGCCTGAAAGCGCAGCGTCACTGCGCTCACCGGCCGGCTTCCAGATCCAGCAGAATCGCTTTCAGTTCGGGGCCGCCAGCGTACTGCCCGAGGCTGCCGTCGCTGCGCACCACCCGGTGACACGGGACCACCAACGGCAGCGGATTCTCTGCGCATGCGGTCCCGACGGCACGCACCGCACGCGGGCTTCCCGACGCTGCTGCGACCACCGAATAGCTTGCAGTGTGGCCGTATTCGATCTCGGGGAGATGACGCAACACTTCGCGTCGGAACCCCTTCGCGAGTTGGAAGTCCAAGCGCAGATCGAATTCTCGACGCGCACCGGCAAAGTACTCGTCCAACTCGCGAGCGACAGTGTCCAGCCTGCGCGGGTAATGAAGCACACGGGGGCTGACGGTGTCCGCCAAACGTTCCAGAACGAGGTCGTGCCCTTCGACGGCAAAGGCAACCCGCACCAGGCCGACATCGGTCGCCGCCAGGAGCAGCTTTCCGACCGGCGAATCGACGGTTCGATATGCCACGTCGATCAATTCAGCTTCGGACGCCTGCGCAGCCAGGCGCGCCCGTAGGCGGATCATGGCGTCAGCGTCAACGGCTGGAAGCGCCTCGAACACATCGTTACTCATGAGTGACTCCCTTCCGCAGCGGTAGCGGACAAGTAGGTTCTTCGTAGTGTGGCGATACCGTCGGCACCCGCGCGTCTGGCGGCCGCCGGGGTGTTGCCGAGGATGTCCGCGATCTCTGCGTACGGCAGCCCACCCAGAAAGTGATAGGCGACTGCCGCACGTTGTTTGAGCGGTAGCTTTTCGAGTGCGTCCCAGAGTTCGTGATCCCACGTTCCGGGTACGCCGATTCGCGTCGGCAACTCCGGAACCTCGTCTGTCGGCACGGCCACGCGGGCGCGCACTCGGGTGATGTCGATTGCCTTGCGGTGCGCGATGGTCACCAGCCAGGCTTCGATGTTCGCGTCCGGATTCAGATCCGGATATGCCCGCATCGCTGCGATGAACGTCTCGGACCACGCGTCCTCGGCGTCGACGGGACCGACCACCGCGCGGCAGACACGGAGGACCACTGCACCGTATTCGGTCACGACGTCTTCGAACGGTTTGAGTCTCACGATCGGTAGACGTTCCCGATCACCGAATTGTGAGCCGAGCGCATCAGAAGAGGACATCCGATTCGCCGCCGTGCTCGCGGTCGAGCAGGAACCGCTTGCGTTCGAGGCCGCCGGCGAAACCGGTCAGACTTCCGTCGCTACCGACCACACGATGACAGGGAACGATGATGCTGATCGGATTCTTGCCGTTTGCCGCGGCGGCGGCACGGATCGCAAGCGGGTTACCCAAAGTTTGCGCGAGCTCCATGTATGTCCAGGTTTCGCCGTACGGGATCGTTCGCAAGGTATCCCACACCCGCTTCTGGAACTCGGTACCCACGGGCGCCAGCGGCACGGAGAACTCCGTGCGATCACCCTCGAAGTACTCGGTGAGCTGCGATTCGACTTCACCGAAGACCGCCGCGGAACGATCACCGAACGTGGACTCGTCCGGCTTGTGGCGATGCTCCGCCATGTACAGCCCGCAGAGGTCGTCACCTGCTGCTACCAGCGTCAACGCCCCGATCGGCGAGTCGATCACGGTGTGCGTACGGATAGCCGTCATGTCTCGATCCTTCCAGGTTGCGCGGTGCAGCAGGCAGCGGGTGAATTGATTGTCCGCGCCGGCACCGACACCTCGAAGACGCCGCTGGCCTCGTGAATGTGAGATTTACCTGTACTTTGACGTCACATCAGGCAGTATCGAGGGATGGCTCTAGTTTTGCCCGGCAGCTCCACCGTCGTCCGCTCCGTCGGCGACGTGGTGCACTGGTCCCTGTCCACGGTCGCTTTTGCGGTCACCCTGCCCACTCGACTCGAGGCGCTCCTCTTCTCGGTCGAGAGGTTGGTGGCACGCATCAACCAGATCGCCGACAACGCCGACCGCGTCGTCATCGGAGCCGCCGCCGTGACCGTTCGAGCTGAGACGCTGGTCGAGGCCGTCGAACAGACCTCGGACATCGCGGGACAACTCCTCGAGATCTACGAGCCCATTGCGTTGCAGCTCGCGCCGCTGGCGGCCAGATTCGCCGACGACCTGTCCGAGGCG
Organism: Rhodococcus sp. APC 3903; assembly: GCF_030407755.1. NCBI lineage: Bacteria > Bacillati > Actinomycetota > Actinomycetes > Mycobacteriales > Nocardiaceae > Rhodococcus > Rhodococcus sp. APC 3903. Next base: position 206,329 of record NZ_JASDCV010000004.1, read on the forward strand.
GAGGTCAGCGCCGCGATCAAACTGATCGACCAACTGCCGGAGCTCACCGACCGCGTGACCGCGGTGCTTCCCATCCTCGGAACCTTGGACTCCGTCTCGCCCGAGATCCACGAACTCCTCGGAGTGGTAAAGGACCTGCGTCAGGCGATCGTCGGAGTGCCCGGCTTCCACTTTTTCCGCAAGCGGGGCGAAGCCAAGCTGGATTGATCAGGCCGAGTAGCCGTTGGTTCCGGCTCGCGTCATGACGACCTTCGGAACCACTGCTCGAGACGAGAGCTTGAGCAGTCCGTCCACCAACTCCACGATGTCGTCGACCTTGATCATGGTCTCGGGTGTGATCCGATCGTGCGTCCACGCCGACATGTCCGTGTCGACGTAACCGGGAGCAATGGCCGTCGCGCTCACTCCGTTTCCGGATTCCTCGGCGTTGAGTGCCTCGACCATCGAAATCAGCGCAGCTTTGGTGGCTCCGTAGACGGCCAGGCCGCTCTCGGCATACACACCGGCCATCGAGGCGAGAGCGATCACCTTTGCTCCGCCGGCGAGGTCCGCGTCCGCCGCTGTACGCAGGAGCGGCAGCGACGCTTGCAATAGTGCGAACGGTGTCCGGAGATTGACGGCGACGGTCTTGTCGAAACGGCGCATCGGGTAATCCGCCACTCGCCCACTGGTTCCCACTCCGGCGTTGAGGACGAGGGCTCGCATGGAGCCGAATCGCTCGCCGTGCGTGGCTACGAGTGCTGCGGCGAAGTTCTCGTCCGCCATGTCGCCGGCCGAGACGACGACGTCCGGCGATCCGGCGCGCGTAAGTTCTTCGGCGACAACGGCGAGCCGTTCGGCATCACGCGCCGTGATGGTCAGCCCGTACCCTTGCGAAGCCAAGCGTGTTGCGATGCCGAGCCCGATTCCCTTGGAGGCGCCGGTGACCAGTGCTGATCGAGTCATTCGAATTTCCCTTGCAGTGCGTTGAGTCCGGCCGAGATCAGTTCCGGCACAGAAGATCCAGCCTTGTCGAATCCCCCGCCGACGGTGGCTCCTGCTCGGAATCGGTGATCGATGCCCTGCGCCACGACGGCGAGTTTGAAGAACCCGAGCGCCATGTAGAAGTTCCAATGCGCCAATTCACGACCCGAAACGGACGAATACCGTTGCGCCAGATCGACAACGGACGGTAGCGACGGGCTCGTCCACGCAGCAGGCTCACCCAGAACCAGATCCAGCGCGGGATGCCGATAGACGCACATCATCGCGATGTCCGCCAGCGGATCACCCAGCGTCGACAGTTCCCAGTCCACCACTGCGGCAACCTTGGTGACGTCGTTCGCCGCGAGAATCGTGTTGTCGATCCGGTAGTCGCCGTGCACGATCGACGAAGCCGATTCAGCCGGAATCAATTCCGCGAGGCTCGACGCCAACCTGTCCACATCGGCCGAGTCCTCGGTCTTGACGCGTGACCATTGACCGGCCCACAACTTCACCTGACGGGCTACGTAACCGTCGGGTCGGCCGAGTTCGCCGAGACCCACTGCGTTGTAGTCGACGTCGTGCAGGGCAGCGAGAACACGCACCAACTCGTCGGTGCACTGCGTGACCAGCTCTGCCGGAACAGCTTCCAACTCGGTTTTGGTCCGGATCACTTGACCGGTGACGAACTCGACCACCGTGAACGACGCACCCATCACCGAGGCGTCCTCGCACAGCACGACGGTCGGGGCGACCGGCACGGCGGTGTTCTGCAACGCCGAGGTGATTCGGAACTCGCGCGCAACGTCGTGCGCCGAAGGCGTGAGGCCGGCCGTGGGTGGACGACGCAGAATCCACTTCGAGTTGTCGTCGAAGATTCCGTAGGTGAGATTGGATTTGCCGCCTGAAATCAGTTCGGCTCGCAACTCACCGCTCACCTCGACGCCTGCGGCTTGCAGATACTTGTGGAGCGCCACGAGATCGAGTCCTGGGAAGTCCGTCACTTCGACTCCTCCCGAGCAGCGCGCTTCGCAGCGCCGACAACACGTTTCGCAATTGCCCAGCGATGAACCTCGGACGGACCGTCGTAAACGCGGAAGGGACGCACTTCGCGGGACAACCGTGCCAGCGGCAGATCGCCGGACACGCCCATTCCGCCACACATCTGAATGGAGCGGTCGACGATCCGGAAGATCGCCTCGGCCGCGTAGGTCTTGGCGATGGACGTCGCGTTGCTCGCGTGCCCGCCCTGATCGAGTTCGAAGCAGGCCTGCACCAGAAGTGCGCGACTGGCTGCGATGTCGATCTCGTTGTCGGCGACCATCTTCTGGATCATTCCGAGATCACCGAGTTTCGAGCCGAAGCCTTCTCGTTCGGCAACCCTGGCCACGGCGACGTCGTGGCCGCGGCGCGCTGCACCGAGCCAGCGCATCACGTGCGTCATCCGGGCGGGACCGAGACGAACCTGCGCGTAGGCGAAACCCTGATCGACCTCACCGAGAACGGCCTCGTCGGGAACGAAGAGATCCTCGAACGTGACCTCGCAGTGCCCGCCGATCATGGCCTTGTCGAGGGTGTCGATGTGTCGACCCACGATGAGACCCGCTGTGTCCGTCGGCGTCAGGAACATGGTCGCTCCGCCGCGCTGCCCGGGCTCGCCGGAGGTGCGCGCCATGATGATGAAGAATCCGGCGCCGTCGGCGCCGGTGATGAACCATTTCTTACCGTTGATCTTCCAGCCACCGGGGACTTTCTCGGCGCGGGTGTTCAAAGCCGAGGGATCGGATCCCGCTCCCGGCGCGGGTTCGGTCATGGCGAATGCCGACCGCATGTCCCCGCTTGCGAGCGGCGCGAGGAACTGCTGCTTCTGTGCTTCGTTCGCGACGTGGGCCAGCATGTGAACATTGCCCTCGTCCGGCGCAGCGATGTTGAGCGCCGTCGGCCCGAAGAGCGAGTAGCCGGCTTCCTCGAAGACAGGCGCGCGATCACTCATGTTGAGTCCGTGGCCGCCGTACTCGATCGGTGCATGCGGTGCGAAGACACCGGCTTCTTTTGCTGCCGCCTGCATCTCGATGCGGATGGCATCGCCACCCGCGACGGCGATGTCACCGGCGTGTTCGTCTTCGATGGGGAGCACTACGTTGCGCGTGAAGTCGCGCGTCTTCTCGATCAGCGCCACCACCTCGGGCGCGTACGTCAGATCGATTGCCACCAGCCACCTCCGAAAGAACATCCCGACCGAGCGATCGCTCGGTAACAGCACTCTCGCACATGCCGATGCGCCGGGTCAACAATCTTCGAGCATCGCCTCGCCCTGATCGAGCCGGCCGGCAACCACCATGTCGCGGTACAGATCGTCCTTGTCCATGAGCTCGTCATGGTTGCCGATGTTGCGGATCCGACCGTCTTCCATGACCACGATCCAGTCGGCGTCACGCACCGTTGAGAGCCGGTGAGCGATGGTCACCACGGCCCCGGTACGTGCACGTTCGTTGATCGCGTCGACAATCGCGGCTTCGGTGAGTGTGTCGACCTGGGCAGTGGCTTCGTCGAGCAGAAGCAAAGCACTCGGTCGCAGAACTGCGCGTGCCATCGCGATCCGCTGACGTTGGCCGCCCGACAGCGAGGTGGCCGTCAGAGCGGTGTCGAGTCCGTTCGGCAGGGCCTCGATCGCGTCGTCGAGTCGGAGCAAGCGCAGAACGGCCTGGACTTCTTCGTCCGTCGCGTCGGGATGGCTGAAGACGACGTTCTCCCGAATCGTTCCGGGCACCACCGGTGTCTCTTGCTCCACGTACGCGAGACTCTCGCGCACAGCGCGGTGATCGAGCGCGTCGTAACCGACTCCATGCAGGAGAACCTCACCCGATCGCGGTTCGACAAATCGCAGCACAGTCGAGAGCAAGGTCGTCTTTCCGGCACCCGACGGGCCGACGATGGCCATGTGCCCACGCGTCGGAATGACCAGCGAGACATCGCGCAACGCCGGCTGGTTCGACCCGTGGTAACTCACGGTGACGTCGCGCAACTCGATCAGCGGCGCGGCAGCATTTGTTTTCGCGACCACGTCCACGACCTCGTCGTACTGCTCGGTGGGCAACGACTGCATCTCGCGAATCCGGATAGCTGCCGCGATTCCCGACTGAACAGAAGTCACGTTCTGCGCAAGCTCCGACACCGGCCCCATCAGGGTGAAGGCGTAGAGCAAAAACGCGATGAGCGTCGAGACTGCCATTTCGCCGTCGGCGACTCGCCAGGCGCCGAAGCCCAGGATGGCAATGATCGATCCCTGAATGGCGGTCCACGCGACAGTCCACGCGGTTGCCGACACTCGAACCGCCGTGATCGCATGCTTTTTCGCATCGGACGCATTGGTCGTCACCAGAGCGCCGACGCGATCCTCGGCGAGGGAAACCTTGACCGTCCGGATCGCACGCAAGCCACCCTCGAGTACGCCGCCGAGCTGACCGAGCGATTCCTGGGTTCGCGCTTCGGCTGCGGAAATCCGAGGCATCAGAACGGCAAAGAGTATGGAGGCGAACACGATTGCCACCATGGTGACCCCCAACAACGGCAGATCCAGAACGCCCATCAGAACAATCGTTCCGATGGTCAACGCGGCTGCGTTCAGAATATTCACCGCGGCCGACGACGCCGCCTCCCGCAGCAGCAAGGTGTCCGACGTGACCCGGGTGACCAATTCACCCACGGATCGCGATTGCAGCGAAGGTACGGTCGCCGCCAGGAATCGCCTCACCAGCGAAGACCTGGCGTCGAAGACAACCTTCTCGGCGGCGGTTCCGAGAACGATCCACTGAGCACAACCGAGCACAGCACCGACGATCAGAAGGACGACGAGCGTGAGGATCGGTCCCTTCAGCGACGCACCGGTATCGAGGGTGTCGAGAACCCACTTGGTGACCATCGGCGTTGCCAGCGTCGCCGCCGAGCCGCACAGCGCCAGTACCAATCCGAGGAGGAGCGACGGCAGATGCGGTCGAGCGAACTCCGAGAGGACGCGGAGATTGCTCCATTTCGGTGCGGGCTGAGAAGCGTCGGATTCAAGCATGAATTTATGGAACACGAATGTTCCATAAAGGGCAAGAGAAATTCCGATTCGGAAACACTGGATACCGAAACCGGACACGGCTACGCTTCGAATTCGTGACAACGATCCACAGCGCACCAGAACAAAGCGCGACCCGCGAGCGCACACGGAAGGCCATCCTCGATGCTGCCGTTTCGGTGTTCGCATCCAAGCCTGCTGCGACCCTCAGCGAGATCGCTTCGGCCGCGAAGGTCGGCCGGACCACTTTGCACCGCTACTTTCCCGAACGATCCGACCTGGTCGACGCAGTCGCGGCCGAGGCCACTCGCGCCGTCGGTGAGGCCGCAGCAGCGGCGCGACTCGGTGAGGGCACCGGAGCCGAGGCACTGGTTCGCCTCTGCCACGAATACTTCGAACTGGCCGACCTTTTGACGGTCCTGTTCTTCACTCCCGGCGTCTATCAAGAAGATTCGTTTGCCGAGTCCGCGTCGAACGACGACGGAGTCACCGACGCCATCGAACGCGGACACTCCGACGGGTCCATCGACCCCGACATGGGTTCGGACTGGGTGCAGAACCTACTGTGGTCACTGCTTTACACGTCGATGGACTACGTGAACCGCGGTTCCGGGACTCGACTACAAGCCTTGGATCTGACGGTTCGCAGCCTCCGTCGCGGAATCGCCCCCGATCCCGCGGTCTAGGTTGTCGGCTGCTTGAACAGCGGCACGCCGCTTGGCCACACCTAATTTGCGGTAAATCGAGCGAATGTGAGTCTTCACAGTGGGATAGGCGATGCCGAGGTGCGCAGCGATCTCGTCTGCAGTCATCGTGGTGCGCAGAAAAGTGAGAATCTCGTTCTCGCGTTCGGTCAGGACTCCGGCGAGCTGGGCAGAGAGCCGGCTCCGTTTTTCCAGAATCGTGCGCAGGAGGTCCTGGTGTCTCGACCCCTGTATTGCGTGCGCGTTCAAGAGATCGACAATTACCGGATCGCCGCTGAGAAAGGGGGCGAGGATCTGCTCCGGGATTGCCTCAGCCAGCGCACGATCCAGCTGCTCGTGCGCCTGCGGCCCACGCCCTGCGACGGAGCTCAGCGCTGCAGAGGTGACAAGTGTGCTCACCAGCGCATATCGCGGCAGCGCGGCCGAGCTTGCCAACCGAAGCGCCTGCGCCGACGGTTCCGGATCCCCCAAGACTCGATAGAGCTCGGCGAGCAGCGCGTGAGCGACCGCAGCACCTGTTCTGGTCAGCGTGGGCTTCGCGATGCGGCGCGCTTGCTCGTCCTGCCCCTGAGCGTGGGCGAGCCAGGCCGTGGTGACGCGCCGCAGCGTATCCCAAGGAATGCCGTGCTTGTCCGCAGTGCTCACGCCTCGCAGCAGCCGAGCGGCGTTGTGGTACCGGTCTTTCCGGTTCAGAGCGATCAGGCTCATCACCAGGTACAGACGGGCGAGCGCCTCGAAGTTGGTTCCGGGACTGCCCTCCACAATTATCGAGTCGAACTGAGCGATCGCTTCCTCGAAGTCGCCACGCCAATAGGCGATGCACCCTCGATTCGACTGTGGGAGTCCACCTTCGAAGCGTTCCCAGTCGGATGCAACCTCTCGGGCAGGAAGGCCGTCGAGGATCTGTTCGGCTTCGGTGAACACTCCCGCGTGGGTGAGTGCAAAAGCCAAATTGGATTGCGCGAGACGCAACGTCTCCGCACGCGACTGCAACCGCGCTTCATCGCCGGCGGAGCGAAGTAGCGCGATGGCGCGAGGTAGATCACGACGAAGCCTGATCTCGGTCCACCCGAGGAGGAAAAGTGCGGACGGGTAATCGTCCTCGGCCTCGCACTGGGCGAGCGCGTGACGCGCGCGATCGGCAATGACGGCCTTGGTCGAGGTGTCCGGAGCGAGCAGTAGGTCGGTGAAACAGACGACAAAATCGTCGGACGCGACCCGTAGACCCTGCCCGCGTAGAAACTCCGCGCCGTACGGATCGCCGCTGAGGTCGCGGCAGCACGCCCGTATCAGCAGGATGTGTGGATCGTGCGGATCGGGATGCGCAAGGCAGAGTTGCTCGAGTTCCCTGGTATGAGATTCGAGAATCAGACGGAGCCAATTCTTCCGCAGGACGCGTCGAGCCTGCTCCGCCTCACCGGAGGCAAGTGCGTCACGCACGGCTTCGATCATGTGTCGAAGATACTCGAGACGTTCGACGGCCGTGGAAATCCCGTCTCATCCGCTTCGGATGAGACAGCGATCGAAGCATGCGGAAACCGGTGAGAATTGCCGGAATCAACTGAAAAGCGCGAGTCGGCGGAATGCCGATGCGCAGGCCTGACACGAACGGACAAGACACATGAGTTTCTGGGAAAGCCTCGGCTGGATGCTGTGGGCGACCGTCTTCGTCGGATATCTTTTCGCGCTGTTCGCGATCGTCGCCGACCTGTTCCGCGACCACAAGCTGAGCGGCTGGTTGAAAGCTGTTTGGATATTTTTCCTGCTCTTCCTACCCATCCTCACCGCGCTCGTCTATCTCGTCGCCCGCGGCGATGGGATGACGGAACGCAGCAACAAGGCCGCACGCGAGGCCGAGAGCGCGGCCGAATCGTATATCCGCGAAGTCGCAGGAAAGAGTCCCAGCGAGGAAATCGCCACAGCTGCAGCACTCCTCGAAGCCGGATCGATCAGCGAGGAAGAGTTTGCCGCACTCAAGCTGAAGGTGCTCTCGTGAGTGCCGCGCGTTTCGGCCCCGTCGACTTCTACCTTCTCGGTCTGCCGGGGCAGAGCCTCGACCCCGCCGCGTTCTCCGCGCTCACCGACATCACGGATACCGGCCTGGTACGACTCCTCGATCTGATCGTCATCTCCAAGTCCGACGACGGTGAACTCACCCTCGTCGAGGTCGAGGAATTGCCGAACGGCTTCGAGATCAACGTCGAAATGCTCGGCGCGTCCGGTCTGCTCGGGCATGAAGACATCACCGAACTCGCGGAGGCGATTCCCGCCGGCGCTTCAGCGCTGCTGGTCGCGCTCGAGCTGGTCTATCAGCGCGAACTCGCCGCCCGGACCGCCGAGTCCGGCGCGGTGTTACTGGGTTACGAGCGGATACCCGCACCCGTCGTCAATGCCCTCGTGGACACGATCATCCCGAAATTGGAGGTCTGACATGCCGTACATCCCGAGACGAGGACGCCCTGGACTGCTGGGCCTCGCCGCCCGCACCGCGGTCGTGACCGGTACCGCGACCGCCGTCAGCGACGGTATGGCCACCCGCCGGCAAAGGAGAGCTCAGGCCGACTACGAGCAGGCGCAGTACGAATTCGCCCAGCAGCAGGCCGTACTCCCCACACCCGCACCCCCGGTCGATCTCGTCGCCGAGTTGCAGAAACTCGGCGATCTCAAATCACAAGGCCTACTGAGCGACGCCGAGTTCCAAGCCGCGAAAGCACGACTGCTGGGCTGATTCACCCCGACGGGCCATGGATTACCGCGCCCGCTTCCGTACCCCGACACCGATTGGAATCCGCTATGTCCACGATCGCCGTCAACGTCCTGAACTTCAATCGGGCAGAATCCGATCTCATGTTCGCTCGCCTGGCCGCGGGCGTCGGCCTGGGCACGTGGAACCACACTCGCGAGCTCGGGTCACTCGACAACCAGCCGATCATCCGCCAGAACCGCGACACCCTGTACAGCAGCGCGATCATCGACGTGCGCGAAAACGTCACGATCACGGTGCCCGATACCGGCAAGCGCTACATCTCCGTCTGGGTGGTCAGTCAAGATCATTTCGGTCCCGTCATCCTGCGCGATCCGGGAGAGCACCTGCTCACACGCGAATTGGTCGGGACCGACTACGCCGCACTGATCGTGCGCATCCTCGTCGATCCGAACAGCCCCGAAGACGTCGCCGAGGTGAACCGGTTGCAGGACGCCCTCACCATCGACGGCGGCGGAACGGGCGAGTTCCCGTTGCCCGACTACGACGAACAGTCGCAGACCGAGACCCGCGACGCGCTCCTCGCACTCGCGCGTGGCATCACCACCTACGACCATTCATTCGGCACCGCGACGGAAGTCGACCCGATCAGGCACCTGCTCGGTACCGCATCCGGCTGGGGTGGCCTTCCCGAGTACGAGGCCACTTACGTCAACTTCGACGAACGTCTCCCGGTCGGGGAATACCGTCTCCGCCTGAACGTTGTTCCCGTGGATGCGTTCTGGTCGGTCTCGCTGTACAACGCAGCCGGATACTTCGAAGCGAACGCCTTGGGCGTCAACAGCATCAACAGCCTCACAGCCACCCCCGACTCCGACGGCAGCACCACCATCCGGTTCGGCGTCAATCTCGACGGCGTCGCGAACGCACTGCCCATCATGCCGGGCTGGAACTACGTACTGCGCCTGTACCGCCCCCGCCCCGACGTGCTCGACGGCACCTGGACGGCACCTTGTCCCGAGGCCCTCCAGCAAAGCGTTCCCCACGCACACACCACTCTCGGGTGACTCGACCTGATCACGGAGGTACAAGCCATGCGTCTGTTATTTCAGCTCATTTCGCAATGTGTACTCGGCGCGATCGCGCTGATCGTCGTGCATTTCGCTCTTCCCGGGGTCAGCCTGAGCGTGAACGGTTTCTTGGCCGCTATCGGTGTATTCACCCTCGCCCACATGATTCTCGGCCCATTCGTGCTCAGCGTGGCACTGCACTACGCGGCTCCGCTCGCGGGCGGTGTCGGCTTGGTCGCCACGCTGCTCGCGCTCTGGGTTGCGACCCTGGTCCCCGACGGCATTGCGATCAGCGGCGTCGGGTCCTGGATCCTCGCCCCGATCATCGTGTGGGTGATCACCGCGTTGGGAGGATGGATCTTCATGGCTCTCGTCATCGACAAGTGGATCAAGAGACGCAATGCCGAAAAGCTCGTGCGCAGTGTGCAGAAGGCATGAATGATCAGTTCGGAAACGGAACCCACAAGGAGTCAGCCATGCCAACTCACCCGCTCGATCGTCGCGTTCTCCTGAAGACCGCTCCGAACTTCCGGGATCTCGGTGGCATTCCCGTTGCTGATGGCACCGTCCGCGCCGGCGCGCTCTACCGTTCGGCGACGCTCGCGAAACTCGACGGCGACGACGTCGCCGCGGTCGCCGACTTGGACGTCCGGACGGTCTACGACCTGAGGACCGCTGCCGAGCGCGACGGCGCACTCGACAATCTCCCTGACTCGACGCGGACGGTCTGGCTCGACGTACTCGCCGACAATGCCCAAAACGCCGCGGCCACCGGACTACTCATGACGGACCCGGTCGCGTACGCCGAGACCATCAGCGATGGACGTGGGATCGCACAGATGGAGGAAGCGAACCGCAACTTCGTCAGCCTGCCGTCCGCCCTCGACGCCTACCGCGCGTTCTATCTCGACCTCATCGACGAAAAACGCACCGGTGCAGCACTTTTCCACTGCACCACCGGCAAGGATCGCACCGGGTGGGCCGCGACCTCTTTCTTGCTCCTCCTCGGCGCCGACGAAGCCGATGTACGCGCCGACTACCTGGAGACGAACACCGATCTGGCACCTATGACGGAACCGATCCTCGACTTCGCCGCAAGCAAAGGCGTTGACGGAGAACTGCTCCGGCCGCTCCTCGGAGTCCGCGACAGCTACTTCGACGCCGCGCTCGACGAAATGCGCACGCAATTCGGCGCAGTCGAGGACTACGCAATCAACGGACTCAAGCTCACCGCAGAACAAATCACCGCGCTCCGCGAGCGGTTCACATCACGATCGGGCTTCGTCAGCGCGACGTGATCGGAGCTCTTGCCGGGCAGGAATCCGTGCTCTCGTCCTGCTTCTTCGGTCGATTGTCCACCCGGGTGACCACGACGACGGCGACGATGCCCGCCGCCAAGCCGAGAGCGGTGAACGGAGTGAAGGATTCTCCGAACATCAGTGCGCCCCAGACCGCGGTGACGGGGGCGATCAAGAACATCAAGGTGTTGACGGACGTGATGCCGATGCGACGAAGCAACAACCAGTACAGCCCGTATCCGCCGAAGGTCGACAACACGATCAACCAGAGCAATGCGATCCAGAATATGCTGACACTCGGCGGTACGGCAGCACCAGAGGCGATCGCCAGAGTTGTGAAAACTATTGCGCTGGTTGAGCAGTGGATGGCCAAGGCCTGCAGTGGCGGTGTGGACGCGGGAGCGCGTTGCTGGACGAAGGTGGATGCAACGAGGCTGAGCATTCCCAGGAACGGAATCGCGTACGCCCACCACGGGGCCGATGTACCCGCCCCGGCGTCGGCTGCCGTGACCATCGCGACGCCGGCCAGTCCGATCGCCAATCCGATCCACTGCATCCGCGGGACCGCGACGCCGAGGACCGGGCCGAGCAGCGCGGCGGCCACCAGCGGCTGAATACCGTCGATCAGCGCTGTGGTTCCGGTGTTCACGCCGAGATCGACTGCCCAGTACACGGACAACAGATAGCCGCTCTGGGAGAGTATTCCGATCACCACCTGCCTGCCGAGAGCCCGCGGTGTCGGCATCGTTTTCCGGCGCCGGGCGGACAGCCAGACAATCGGGACCAGTACCGCCGCAAGCGGGAGAAAACGCCACATCAGCAGCGTGGGGACCTCTGCACTGCCGGCGCCGAGTTTGGCTCCGATGAATCCCGAACTCCAGCACGCGACGAACAGGACCGACAAGGTGGCCGTCACGGCAGATCTCGAGGTCACGATCCGAGGTATACCGATCTGTTTACTCATGGAGTCGACTATACAGATCGGTATACTTTTGTCCATGGCAGACGAATCCGTACCCGAATTGACTCCGAAAGCACGTCGCATTCTGGAGTCGGCATCGAAGCTGTTCTACGAAAAGGGAATTCACGCCGTAGGCGTGGATACCGTCGCACTGGACGCCGGGGTCACGAAGAAGACTCTGTACGAGCGGTTCGGCTCGAAAGACGGCCTCGTCGTGGAATATTTGAAGGATCGAGATCGGCGGTGGCGAGCCTTTCGCGACAAGAAGCTCGCATCAGCCGGGCACAGCCGCGCCGAGCAGTTGAGTGCGGCATTCGACGCTTCCGCCTCCTGGTCCAAGGCGAGCGGAGGCAAGGGTTGCAGCATGGTCAACGCTCACGCCGAGTTCAGCGATCGGTCACATCCGGTGTTCGCTGTCATCGCCGAACAGAAGCAGGAAATGCTGGACGTCTTTCGGCGCATTCTGGCGACGGACGGGCAAGCCGACGAACGTCTCGTCGAGGCAATCATGCTGCTTCACGAAGGCGCCCTCGTCGCAGACGGTATCGGTATCGGCACTGACCCCTTCGACGTCGGCCGGGATGCGGCCCTCGAAATGCTGAAGCATTCCGGGTGATCGCCCCTACGCCCCCACCATCCGACGGGCTATCTCCAGATACCTCTCCACCAACTCGTCCGGAGACAACTCACCGTCCGGTCGGTACCACACCGCGACGGCGACGCACATCGTCACGACAGCTCGGCTGGCATCCTCGGGATGGTCGGCCTCGAACACGCCCGAAGCAACGCCGTCGAGGACGATCCGGTCCACCTGTTTCTGCTGTTCGTCGCGCTGCGCGATGTAACTAGCCCGACTGTCGGGCTCCATGCTGCGGATCTCGGAGGAAGCGACGAACGACTGCTCGCGTCGAAACATGTGGAACCGCAACAGAGATTCGATCACCGCGTCGAAGCGGTCCGAGGGATCGTCCCCTGCATCGAGTTCGGCGGCGCGGCTTCGCTCCAACAACTCCGTCATCACCACGGTCGCCAGTCCGATCAACAGAGCCTGCTTGGACGGGTAGTGGTGGTAGAGCCCCGGCACCGACAGCCCGGACCGCGACGCGACGTCACGGATCGAAGTCCCGTGATAGCCCTGCTCGACGAACGCCTCCAGCGCCGCAGCGAGCGGTTTCGGTAGTCCCAGGTCTTCGTAATCGCGCCAGGACCCGCGTACCGGAAGCTCGTTCGTCATACCGATACCGTAGATCGCCGTTGCGCCGCCGCCGAACGCGTCGGTGCCATTGGTTACAGTCGATGTTCACCGAAAGACAGGGACCAGTCATGATCCATGTTCGCCACTCCGCGGTTGCTGCCGTGCCGGTTGATGTCGCCTTCGACTACATCGACGACTACCGCAACGTCCCGACGTGGATGTTCGGTGTTTCCGAGTTCACACCGTTCGGAGAGTTCGATCAGGGGCTCGGCGCCACGTTCGACGCGGCCATGCAGATCGGGCCAAGCACGTTGCGCTCCAAGCTCGAGGTCACCGAGTGGGAGAAGAATCGGATCATCAAGCTGTCTTCGCTCGGCGGTGTATCCAACTCGTCCACGTGGGAGTTCGCCGCGATCGACGATTCCAAGACCGAGCTTTCCGTCGACTTCGCCTACAAACTCCCCGGCGGCATTGCCGGCAAAGCTCTCGGCCGCTTGATCGGGCCGTTCGTCGAAAACGCTGTCAGGAACAGCGAGGAGACGTTGCGCCACAGCCTCGAGCAGCAGTTCGCGGCCCGCGGCGAAGGCTGAAACTACCCGCGGTCGCCTTCGAGGCCCAGCGCGTTGGCCCACACCTGAGTAGCCGTCTTGACGACGTCCTCGAACGGGACGGGGTTGCCGTCGGCGCCAGGTTCCTCGGAGACGAACGAACTGTAGGCAAGACGGCTCACCATCGCCGACAGTGCTCGGGAAGCCAACAGCGGATCCAACGAGCCGTCTGCCTTGCCAGCTGCTTGCAAGCGTTCGATGGCTCGGGCATTACGAGAAATGAAGGTCTCGGCTCGGTCCCGACGCAGTTTCGCGAAGGCCGGATCGATGTGCGATACCTGCTCGAGCAGACCCATCAGTTTGGCGTTGCGGCGAAAAGCCGTCAGGTAGGCACGGTTGCTCGATTCGAGGACCGCGTACGGATTGTCGACGTCGCGGACCCGTCCCATGCCGGGGTGCAGCATGTCTTCCTGCGCAACGTCGAGAACTGCGGCGAAGATCTGCTCTTTGTTGTCGAAGTAGGTGTAGAACGTGCCGGTGGAGCAGTTCGCTTCCTTGGTGATGTCGGTCAGCCGGGCGTCGAGGTACCCCGCTCGCTCGAACACCGTCCGGGCTGCCGCAACCAGAGAAGCCCTGGTCCGGACCCCGCGCGCCGTCACCGGCAGGTCACGCAGAAGCTCCGTCGCAGCCATGGATGGTGGCGGACGGTCTTCCCAGTTCTCCTGAGGTTCGGCGCGAGAGGTCACCAGCTACTTATACGGCAAAGCCGGCGACATCTCGGCATCGGCGTCAGGTGATGGTGATTCCTCCGTCGACGGCGATGGTCTGACCGGTGACGTATCCGCCTGCCTCGGACGCGAGCCACACCATGGTGGCCGCGAGCTCTTCAGGATCGCCCATGCGGCCGAGGATCAGGCGCGGAGCCATCGCGTCCAAGTAGCCGTCGTTGTATTGGTCGGTCATTTCCGACTTGAAGAAGCCTGGCGCGATCGCGTTGACGCGAATGCCCTTGCGCGTTCCCCACTGCTGTGCGAGGTCACGGGTCAATCCGACGACGCCTGCCTTGCTCGCCGCATAGGCGGCCTGTGGGAGTCCGGCGGTCGTCAATCCGAGAATGCTCGAGATGTTGACGATGGAGCTGCCCGGGAGCATGACGCGGCCGCAGGCCTGCGCTGCCCAGTAGGACCCATTGAGGTTGATGTCGATGACGGCGCGGAACTGGTCCGGGGTCTCACGGGTTGCCGGAACAGCGGTTCCGACGCCGGCGTTGTTGACCAGTACGTCCACGCGGCCGAACTTCTCCATCGCGGCGTCGACCATGTTCTGAGCCTGAGCCGGATCGACGATGTCGGTGGCCACGCACAACGCTTCGCGGCCTGCGTCACGCACGAGCTTGGCCGTGTCTTCGAGCTTGTCGACGCGGCGAGCAGCGAGGACGACATCCGCGCCGGCCTCTGCTGCGGCTTTCGCAAACGCCACCCCGAGGCCCGACGACGCACCGGTCACGATGACCACTCGATCGGTCAGAGAGAACTTGTCGAGAACAGACATGCGCGGTGATGCTCCTGTGTCGTCGGGTTCGGGAAGTGACGTATGGACTGCAGTGACATATGGACTGCAGTTGCGAAATTACAGGCCGAGATCGCGGCCGATGAGTTCCTTCATGATCTCGTTGGATCCGGCCCAGATCTTGGTGACGCGGGCGTCCATCCACGCGCGAGCGGCGCGGTACTCGGTCATGAAGCCGTAGCCGCCGTGCAACTGAACACAGTGATCGAGGACCTCGTTCTGAACCTGCGCGGTCCACCACTTCGCCTTGGCGGCGTCGATGGCGGTCAGCTCGCCGGCAGCGTGTGCTGCGACGCAGTTGTCGACGTAAGCCTGGGTGACCTCGATGCGGGTCACGAGATCCGCGAGAAGGAATTTGTTCCACTGCAGCGAGCCGATCGGCTGACCGAAAGCCTTGCGGTCCTTGGCATATTGCAGCGTCTCTTCGAGGATCGGAGCAGCGTGCGCGATGTTGGACACCGCAGCGCCGACGCGCTCCTGCGGCAGCATTTCCATCATGTGGATAAACCCGCGGTCGATCTCACCGATGATGTTGGTGGACGGCACGCGAACGTTCTCGAAGAACAGTTCGGCGGTATCGGACTCGTGCTGGCCGACCTTGTCGAGCTTGCGTCCGCGCTCGAAACCTTCCATGCCGGTTTCGACGGCAAAGAGCGTGATGCCCTTGGACTTCTTCTCGGGACTGGTCCGCGCCGCCACGATCACGAGATCAGCGTTGTAGCCGTTGGTGATGAAGGTCTTGGAGCCGTTGATGATCCAGTCGTCGCCGTCCTTGACCGCAGTGGTCTTGAGCGAGGCGAGGTCGGATCCGCCGGAAGGCTCGGTCATGCCGATGGCCGTCAGCATCTCACCGGTGCAGAACTTGGGCAGCCAACGCTGCTTCTGCTCTTCGGTGGTGAGCTGAACGAGGTACGGAGCAACGACGTCGGCATGGATGCCGAAGCTCGAGGCAACAGCTGCACTGGCACGCGAGAGTTCTTCGGCCAGAACAGCGTTGAAGTGGTAGTCGCCGGCTTCGCTTCCGCCGTACGCCTCTGGAACCTCGAGTCCGAGGAAGCCGTTGCGTCCCGCTTCGAGCCAGATTTCACGATCGATGAAGCGCTGGTCGATCAGCTTCTCTGCGACCGGAAGGATGTTCCGGTTGACGAATTCGCGGGCAGATTCGCGAAATGCCTCGTGATCGGGTCCGTACAGAGTGCGACGCATGACGAGTTGCTTCCTTTCGGCGTGGCAATGCCACATGTAACGATGTTCCTAAGCATCCGCTTAGAATCTAAGCATCTGCTTATAGTGAATCGAGAGCGGGATATTGTCAACATCGAAATCCGTCACACCTGGAGGAAACCGTGAGCGATTCACCTGACGTGGTGATCAGCCCCTCCAAAGCTGCGGCCCGTATCCGCGCGGCAGCCGTGGACGCTTTTGCCTCCGCGGGCTACGGCGGCACCACCACGCGTGACATCGCCGCACGACTCGACATGAGTCCCGCCGCCATGTACCCGCACTATCGCTCGAAAGAAGAGCTGCTTTTCGCGATCAGCTTCGAAGGGCACACCGAAGCGTTGAAGGTGGTCGAGGGCGCCGACAGACCGGGTGAAGAGCCGTCCGTTCGCCTCCAGGAACTGGTCAGCACCTTCGCCAGTTGGCAGGCCGGGCACCACTCACTCGCTCGCGTCGTCCAATACGAACTCACTGCACTCACACCAGAGCACTACCGAACCGTCGTCGCGCTTCGCCGCAGCACGACGCGGGTGGTCCGGGAGGTTGTCGACGCCGGCGTCCAGTCGGGCGACTTCACGATCCCCGATGCCGAAGGCGTCACCCTCGCCTTGATGTCCCTGTGCGTCGACGTGTGCCGCTGGTTCCCGGCCGGCAACTACACGGATCCGGAAGACATCGGAAAACTGTACGGAGACCTGGCATTGAGGATGGTGGGCGCCGCCTGAATCAGGTGACACCGACCGCAGAAAGGACTCGGCCAGTGGCCAACCGCACCTATCTCTACTCGACCCCTGTTGCTCCGCATGAGAAACCGGCTGCCGCTCGCGCCCGAGGTCTCACCGGTATCTCCGAGTGGTCGTACGCGATACCGCTGGTCCCGAGGATCCTTGTGTCCGTGAATCCCTTCGCCCACCAGTCGATCATCTGGGACGACACCCCAGACCTGATCGCGGTCACCGCGGCCTGTGGTCCTGGTATCGCCCGGCTCGAAGACTTCCTCGGCAGAATCGATCACCCCGAACTCGGCACGATGGCCGGCGATGCGCTGCGTTTCCTGCGCAGCCACACCGAGCCCGACCACTACTTCGTCCTCGAGTGTGGCGAGATCTTCGACATGGACGACGAACCGTTCGCCGAACAGGGCACGGCCCTGATGACCGGTCTGGCGGACATCGACGCCGAGATGGAGGCGGCGCTGGCCACACTCGCACCCGCCAAGCCGCGCTTCTGGGAGCGGCTGTTCACGCCGACTCAGGAGAGCGTCGAGGAACCGCTACGCGAGCTCGGCCTCGGTTACTGGTCCGAGACCCTGTACTTCGATCTCGACGTCCCGCGATAGGCGAACCGAGCATCCATCGGTTTCAGACCAGTTGGTCCGCAAACAGGTACCCTCGGATTTCGTGTCCGACTACGCCCCCGATCTGCCAACCTCTGCGTCCACCGTCCTCGGCGGTTGGGGTCGCACAGCCCGAACTACCTCGCATGTCGTTTCGACTCCTGATGTAGAGGCGATCGCAAAGGCCGTCGCCCGCGTCGCAGACGACAACGCGGACAAGCCGTTGCACCTCCGACGTGGAGTCATCGCTCGTGGTCTGGGCCGGTCTTACGGAGACAACGCGCAGAACACCGGCGGCTTGGTCATCGACATGACTGCCTTCCGTCGAATTCACAAGATCGATGCCGAGTCCCGTCTCGTGGAGATGGACGCGGGAGTCTCTCTCGATCAACTGATGCGCGCGGCGCTACCATTCGGTCTCTGGGTACCGGTACTCCCCGGAACACGCCAGGTAACCATCGGCGGAGCGATCGCCTGCGATATTCACGGCAAGAACCACCACACCGAGGGCAGCTTCGGAAATCATGTCCGCTCGATGGATCTGCTCACTGCTGACGGCAGTATCCGAACACTGGAGCCGCAAGGCCCGACATCCGAACTCTTCTGGGCTACCGTCGGCGGGATCGGACTGACCGGGATCATCCTGCGCGTCACCCTCGAGATGACGCCGACCGAAACGGCATACTTCGTCAACGACGGCGCACTGACCGCAAGCCTGGACGAAACCGTCGCTTTTCACAGCGACGGCAGCGAAGCCGGCTACACGTATTCGAGCGCCTGGTTCGATGCAGTCAGTGCGCCGCCGAAGCTCGGCCGGGCCTCGATCACGCGTGGTTCGTTGGCGACCGTCGACCAGCTTCCGCTGAAATTGCAGAAGAACCCGTTGAAATTCGATGCGCCACAACTTTTCACGACACCGGATGTTTTCCCCAACGGCTTGATGAACAAGCTATCGGCGTCAGCGATCGGCGAGTTCTACTACCGCACCGGTGGCAACTACGTCGGGAAGGTGCAGAACCTGACGCAGTTCTATCACCCACTCGACCTCATCGGCGAGTGGAACCGCGCGTACGGGTCCAAGGGATTCCTGCAATATCAGTTCGTGGTGCCGGTCGAGGCAGTGGACGAATTCAAGAGCATCATCCGCGACATCCAGGGCTCGGGGCACTACTCGGCACTCAACGTCTTCAAACTGTTCGGCGAGGGAAACGCTGCCCCACTGAGCTTTCCGATGTCCGGGTGGAACGTGGCCTTCGACTTCCCGATCAAGTCCGGCCTGGGTGAGTTCGTCGCTTCCCTCGACAAACGGGTACTCGAATTCGGCGGTCGCCTCTACACCGCCAAGGACTCTCGGACTACCGCGGCGAACTTCCACTCGATGTATCCGCGAATCGACGAGTGGATCCAGATGCGCAGAAATATCGATCCGACAGGTGTTTTTGTGTCCGACATGGCCCGAAGACTCGAATTGATCTGACGCGCTGATCAGTCAGATATCTCACCGAGCCGACGCTCCAAGTAGGCCCGCTCCGGTTCCGTACCAACCAAATTCAGCGCACGTCGGTATGCAGACATTGCCGCGTCGGTGCGCCCCAACCGCGCGAGCAGTTCGGCGCGCGCGAGGTGATACGGGTGGTAGTCGGCAAGTTTGGGCTCCGCTGCCAGTTCTTCCAACGCTGCCAGCCCAACCTCCTCGCCGTCGCGCATCGCCAGCGCCACTGCCCTGTTGACTGCGACGACAGGCGAAGGCGTCAACGTGAGGAGCACTCCGTAGAGCGCGCAGATCTGCGGCCAGTCGGTGCTCTCCACATCCGCCGCCTCGTCATGCAATGCGGCGATGGCAGCCTGCACCCCGTACGGCCCCGGCGCTCCCCCGGTCAACGCGACCACGACGAGGTCGCTGCCTTCCTCGATCATCGGCTGGTCCCAACACCCGCGATCCTGGTCCTCGAGGAGGACGATCCCGCCACCGGCGTCAGTACGGGCATCCCGACGCGCGTGGACGAGAAGCATCAACGCAAGCAACCCGGCGATCTCGCGCTCATCGGGAAGCAATGCGCGCAGGATCCTCGCCAGCCTGACCGCCTCTACCGCCAGGTCGACGCGTTGCAGATCCGGCCCCGAACTGGCGGCGTACCCCTCGGTGAAGACCGAGTAGATCACCTGCAGAACACCGGGCAGGCGCTCCGGGAGTTCTTCGGCGCAGGGAGTTCGGAAGGGAATCCGAGCCTGACGTATCTTCTTCTTCGCACGCACGATCCGCTGCGCCATGGTCGCCGAAGAAACGAGGAAGGCCCGAGCAACTTCGGGCGTCGTCAACCCGCCGAGGCAACGCAAGGTGAGTGCGATTCGGTCGTCCTCGGCCAGCGCCGGGTGCGAGCAGGTGAAGAACAGCTGCAACCGCTCGTCGGGAAGTTCTCCGTCGACCGTGGGCGGCGCCGGGTCGGCACGATCGGCGTCCACCTGCATCACCGCCAATCGCGCCGCATAGGCCTGATCACGACGAAGCCTGTCGACGGCTTTGCGACGCGCCGTGGTCAGCAGCCAGGCGCCGGGTTTGGCCGGCACTCCGTCCACCGGCCA
The DNA here is from genome assembly GCF_030407755.1 of Rhodococcus sp. APC 3903. Classification (NCBI taxonomy): domain Bacteria; kingdom Bacillati; phylum Actinomycetota; class Actinomycetes; order Mycobacteriales; family Nocardiaceae; genus Rhodococcus; species Rhodococcus sp. APC 3903. Next base: position 226,544 of record NZ_JASDCV010000004.1, read on the forward strand.
GTGCACCAACGCGGCCTCGACGGCTTCGGAGGTAACTTCCTCGGCCAGATCCAGATCACCGAAACGGCGGACAAGCGAGGCCAAGAGTCGTCCACGTTCCTCCCGGAACACTGACTCGATGGAGTTCTCGGCCTGCTCGTCCACGGCGAATCAGTCCCCGAACCCGGCCAGTGGACGCACCTCGACGCTACCGCCGTCGCGCGCGCCGGGGCACCGCGCGGCCCAGGCCAGCGCCGCATCCAGATCAGGAACGTCGATGACGTCGTAGCCGCCGAGGATCTCACGGGTTTCAGCGAAGGGTCCGTCGGTGACGGTCTTTTCTCCGGACTGCGAGACCCGAACCGTTGTCGTAGTCGTCAGGTCGGCGAGGGCATCGCCGGACACCCAGATACCGGCATCCTTCATTTCCTTGTCGTATTGCTGCCAGTCCTCGAACGTGCACTGGGGTTCGGTGTCTCCGCCGGGCGCGGTGTAGATGAGCAACATGTACTTCATGACTGACTCCTTGGTCTGTTGTTTCTCTTCCGGCTTTCTTGCCTTACAACATGACGACGAACGGTTCTCCCCGGAATCGACAGGCGACTCGAAAAAACTTTCGGCGGGTTCGTCCGAGGTGCTGCCGTTAGGCTGAGTGTATGACCGAACGCGACCGGGACGCCGCTGGAAAGCCCCTCAATTCGCGGCCCCGCGACGGACTCGGCCGTCCACTGCCACGTGACGCAGCGGGCGGCGTCCCGCGCATTCCCGACGATGTGCGCCTCCCTCCGGACGAGTCGATCACCGAGGCTCAGCGTCTTCTCGACCACGGGATGCCTTTTCACGCGCACGAAATTTTCGAAGGAACGTGGAAGGACGCTCCCGCCGAGGAGCGTGACCTGTGGCAGGGACTGGCTCAATTGGCCGTCGGGCTCACCCATCTACTTCGGGGCAACAACACCGGTGCCGTCTCACTTCTCGGCCAGGGTCACGAGCGCATCAGGCACTACGAAGTGGAAAGCCCGCACGGCCTCGACATCCCCGGCCTGCTGATGTGGTCCGAGCACTTGCTCGCTGAAATCGATCGCCCCGGCGATTTCCCCGCCCCTCCGATTCCGAGGTTGAGAATCCCCTGATGCCCATCTTCCCCATGTTTCCGCTCGGCTCTGCATTGCTTCCGGGTGAGGTGTTGCCACTGAACATCTTCGAGCCTCGGTACCGCGCACTGGTAGAGAACGTTCTCGAAGCTGCCGACGGCCCACTGTTCGGAGTAGTGCTCATCGCTCGTGGCCACGAGGTCGGTGGCGGCGAATCACGCCACGACGTCGGCACTCTGGCTCGGATCGAGTCTCATGTCGCAATGGGTGCCGGGCGGTATCAGTTGTATTGCCGGACCGAAGACCGCATCCGGGTCAATCGATGGCTGCCGGACGATCCCTACCCACTTGCCGAGGTCGAATTGTGGCCTGACGAGAACAACGGAACACCAGTCACTGCTTACGAATACGACTCGCTCCTCGAGCGCATCGAGTTCATGTACGGAATGTTGGGAAAGCTCGCACTTCGGGCCGGCGAACAGACTCCGCGAATGCCCGTCCCACCGGATCCCTTGGATCCGCTGGGTTCTCGGCTGTATGCCCTCGCCAGGAGCATTCCGATGGGTGACGCCGATCGCCTGGCGATTTTGACCGCGCCAGGCGCCGACGAACGTATTCGCACACTCTCGGAGGCAGTCGAGAACACCATCGAGGTCGCGCAGTTCAATCTCCTCTGAGCGCAACTACGCCATCGTCTGACCCATGTCGATGACGATTTTCGTCCCGGTGACCGCGCGGGAGAGGTCCGTCGCAAGGTAGACCACGGCGTTAGAGATGTCCTCGATGGTGGTGCGTGGGACGGACGTGAGCGGCCACTTGTACGAGTTCATGTACTCCGGATGAGTAGTGAGTACCTTACCGACGTTGGGATCGTTGCCCATCTCGGTCTCCACCGCGCCAGGGTGGATGCTGTTGACTCGAATGTCGAAGCTTCCCAATTCCGTTGCAGCAGTGCGAGCCAAACCCACGAGGCCGTGCTTGGCCGCCGAGTAGTGCGCACAACCAGGCGCTTCGGCGACGCCGGCAGCACTGCTGACGATCACGATGGAACCACCGTTGCCGGCTTCGATCATCGAGGGAACCGCAGCTGTCATCGTGCGCCACACACCATTGAGATTGATGTCCACCAGCGTCGACCACTGTTCTTCCGGCATTTCCCAGAAACGATTCCACGTAGCGATGCCCGCATTGGCGATCACGACGTCGAGGCGACCGAACTTGTCGACGCCCGACGCCACCGCCGCCCGCAGCGCCTCGAGGTCACGTACATCCGCTACCGCGGTGACGATCTCGCGCCCCTCTGCTCGCACGAGACGGGCCGTTTCGTCGAGGTCGGCTTCCGTTGCGGCCGCGTAACCCACGTCTTCGGACACCGACGCGCACACGTCGACAGCGATGACGTCGGCACCTTCCTGCGCGAGTCGGATCGCGTGATTGCGTCCCTGACCCCGCGCTGCACCGGTGATGAAGACGACCTTGCCTGCCAAGAGTTGTGTCATGGCCGGGACGTTAGACGCTGATGTGGCCCGCTGCCCCTGAGTTCCCGCTCGGCGGGAATCAGCCATCCACGATCACGACGTGCAGATTTCGCGGACCGTGTACACCTTCGACGCGTTCGAGTTCGATGTCGGAGGTTGCCGACGGGCCGCTGATCATGGTGGTGGGACGCTGCGGCGTCAGCCGCGCAATCGCCTCCGGCACTCCCACTTCCACACTGCTGCGATACACGACGCAGATGTGTGTGTCCGGTACCAGCGTCAACGCACGGCGCCCCTGCGATGGACCGGCGTCGAGGAAGATGGTGCCGGTCTCGGCGCACGCTACCTTCGAGCCGGTGACAACGGCGTCGAGGTTCTCGAGTTCGGGAGCCGGTACGTCCGGGCTGTCCACCACCAGCGTTCCGTCGAACCCGGCTACCCATGATCGGTCGAGGCCGGCGGGGATCCCCAGAGTGTTCAGTCCGTGCTGTCTCAGTATTCCGGCGACGGCATCGGCGATTTCTGTTGCAGCGCAATGGTGAACGTGCGCCTTGTAGTCCTCGAGGCGGTCGACGAACAAATCGATGAGCTCCCCGTCTGGCATGGTTCTGCCAGTCCGGTAGTTTCGCGGTATCTCGCCTTCACCGGCGGGCGCCAAGGTGATGGCATCACGAATGCGTCCGAGCACCACGTCACGTGAATTCATCTGTCTGCCTTCCCGTCACGACGAGCCTCGTCCAATGCCTCGCGGCCTTCGTCGGAGTCCCACCAGGATCGGAAGGTCTGCTTGGGTGGAGCGGGAATGTCTCTGGCAGCTGTCCAACCGTTCAGTGGAGGGGGCAACGTGGAGATCTTCCCTTTCCTGCCGGCCACGACGCGTCCGAGCCCGGCAGCTTTCTGAGCCAGCGTCCACCTGCCCTCGGTCGACATCGCCAGAGATGCGGCTTTCATCGCCAAAGACTCTGCCGTGACACCGGATTGCTCGACCTTCTGGTGCCGCAATTCGACCAGCAGCGACGGGATGTCGATCTTGACCGGGCAGGCGTCGAAGCACGCACCGCACAGACTCGAGGCAAAAGGAAGAGTCGAATTCGGATCGTCTTTGCCATGCATGCCCGCGAGCTGCGGAGTCAGTACCGCGCCGATCGGTCCCGGATAGGTGGATCCGTAGGCGTGGCCACCGGTGCGCTCGTAGACCGGGCACACGTTCAGGCACGCCGAGCACCGTATGCAGCTCAGGGCTTCCCGCCCGATCTTGTCGGCAAGCGCGGCGGTCCGGCCGTTGTCGAGGAGGACCAGGTGAAATTCCTGTGGACCGTCGTCAGGCGTCACGCCGGTCCACAGGGAGGTGTACGGGTTCATCCGCTCCCCCGTCGACGACCGCGGCAACAGTTGAAGGAAGACCTCCAGATCCTGATAGGTCGGCAGAATCTTCTCGATGCCCATGACGGTGATCAGTGTTTTCGGCAGCGTCAGGCACATTCGCCCGTTGCCCTCCGACTCCACGACGGTCAGAGTGCCCGTGTCCGCGATGCCGAAATTGGCGCCGGAGACGGCGACGGGCGTCGTCATGAACTTGTGGCGTAAGAACTTTCGTGCAGCTGCGGCAAGTTCGGCCGGGTTCTCCCCGAGGTTCGGATCGACATCTGGCATCTCACGCAGGAAAATCTCGCGAATCTCTGACCTGTTGCGATGGATCGCAGGAACCAGGATGTGCGACGGTTTGTCGTGGCCGAGCTGGACGATCAATTCCGCGAGATCGGTCTCGTAGGCGATAATTCCCTGGGTTTCGAGATGCTCGTTGAGACCGATCTCCTGCGTTGCCATCGACTTGACCTTGATGACCTCGTCGGAGCCGGTGGCTTTGACAAGCTCGGTCACAATGGCGTTGGCCTCGTTGGCATCCGCTGCCCAATGCACCTGCCCACCGCGAGCGATTACTGCAGCTTCGAACTGTTCGAGCAGTTCCGGCAACCGCGCCATGACGTCGGCCTTGATCGCCGAACCCGCATCCCGCAGCTCCTCCCAATCGGGGAGCTCTCCAGTTACGTTGATGCGCTTGGCACGGATGGTATGCGTTGCCTTGCCGATATTGCGTCGCAGTTGCGCGTTGGCCAGCTCGTGATGTGCTGCGACAGGGAACTTCTCAGTACCTCGCAGGAACCCTGCACCTTCGGGTGACCTCGGCGGAAAGCTGGGCAGACCCAGCGTCACAGCGCTCATGCGTGCACCCGGCTTTCCACCGATGCCAGAATCTCCGCGAGGTGAATGGTCTTGGCGCCCATCTGCAGTCGTGACATCCCACCGCCGATGTGCATGAGACAGGACGAATCTCCGGCGCTGCAGAACTCTGCGCCGGTGTCGGCCACATGGCGAATCTTGTCAGCCAACATGGCCGTCGACGTCTCGGCGTTCTTGATGGCAAACGTGCCGCCGAAGCCGCAGCAGGAATCTGCTTCCGGGAGTTCGACCAGATCGATGTCGCGGACGTTGCGCAGCAACTGAAGTGGTTTGTCTCCCACTCTCAACATGCGCAGTGAGTGACAGGTCGGGTGATAGGTGACCCGGTGCGGGAAGTGCGCACCCACATCGGTGACACCGAGAACGTCCACGAGGAATTCCGAAAGCTCGAACGTCTTTGCCTTCACGGTCTGCACCTGCCCACACAGCGACGCGGTGCCGTAGCGCTCGGCGACGATCTCGTGTTGATGACGGATCGAACCGACGCACGATCCCGATGGTGCGACAACGGCGTCGATCGACGCATCACCGAAAGTATCGGCGTAGTTCGCGACCAGTGGCAGCGCGCCCGGCTGGTAGCCGGTGTTGACGTGCATCTGCCCACAGCAGGTCTGCCCGGACGGAAACACGACGTCGTGCCCGAGACGGGTGAGCAGGAGGGCGGTGGCCTTGACGGCGTCGGGAAACATCGTGTCCCCGATGCAGGTGGCGAACAGCGCTACTCGCATGTGGTTCCCCGCAATCTGTCGGTGTGGTCTGACCACAGTAATACATCCCCGGACAGGCCACCCCGTAAACGGCGTCCACCCGGTTATGCTCTTGCCTCATGCCGACCGAGCCGAGCCCGCGAGCGTGGGAACAAGTACTGAGCCACCTCGAACGTCGGCTCGTTTCAGGCGAGGTGTCTCCTGGCCAGCGCCTGCCGGGAGAGAGAATTCTGGCAGCAGAGTTGGGCGTCGGACGGTCATCGGTCCGAGAAGCGTTGCGGGTCATGGAAGCACTCGGCCTCCTCAAGGCGCAGACTGGCTCCGGCCCGACGTCCGGCGCGATGATCGTGGCCAAACCGACCGGCGGCATGACCATGCTGATGCGGATGCAGGTTGCAGCACAAGGATTTCCGGTCTCGGATGTGGTGAAGACACGACTCGTTCTCGAATCCGAGGTGATGCAGTCCCTGGCATCGCGGACCCCGACGCCCGACCTCAGCACGGCCGTCGAACTGCTCGACTCGATGGATGACGTAGATCTCTCCGCCGAGGAATTCCTACTACTCGACGCGCAATTCCACGTAGCGCTCGCCGACGCGGCGGGCAATCAGGTGATCGCAGCCATGATGACCGGCCTACGAGAGTCCATCGAGGCCTACGTTCTCGCGGGCGTGCAGATCGACAGCTGGCCGAGCACCTGCATGCGACTGCGTCACGAACACCGAGGATTGGTCGATGCGGTCAACGCGGGTGACGGCGAACTCGCACGTCAGCGCATAGTCGGACACATCCGCGGTTACTACTCGGAAAGCGCTCACTCCAGCCGGTGACAGGGGGTGGTAATTGCACCCCCAGAAGTCGTGTACTGTTGGTTTCACACCGACGCGGGGTGGAGCAGCTCGGTAGCTCGCTGGGCTCATAACCCAGAGGTCGCAGGTTCAAATCCTGTCCCCGCTACAAAGAAGAGGCCCGTAGGTTGCGAAAGCTACCTACGGGCCTTTTGCTGTGCACCTTTATTAACCGCCGGGGGTTAATAAAGGCGCACAGCAGTAGCTCACACCGCCACGTTGTGAAAATCGATCTCTGCGGCCAGCATGCCGGAGAACCACCGATCCAGGTCCTCGTCGGTGACGGACTCGGGCATGGCGTCCACCTCGCACGCCAGCACCGCCACCTGAGACACGAACGGCGGAGCGACATGCATGTCTACCCAGTCCTGCAACGCTGGTTCGCGCTGTACGTTCACTGCCGCCGCCTCCCGGCACCACGACAGATACAGGGTTTCCGCGGCGTACATGCCCACCAGGGCCGCCGCCCTGCCCTCTTCGCCAGCGAGGGTCAAGGCATGCGTCGACAGCACAGACGACTCCTCGACCAGAGCCGCTGCGTCCCCCGCGTACGGGAAGCGGGAACGCAACTGCGCGAAATACTCGCGCTGTTCGCCCACCAGGTTCGACATCGACGTCACGTGGTCGAGCGCGTCGTCGAGCGTCGGGGATTCGGCGACCACCAACCCCAACACCTTGACGGCCGTCAGTACGAATGCCTCTTCGATCACGAGGTACCGGCGGAATCCCTCATCACTCAACGTCCCGCCGATGGTGTCCTCGATGAATGGAACCGCCCGCGCGGCAGCGAGATTACTCTGCTGCCGCGCGAGCAGGTCTGAGGAGCGACTCATTCGCCGGCGACCCAACTGATCAAGCCGTCGAACAGGTCGGTGTATCCAGGCCACTGCTCACAGAACTCCGGCGGAGCCCAGTGCGGCGAGCAGTCCGAGGTGAAGACGATCGACCGTCCGGCGCCGTATTCACCGGCAGCGACAAGCGGATCGCCGTTGATGGTGGCAGGAACCACGGCACCGTCCTTCGCGACGACGCGGTTGTATCCCAGGAGCGCCGGCCAGGAATCGCCGGCACCACCGAGAGCCGGGTGAGCAGCATCGACGACGGTGGGAACGATCCCGGCCGGTGTCTCGACGCGATCGTCTTCGGCCAGCATCGTCACGGGTAGTACCTCGGCGATCGCGGTCTGGCGGAAAGCTGCTCGCGCCTGGAACCCGGAGAACGAGAGGTAGCCACCGATCATCATCAGTGAGCCGCCGGCGTTCACCCAGTCACGAAGCGCGACAAGGCGATCCTCCCCGGCGCGGAACTGGTCGAAGACACCGGGAGCCAACTGCAGCGAGTTCGCTCCGATGTCGGAGAGAACGACGACGTCGAACTGGGACAACGCTTCTGCGGTACCGGGGAACTGCGTCGGCACCAGGTGTGCGGGCATGTGTGTCACGTCGTGGCCACGTGAGGTGAGCGCATCCCGAAGCGGACCGACTCCCTCGACGTAGGAATGGACACTGAACTCGTCGACGCCCTTGACGTGCGTCGACGTCGTCATCCAGCTCTCGCCGGCGATCAGTACTCGTTTACCCATGACTGCTTCTGTTTCCTTTCGCGGCCTGCTCGAAGAGCGACCTCGGGTTGTCTCGCATCAGTGCGGACACTTGCTGGGGATCTACGCCTGCGCGCACCAACCGGGCGGCGAAGGCGAGTGGTACGTAGGAGAATCCGTTTCCGCCGTGCTTTCTGAGCATTGATTTGAGGAAGAGGTCGTGACTGAGCAGGAGCTGTGATGCGTGACCGGAGGTGACCAATCCGGCTACCGCAGTGGCTGTTTCCGCCGGATGCGGCGAAAGACCCTCGCCGGGGAAATCGAAAGGCATCCCGATCATGTCGAACTCGAGAAAGACACCGCGGTCGGCGAGCGATCGTTGGTAGTCGGCGTCGTGTCCGGACGGGTCCATGTGGCACAGGACCACTGCTTGCGGATCGACGCCCATCTCGTCGACCACGATGTCGACGACGTGATGTCCGACGCGCTGCCATCCCGGAAGGTGGACGAACAGGGGCACGTCCACCTCGCGCTGGGCGATGCATGCCGCCCTCAACGCTTTCGCCTCGTTCTGAGTGAAGAGCGGAGAGACTCCGATCTCCCCGATCACGCCAGGAGCCAATTCCTTTGCCGGATCGAACTCCTCGACGAGCGAACCGGCCAGATCGTCGACACCGAGTTCGTGCACCTCGACCGGATGGGTCGTCTCGAGGTACCACCCTGAACCCATGATCACTCGCACGTCTGACTTTCGCGAGAACTCCGCCAACTTCTCCGGTGCCCGGCCCAGTCCCGGCGGTGTCAGATCAACGATCGTCCGACCACCGAGGCGGGCGAAGTCCACAAGGTCTTCCACCACGGCCGCTGCGTCGTCGACTCGACAATTGTCGAGACTGTAATACGGATTGTCGTGAAGAAGCCAGGCATCCTCGGCGCGTACCGGACCGGCCAACCGCTGTGCTACAACCGGATCCGGGGCCTCGGTGTACGCACCGGTGACATCGTTGTGCAGATGTTCGTGTGGGAGAACCAGTCCGAGTTCCGAGCTGTCCACAGTTCCCGTGACAGTACGAACCTTGCTCATGAGCGTGCAGGCCCCGAGGGTGCGGACTGCAGGTGTCGCCACAGCGCGCTCAGGGTGTGTCCCCGCATGTTGATCCAGATGGCCAGTAGCAGAACGACACCGGTGATGATCGGTGTCAAGAACGGGCTCACACCGAGCAGGGTCAATCCGTTGGCGATGATTCCGGTCAGGACGGCGCCGATGACGGTACCGATCACGGTGCCGCGACCGCCGAAGAGGTTGGTACCACCGAGAACCACCGCGGTGATCACCGTGAGCTCGAATCCCGTTGCGGAGTTGGCCGAACCCGAGCCCAGTCGAGCCGCGATCAGCAGTCCCGCGATACCGGCAGCCAAGCCGGTGAAGACGAGCGTCATCATGAGCACACGACGCGTGTTGACGCCGGACCGTCGCACGGATTCGACGTTGGATCCGATACCGGTGACGTAGCGCCCGAAGCGCATGCGGTTGAGCGCAATTGCTCCGATGACCACGACTACGAGAGCAATCCAGGCGCTGGCGGAGAACCCGAGGAACTCAGCAGTTCCGAGCTTCGCGAAGTAAGTGTCGGCCGGAACCGGAACGGAGAATCCTTCGGTCCGATACAGCGCGATACCGCGAATGACGGACATCGTCGCCAGAGTCACGATGAACGGCGGAATGCCCTGATAGGCAGCGAGCCATCCGTTGACCAGGCCCCAGGCCGCACCCATCACCGGGGCGGCGACGAAGACCAGGGACGAATCGACGCCGGCCTGGATAAGCTCGGCACTCATCGCCGCGACGAACGCGACGATCGCACCGACGGACAGGTCGATCTGACCTGCCGTGATCACGAAAGTCATCGCCACCGCGATGATCAGAACCGGAGCGATCTGGGTTGCCAGGTTCGACAGGTTCGTGAATGTCAGGAACGACGACGTGGTCGCCGAGAAGACGGCTGCGACAGCAACTGTCACCGCCAGCATCGCGAGGGTGGGCTTGTTGACGCTGTCCCACAAAGAGGGTTTCGCGGCGAGCTTGCGCTCGATCGGCGCCTGGGTCTTCTCGAGAGTGGTCATGCCGTGGCTCCCTGTGTTGCTGCCGATGTCCGTTGCGGCACCGGAGTTCGAGTGATGAGTCCGACGAGGGACTCGATGTTCAGGTCGCCGATCGGAACGTCGTCGACGCTCTGCCCCTCGTACATGACCGTGATTCGGTCACATACGCGGAACAGGTCCTGCAGGCGGTGTGTCACGAGAATGACGCCCACTCCGGCCGCTGCGACGTCCGTGATCAGCTTGAGCACCGACTCGACCTCGGCGACGGCAAGCGCTGCGGTGGGCTCGTCGAGGATCCGTACGTCTGGCCGAAAGGAAACAGCGCGGGCGATCGCGACGGTTTGTCGCTGCCCGCCGGACAATTGCCCGATCTCCTGGTAGGTCGACTTCACCTTGACATGAAGGTCGGCGAGAATGTGAGCCGCCTTCTCGTGCATGGCATGCCGGTCGAGGAATGGACCTTTTCGCGGTTCTCTGCCGAGGAACAGGTTGCTCGCGACATCGAGCGTGTCGCACAGCGCCAGGTCCTGGTAGACGATGCCGATCTTCTTCTGCTGCGCGTCGAGCGGCGTCGAGAAGCGCACTGGTTCACCGTTGACGCGCATTTCGCCGCCGTCGTGCTGGACGGCGCCCGCGAGGATCTTCATCAGGGTGGACTTGCCGGCGCCGTTGTCGCCGACGACTCCGAGTACTTCACCCTTCGCCAGCCGAAGGTCAACTCCTTGAAGGGACTTCACCGGTCCGTACGACTTGGTGATGCCCGAGAGTTCGATCAGTGGAGGTGCCATGATTACTTCTCCAAGTAGTACATGTAGTCGGCTACGTTCTCCGGGGTCACGATCTGGGTGGGGACGGGGATGTTCGCCGGAGCGCCGCGACCACAAGCCAGGTCGATTGCCGAATTCATTGCCTCGTGGCCGAATTCGAAGGTGTTCTGCTGGACCACGCCTTTAAGCCAACCGGCTTTGAGTCCGCCTACCGCCTGATCCGAAAGATCCCAACCGACTGCTTCGATGCGATCCTGCGCCTTCTGACTGTTGACCGCCGCAACGAGTCCGATCAAAGCCGGCTCACCGGTTGCGTAGACGTACTTCATGTCGCCACCGCCGGTCAGCAGGTTCTCCGCTGCGGTCTGTGCGTTCTCCTGAATGTTACGTCCGTCCACGACGGTGCCGACGGTCATTCCGCGGCCGGTCACGGTCTCCGTGAAGCCCTTCTGCCGCTCCAACTGGACAGTGCTGTTGAGCGCGCCGACGATACCGACCGTTCCGGTGTTGTTCGCGACGTCGGCCAAGGTGTTTCCGATCTTGGCACCGCCCTCGGCATTGGCCGTACCGACCTGAGTCGACAGTGCCGGATCGTCGATTGTCGCGTCGACCGCAACGACGGGGATGCCCGCGTTCTTGGCCTTGACCACCGACGGCTTGATTCCGTCCGTGTCGATTGCATCGACGATGATCGCGTCGACTCCGGCGGCGATCAGATTGTCGAAGGCGTTGGCCTGCGCCACGGAATCGTCGTTGCCACTGATGATCTGCAGGTCGACACCTGCCTTGTCCGCGACGTTCTTGGCGGCATTGTTGATCTGGTTGAAGTACAGCGCCTGAAGGTTGATGGTCACCAGACCGACCTTGAGCTTACCGTTCGTCCCGTCACAGCTTTCGGCGACTCGGGTCGGCTGCGGGATGGACGAGCCACCCGATGCGTCCTTCGAGTCACTCGACGAAGCCGAGTCACAAGCGGTGAGCGTGAGCGCGACTGCAGCTCCCAGCGCCAGAGGCAATGCACGTTTCATCATCGAGTCTCCAAAAGGGTGTGAGGGGTCAATGTTGCTGTGAAGCTGTCCAATTCATCTCGGGTGGGGCATCCACGGGGTCCGGCAGTGGCGCAAGCCAAGGCAGCCGAGGCTCCCGCGAGTCGTGCAGCGTCCACCGGTGAGCGCCCGGCGTCGACAAAAGCGATGTACGTACCGCCGAAGCAATCACCGGCCCCGACGGCATCAACGACGTCGACCACTACTGCCGGTTCGCTCGTCACCTCGCCGCCCGGTGTGGCCAGTGTCCAACCTCGCGAGCCATCGGTCACCAGCAGGTGTGTGTTGTGCTCGGCGGCCAGTGCCTGCCACTGATCGAAACCGATCCCGAACTCGCCTTCCCACAGGGCACGCCCTACGACGACGTGGTCAGCGAGCGCGAATGCGCGCAGTGCCGCGGCTTTGTTTTCACAACCGTCCAGATCGATTACCAGACTTACGCTTCCCGGCAATCCCTCTGGCAGGAAGCCCGCACGGTATCCGTCGAGGAACAGCCGTCCACCACCGGCAGCAGCCAATCGGGTGATGACAACTCCGATTCGTTCGGCATCGTTCGGGTCGTCTTGACTGATGATGGAGCGATCGCCGTCCTGCGCGATGAGTACAACTGCCGTTGACAGGAACGCATCTCGCGGCGACCAACTGGTGTCGACGCCGTCAGCCTCGAGGGCTTCGAGAAACTCGGTGGATCGCGCGTCCGGGCCCACGGCACCGGCAAAGATCACCTGCGCGCCCATTCGGGCTGCGGATACCGCAGCATTTGCATTCATTCCACCGTCGATCTGACTGATGGCCGTTGCCTGCACGCGCTCTCCGAGCACCGGCACATGTGGAACATGTACCGTCACATCGTTGTTGGCGTATCCACAAAAGACAATCATGGTTACTTTCCTGCGGCCCGGGACACTTCGCGGACCTTCTCGCCTGCGACCCGTCCCCACCAGCGTCCATTGTCCTTGACCGAGGATGCAACTATGGCGCCGTCGCATTCTTTCATCAGCGCTGCGACATTGGCAGCCGTGATGCCGGATCCGATGATCACGGGAAGAACGGTGTTGTCTCGGATCACGGAAACCTCGTCGACCGAAGCGGCGTCACCGGTGCGCGAACCGGTCGCGATCAGGACATCTGCATCGAAGAACTCGGCGTCTTCGGTCTGTTCCGCGACGGTGCGGTCCGCAACAATGGCATGCGCACCATGCTTGACGTGCACGTCAGCGAAGATCCGGACCGGGTCGGCGCCGATGCGATGGCGAAAGCGCGTCGTCTTGGCCGCCTGACCCTCGATGAAGCCCTCATTGGCAATGTAGGCATTGGCCCACTGATTGACGCGCACAAAACTCGCGCCTGCCGCCCACGCCGCGGCCACTCCGCACTCGCCGGCGTTGGACAGGATGCTGACGCCGACGGCCTTGCCGAACTCGCCGACCACCGCTGCCGTGATGACTCCCATGCTGGCGGCGGTTTCGTATCCGTGTTCGCCGGGCTTGAGGAACGGTATGTCCCAGTGATTTTCGACGATCACACCGTCGAAACCGTTGTCGACGTACGCGTGCGCTTCCTCCACAGCGAAGCGAGCAATTTCCGAAACCGGCTGCCCGGTGTAGTGCGGGCTGCCCGGCAGAGCAGGGAGGTGGACGGCCCCGATGAGAGAAGGCGTGCCGGTGAACATCTCTGCCAACGCCGAGGGCTTGGGCGGAAAGACTCCGAGCGGTGATGCGGTCACTTCAGCTACCCCATTCCATGCGCAAGATTTGCGCTGTATGTCCATGCACAAAATCTGCACACGATGTAATCGATTGCCTTGATGAATTAGCAGGTTATGCGATCAACACCGGGTTGTGTCAAGGATTTCACAATTCGAATTTGTAAACGATTGCCTCAATCGCGTTACATGCGGGACACTGGACCGTGCGGTTCGATAACTTCGGACCCGAATCGAGCAGAAAACGGGGGACGCATGCGCAAGGCGACCATTCGCGATGTCGCGGAACTGGCCGGGGTCTCGACTGCCACCGTGTCGCGGGCACTGTCCGGATCCCGCCCTGTCTCGGACGAGCTTGCAGCGACGATCAAACGAGCCGCGGATTCTCTCGGATACTCGGGAAACATCATCGCCAGCTCACTGCGTCGTAATCGGACGGACACTGTCGGCATGGTGGTTCCCAGTATCGCGAATCCCTTCTTCACTTCGCTGGTGGTCAATGTCGAACACGTCCTGGCTCAGCGCGGCCTACAACTGTTCCTGTGCGATTCTCGTTCCGATCCCGACGTGGAAGCGCAGCGGCTCAAGTCGCTCGTCTCGCGGCAGGTGGACGGAATCATCATCAGCCCGTGCCACGGCGAATTGAGTGCCGAAGCAGTACGAGCCAGCGCAGCAACGCTTCCGGTCGTTCAACTGGACCGGTTTGCAATGGATACCCAGACGGACTGGGTCGGTGTCGACGACGACGCCGCTCAATCACTCGTGATGGAGCATCTGTCCGAGCGCGGCGCGCGATCGGCTGCCTTCATCAGTTCCGAGCTGACCAATTCGTCGACCGAACTTCGCCGGGCCGGATTCTTCCGCCATGCGGATCGAATGGGAATCGAAACTCGTGACGAGTGGACACAACTCGGCGAGTATTCGATCGAATGGGGACGCACGGCGTCCAACACCATCCTGACCGGCAAGACTCGCCCCGACGCCTTGGTCTGCGCCGACGACCTGATCGCGCTCGGTGTGCTGCAGACCTGCCACGCATTGGGCATCGACGTCCCCGGCGACGTTCTGGTCACCGGTTTCGATAACATCCCCTTCTCCGAACTGTGCAATCCGCCGTTGACCACGGTCGGACAGCCGCAGGAGAGAATCGCGGAAGAAGCTGTGCGACTTCTGGATCAGGCGATGAACAACTCTTCCGAGTCGACAGCCCACATTGCGCTTGCTCCTGAACTGATTGTCCGTCAGTCCACCGTCGGCCAAGCAGCAGCCACGGCACCGTAGGCAGCGATCGCATCGTCCAGTTCGGACACCTTGACGCTTTCGTTGGCCGCATGCATCAACGAGGGAGTGCCAGGGCCCCAGATCACGACGGGAGCGCCGGGGGCGGCCGCTGCCAGCACCGAAGCGTCGGTGAAGTACGAAACCGGTTCGGTTGCAACAGAGATCGGCAAGGTAGCCAACCACGGATCCGACGCGTCGGTACGCACACCTCCCAGGTGAATCGACGTCTCCACCGAGTCGACTTCCGGTTGGGCGCGCCACCATGCAAGCAGGTCTGCGCCGTCTCCCACCGTGCGGTGATCGATCACTGCACGTGCATTGTCCGGCACGATGTTCGGAGCCGAACCGCCGCCGACCAAACCGAGGTTCCAGGTTTCGGCGCCCAGAAACGCGTCGGACGACAGCGGAAGCTCACGCCGAGCTCGATCGACGACGTCAAGCAGTTTGAGGACAGCGTTAGTTCCTCGCTGCGGCGTACTCCCGTGCGCGGCTTTTCCTTTGACGGACACTTCGAGCCACAGTGCACCGCGGTGCCCCAGGTTGATGCGATTGCCGGTCGCCTCGGGAACGATGACAGCCCCGACCTCGAGATTCGCCACGGCGTCGGCCGAACGAGCGGCCCCGAGCGATCCGATTTCCTCGTCGCTCGTCAGCAGTAGTGCGACCGGAACTCCACGTTCGAAAGCGTCGACAACCGCGGCAGTAGCGGCAACAAGGCCGGCCTTCATATCCGATGTCCCTCTGCCGAGGAACAATTCGCCGTCGACCTGTGCGGCGTACGGGTCGAACTCCCAGTCGGAGACAGTTCCCACTGGCACCGTGTCCACGTGGCAGGCGAACAATAGTCTTGCTGCCGAGGGTGCAGCTTCGTTGGTGATCAAGGCCCAGGGATGATTGCCGGTCAGGTCTGACTCGACCTTCGCCTGTGGCGCACGTGAGAGAACCAACGAGGCAATCGAATCCATCGCCCGCCGTTGAGGAGCGGCCTCCCCCGAGACCGTGTCGAGAGCTACCAGTTCCGAGAGAAGTCCGAGGGAATCCATGTACCTATTCTTGCACTGCCACGGATTCAGTGCGCTGCCAGCTGGGCGATGACGACGTAATTGTCGTCGGTCGACTCTCCTTCGACGACATCACAATTGGCGAGGATCAACCGTCCCGGAACCGATTCGCGCAACTCGTGAGTGCCCAGCAGCGAACCTTTGTGCAGCGGCCCGACTGTTTCGACGTCGTACTCGAGTGTGCCGTTCGGTGTAGCCAGGAGAATTCGATCGCCCGGCTCCACTACCCGGAGCGCCCGGAACGGTGCTTCGCGAGTGGTGTAGTTGTGCCCGACGACAACAACGGTCTGTGTGGTCTCCGTTCCCGGCATTCCGCTCTCGCCCCACCACACCGGCAGTTCGTCGACGGGATTGAGTTGCTGCCCACTCTCGCCGCCGCGCATCAGTTTCTCCGAGTGCAACGGACTGCTCAGGTACGTGACCCCGGACGCAGTCCTCAACTCGATCCTCTCGGGTTCTGCCGGATCGACGGTCACCGAAGCCGGTGCAGCCGCGATATGCGACTGCACCGGCGAGCGGTCAGGTAGCGATCCCGCATTCTCGCCCGAACATCCGGATGCGAGGAGGGCGAGGATCGCTACCGCCGAGAGGCCGGCGCTACGCAGACGTGTTGCCCGGGCCGTCATGACGCTTGCGACGAACAACCACCGTCGTAGCTGCTGCGGCGGCAGCGCCCACGACTCCGACGCCGATCAGTACAGCCGGCAGGTTGGAACTGCTGCTGCCGCTGGTACTGCTGCTTGCAGTGTCACCGAGAGCAAGTTCGACGGGGGGCAGGCTTCCTGCAAGTGCCGGATCGCCGTCGGCATCGGTGACGTAGTAGTCGACGACGTCGAAGGCTCCCTTGTTGTTGTAGTAGCCGACCAGCTTGACGCCGGTCTTGTTCACTACAGCGGTGGTCTCGTCGACCTTCGTGACTCCGGAGCCGTCGTCGGTGTGCTCACCGATGATCACTTCACCGCCGACGCCTGTTCCGTTGTCGATCTCCTTCTCGCCCTTTGCCTTGAGCTCGTCGACGATCTTCTGCGCTGCATCCGCTTCGGCTTTCGCGGCGGCCGCGGCGGCCTGAGCTTCCTTGGCCTTTGCTGCTGCGGCGTCGGCTGCGGCCTTCGCGTCTTCGGCGGCGAGGTAGAGATCCTGCGCCTTCTTGCTCGCCGCTTCGGCAGCTTCGGCCTTCTTGGCGGCTTCGGCAGCCTTTTCGTCGGCAATGGCTCGCTTGTCGGTGGCAGCCTCGCCCGCAGCATCGGCTTCGGCCTGGGCCGTCTCCGCGGCCTTCTGCGCAGCGTCGGCGTCCTTCTGTGCGGAAGCCGCAGTAGCCGCCGCTTCATCTGCGGCCTTACGGGCGGCGGTAGCAGCTTCTACCTCGGTGGCAGCTGCGGACTCGGCTGCCTTGGCCGTGGTTTCAGCGGCGGTGGCCACCTTCTGAGTTTCCTTGACGGTGATCGCGAGCTGCTTGGCGTTCCATGCGGCGGCCAGCGCCTGAGCCTTAGCGACGGCTGCCTTCGCGAAATCCCAGTTCTTGAAGGCTTCCTCGGCTTCCTTGTTCTTGTCCGCAACCAGCTTGGCGTTTGCATCCGCGGCAGCCTTCGCCTCATCGGCTTTGGCTTGCAGAGCATTAGCCTCGGCGCGCGCCTTTGCTGCCTCTTCGGTCTTGGGCCCCGAACCGGCGGCCTTCGCAGCTTCCTCGAGTTCGGCAGCCTTGGCTGCGGCCGCGTCTGCTTCTGCCTGAGCTGTTTTTGCTACCTCTTTCGCATCGGCCGCCGCGGACTCCGCAACCTTGGCTGCCTCTTCAGCTTCCTTGGCAGACTGTTCCGCGGCCCCTGCCTCCGCCTTGGCCTTGGTCGATTCGACCGCCGCCTTGGTTGCCTCGACGCTCGCCTGAGTCATTGCCTCGGTCGCCTTCACCGAAGTGTCTGTCGCTGCGGACGAGTCGACCCCTGCCGTCGCGGCTGCTTCGGCGGCCTTCGCTGCCGCGTCGGCTGCTGCTTTGGCTTTTGCTTCGGCTTCCGCCAGTGCTGCGGCGTCCGTACCTGCGGTTTCGGCACTGCCCGCGCCCGCGACCCCGGCTTCAACCTTCTCGGGTGTGGTCTCGGTGCTCGTCGCCGCGTCGGCGTCGGTGGTGGCAGCTGCCTCTTCCTCTGCGCAGGTCACCAGCGGATCGGTACTCGGAGTACACACGGTTTCGGGCTCTGCCGATGCAATTCCTGTGCCGCCCACCGCCAATCCGAGAGCTAGTACGGCACCGGCGGCCGCAGAGCGGACCCTCCGAGAATGGGCGATGGACTTCTCCGACATAGCGCTCAACCTTTCGGCCTTCTTTACGAAGACGGCAATTCCGGCGTGGACAGCCTTTACTTCGTCGGCTGAGTTCCAGACGTTACGACCGGTCGGTCCGAAAAATTGAAAGCTTATGTTCGAGACGCAGGAATCAGGACCGCGGAACGCGCCCCATCAGGTAGAACTCCGGGTTGGGCAGCATGCCGGAGAAGCTCGCCATGCGATTGCTGAGCCCGAAGAATGCAGTGATCGCGGCGATGTCCCACGCGTCCTCGTCGCCGAAGCCGTGCTCACGGAGGGCGTCGAAGTCGGCGTCGGCGATTTCGTGTGAGGCGGAGTTCACCTTGGTGGCGAAGTCGAGCATCGCGCGCTGACGATCGGAGATCTCTGCGGTGCGATAGTTGACCGCAACCTGGTCGGCAACCAGCGGCTTCTTCTCGTAGATACGCAGAATCGCGCCGTGCGCGACAACGCAGTACGTACATTTGTTGGCCGCAGAGATCGTGGTGACGATCATTTCTCGATCGCCCTTGGTGAGTGCGGAATCTTCCTTGAGCATGATCGCGTCGTGGTATGCGAAGAATGCCCGGAACTCGGCTGGCCGCCGAGCGAACATCAGGAAGACGTTGGGCACGAACCCTGACTTCTCCTGGATCTCGAGAATCCTGGCGGCGATGTCCTCGGGCACCTCGGTCAATTCAGCCTGCGGAAAACGGGTGCTCACTGCGCCTCCTGGTCAACCATCGATGTTCGATTCAAGATAATGATGATTAACTGAGTTGTCCAGATGCATTTCCTGCCCTACTTTTTCGGGCACGGATAGTCGGGTACGGCCCAAGTGATCTGCGTAGCGTAAAACCCGTGAACAGGAAGACACGATGATCGACGGACTGAACCGCGCGCTCGACTACATCGAAAGCAATCTGAGCGGCGAGATCGACACAGCCGAGATGGCAAGGCTGGCAACCACCTCGGAGTATCACTTTCGGCGGATGTTCTCGGCACTGGCCGGCATTCCCGTATCCGAATACATCCGTCGACGTCGACTCACCCTGGCCGGTGCCGAGTTGTCCGTCAGCAGATCAGGAGTGTTGGAGACCGCCGTGAAGTACGGCTACTCGTCCGCGGAAGCCTTCACACGAGCGTTCACCGCATTTCACGGCGTGAGCCCCGGCGCGGTCAAACGCGCTCCCGCCGTTCTCAAATCACAACCGAAACTTGTCATTCACGTGACGTTGGAAGGAGCCACACCGATGGACTACATGCTTGTGGACAAACCTGCCCTGACGGTAGTCGGGTTCAAGACCCGGGTTCCACTGGTTCACGAAGGTCCCAATTCTGCGATCGAAGATTTCACCCGCTCCGTGGACAAGGTTGCGCTGCGCGGTTTGCGCGAGCTGTCCGATCAGGAACCGGCGGGAATCGTCAGTGTCGTCGACAATTTGGCGCATCCCAGAACCGAAGGTACAGAACTGGATTACTACCTGGGAGTGGTCACCGGCAAACCTTCACCCACGGGTTTCGATGTGCTGACGGTCGACGCACACACGTGGGCCGTGTTCACCGCCGACGGGTCGGCAATCGAATCCGTGCAGTACTTGTGGCGAGATATCTACACGGAATGGTTCCCGGCCAACCCTTTTCGCTCCGTACCTGGTCCCGAGATCATGCGTACCGAATACAACGACGATTTCACCGTCGCGCGGTTCGAGCTCTGGATTCCGGTCGAGAGCGAGCTGAACGACGTCGGGGCGTAAAACAGCCGCCGGGTCGGATGGAAGTCACGACCCGGCGGCTGAGCCATCAGATGAAACGGACTGTCAAAGAATCAGTTTCGCTCCGGTAGCGGCAACCACGTCGTCGACGCTGATGCCCGGCGCCGTCTCCACCAGGCAGAGACCGTCGTCAGTCACGTCGATCACGGCCATGTCGGTGATGATTCGCTGGACGCAGCCCTTACCGGTCAGCGGAAGCGAGCACTCCTCGACGATCTTGTGCTCACCCTTCTTCGAGACGTGCTCCATCATCACGATGACGCGCTTTGCGCCGTGGACCAGATCCATCGCGCCGCCCATGCCTTTGACCATGTGGCCGGGGATCATCCAGTTCGCGAGGTCTCCGGTGGCACTGACCTGCATGGCACCGAGCACGGCAACGTCGACCTGGCCGCCGCGGATCATGCCGAACGACGCTGAGGAGTCGAAGAACGACGCACCGGGGAGAACGGTGATGGTCTCCTTGCCCGCATTGATCAGCTCGGGATCGAGTTCGTCCTCGGTCGGGTACGGCCCAACACCCAGAACGCCGTTCTCCGAGTGCAATACAACGGTGATGTCGGTCGGGAGGTAGTTCGGAACCAGCGTCGGCATACCGATGCCGAGGTTCACGTACTGCCCGTCCTCGAGTTCGCGCGCGACGCGGGCCGCCATCTCTTCGCGGGTGAGTTTGATGGGTAGTACAGAAGTCATGCTCGTACCGTCCGATTCTCGATGCCGACCGTCACGGGGCCGACGTGGACAACACGCTGAACGTGAATGCCCGGCGTGTGGATCTCGGCGGGGTCGAGCTCACCCGGCTCGACGAGGTGCTCGACCTGCGCAATGGTGATGCGCCCCGACGTTGCTGCAGCCGGATTGAAGTTCTGGGTACTCGCGCGGTAGACGAGGTTGCCGTGCCGGTCACCTTTCCAGGCATGGACCAGTGCATAGTCGGCGACGATGCCGCGCTCCATCACGTAGGTGACGCCGTCGAAGTCACGAGTTTCCTTGGGCGGACTGGCAACTGCGATGCCGCCGTTGCCGTCGTAACACAGTGGCAGGCCGCCGTCGGCGACCTGGGTGCCGACGCCGGCAGGGGTGAAGAACGCGGGGATGCCCGCTCCCCCGGCGCGCATGCGCTCGGCGAGCGTGCCCTGCGGCGTGAGTTCGACTTCCAGCTCACCGGAAAGGTACTGACGCGCGAACTCCTTGTTGGAGCCGACGTACGAGCTGACAGTGCGACGGATACGCCCCTTCTCCAGAAGCACTCCGAGCCCGAACCCGTCGGTGCCGCAGTTGTTGCTCACCGTTTCGAGTGATGTCGCGCCCTGCTCGAGGAGCGCATCGATGAGGATTTCCGGCACTCCGACGAGCCCGAAACCTCCGACAGCGATCGTGACGCCGTCCGGCACGTCGGCGACGGCCTCGGCAGCAGTGGGAATGACTTTGTCCATCATGTCGATCACAGTAGCGCGGTGCGTACGTATTGTGAACCCCCGTGCGCATCACGAACATTTTTCGCCCCCGGCATTGCCTGGGTCACATCTACGAACTATTCTGTTCGCAGAGCGCAACACATGTACACATTGCGAACAACTTCACGTAACCGAACGACGAGGTTCCCTATGCTGCATCTACCGCCGAGGTACCAGCGGCCGACTGGCGTCAACGCCCCGGCCGATTTCGCGGACTACAAGACCACTTCCCTTCGCCACCCGAAGCAACCGCTCAAGCTGCTCCCCCAGCGCCTCACGGAGCTCACCGGGCCGGTATTCGGCGAAGATCGCGTCGGCGCCGGCGAAAACGACCTGACCATTGCCAACGGCGGCGAAGCACAGGGACAGCGCATCGTCGTTCACGGCCGTGTACTCGACGGCGACGGAAAGCCGGTCCCCCACACACTGCTCGAGGTGTGGCAGGCCAACGCCGGTGGACGCTACCGCCACACCGGCGACAACTGGCCCGCGCCGCTGGACCCGTTCTTCAACGGGCTCGGTCGCTGCGTGACCGACGCGAACGGCCACTACAGCTTCACCACGATCAAGCCGGGCGCCTACCCGTGGATGAACCACGACAACGCCTGGCGACCGGCCCACATCCATTTCTCGCTGTTCGGCACGGCATTCACGCAGCGCCTCGTGACGCAGATGTACTTCCCCGACGATCCGATGTTCTTCCAGGACCCGATCTACAACGCGGTACCCGAAGCAGCACGTCACCGCATGGTCAGCGTCTTCGACTACGACGCCACAGTCCCCAACTGGGCTCTCGGGTTCCGCTTCGACATCGTCCTGCGCGGCCGTAATGCCTCCGTATTCGAGAACGAGGAAGACCACGATGACTGATCACACCGCGAAGCCCGCACCCACTTATCCGGTCGTCCCCGGCGACTTCACCACCGCCCCCTTCGGGGTCACGCCCTCTCAGACCGTCGGACCGTACTGGCACATCGGCCTCCCCTGGACGGACGGCCCCGACGCTGCCCCGACCGACACCCCCGGACGAATCACGCTGGCCATCACGGTGATCGACGGCGCCCGCACACCCGTCGCCGACGCGATGATCGAAACATGGCAGGCCGATACGCTCGGACGCTTCAACCATCCGGACGATCCCCGCGGCGCAGTGGACCTCACTCCGGCGGGTTTTCGCGGATTCGCCCGCAGCGCAGCAGATTCCACCGGCACCGCACTGGTCTACACCGTCAAGCCCGGAGCGCAGCCCACTGAAACGGATGCGGACGAAGCGCCGCACGTCAACGTATCGGTCTTCGCTCGCGGCATGCTCGACCGCCTGGTCACCCGCTTGTACTTCCCCGAGGACACCGACGCACACGTAACAGATCCGGTGCTGTCCTCACTGAGCGAAACCGAACGCGCGAAGTTGGTTGCAACCAAGGTCGACGGTGGGTACTCCTGGACGGTCTATGTTCAGGACGAGGACGCGAACGGCGTCGAGACGCCCTTCTTCGAGCTGTAAGAGGAGTACACATGCCCACTCGCGGCGCACTGTTCGACCCGGTGTTCGGGGCCACCCGAGTATCGGAGCACCTGTCCGACCAAGCGTGGGTCACCGCGCTGCTCGACGTGGAGGCCGCACTGAGTTGTGCGATGGCCACTGTCGGGTTGGCCGACGGGGAACATTGCGCCGCGGTGGCGACCGCCGCAGCTGAACTCTCACAACCGGGCGGCCTGGACATCGTGGCGCTCGGCCGCGCGTCGGCCGCCGGCGGAAATCCCGTCATTCCGCTGGTGAAGATGCTGCGCGAAAGGGTGGGGCAGGAAGGTGTGCCTGCCTCCGTGGTGCACCCGGGCGCCACCAGTCAGGACATCATGGACTGTGCGCTGATGCTGTTGACGCGACGCGCGGGCGCGGTGGTTCTCGCCGACCTGACCCGCGCCGCCGATTCCGCCGCCCACCTCGCCCGCATCCATCGCTCTACTCCGATGGTCGCGAGAACCCTGGGACAACAAGCACTTCCGACCACCTTCGGGCTACTGGCATCGAGTTGGTTCACCGCACTCGACGCCGCAGCGATTCGTCTCGAAATCGTGCTGTCCACGTTGCCGGTTCAATTCGGCGGAGCCGCAGGAACACTCGCTGCGTTGTATCCCGACGGACTCAGGATCGCGGACGCGCTGGCCGACGAACTCGGTCTGGCCAGGCAGGTCACTCCCTGGCACACCGACCGCGTGACCATCGCAGAACTCGCGACGACTCTCGGTATCGTCGCCGGCGCCGTTTCCAAGCCCGCCACCGACATCACCGTCATGGCGTCCACCGAGCTGTCCGAGGTCGCCGAGAGCGCTCCGGGCGGCTCATCGGCCATGCCCCACAAGCAGAATCCGGTTGCCGCGATCACCGCCCGCGCGGCAGCGCGACGTACTCCCGCCCTGGTGGCCACAGCCCTGTCGAACATGGATCACGAATTCGCTCGCGCCGCAGGCCCCTGGCACGCCGAGTGGGAAACCGTCACCGATCTCCTGCGTCTGGCAGGCGGAGCAGCGCACCAGCTTTCCGTGAGCCTCACCGGCCTGCAAGTACACACCGAGTCGATGGCTCGTAATCTAGACATCACCGGTGGCCTGATTCTCGCCGAGCGTGTCACCAAGGCCCTGTCCGCACACACTGATCGAGCACGCGACATCGTCACCGCGGCAGCCACTTCCGGAACCAGGTTGGATCGTGATCCCGCCATCGCAGAGCACCTGAGCGAAACCGAGATCGCCGAACTACTCGACCCCGCACACTATCTGGGCCACGCCACCGATCTGGTCGACCGCGCCCTCGCCGAACGCCCCACAGGAGGATCTCGATGAGCGTCGCGCTCAACTTTCAACAGACCGGCAATCCCGATGCCCCGGCAGTGGTTCTCCTGGGTTCACTCGGATCCGATCTGTCCATGTGGCAGCCGCAGATTCACGCGCTGTCGAATCGCTACCGCGTCATCGCCGTCGACCATCGCGGCCACGGCAAGTCACCGGTGCCTGCGGGCCCCTACTCCATTGCCGATCTTGCCGGCGATGTCATCGCTCTCCTCGATTCGCTCGAACTCGAGTCCGTACATCTCGTTGGGCTCTCCCTCGGCGGCGCTGTCAGCCAGTGGATCGCCGCGCACCACCCCACTCGCGTCGAGACGTTGACGTTGATGTGCACGTCCTCGCAGTTCGCCCCGACTCAGCCATGGATCGATCGTGCGCAGGCTGTCCGTGCGGACGGCATCGCGTCCATCGCGGCCGCCGTCGTCGGACGCTGGTTCACGCCGGGACTGGCCGAAAACAATCCGGAGCTTGTCGCCCGCCACGTCGCGATGGTCGAAGCCACACCCGACGAGGGTTATGCCGCCTGCTGCGAGGCGCTTTCGATGTGGGACGGCCGCGCCGACCTGGCCCGCATCGTCGCTCCGACGCTCCTCGTCGCGGGCGAGCAGGATCCGTCGACACCTCCGGCGACGTTGAGCGCGATCGCCGACGGTATCGCCGATGCGGTACTGCACGTGGTCGATCCCGGCGCACACCTCGCCAACGTCGAACAGGCCGGGCGCGTCACCAAACTGCTTGCAACGCATATTGCCTCGCACACATCTGCGCTCGCCCAACGTAGCGCCGCGGTATCGGCAGGTATGACCGTACGACGTCAGGTGCTCGGCGACGCCCACGTCGATCGTTCCATCGCCGGTGCCACCGAATTCACGGCCCCGTTCCAGGACTTCATCACTCGCACGGCGTGGGGCGACATCTGGTCACGCCCCGGCCTCGATCACCACACCCGCAGGCTCCTCACTCTCGCGATCCTCACTGCCGTCGGCAACGAACACGAACTCGACATGCACATTCGCGCTGCGCTGCGTGCCGGGATCGATCCCGACGAACTCGTGGAAGTATTTCTCCATACCGCGGTTTATGCGGGTGTGCCGAACAGCAACTTGGCTTTTGCGCTGGGAAAGCAAGCACTCGCAGACCTCTCGGCCGAACCTGAGGAGAACGAGACAACATGAGTGAGAACAGCAGCGAGCAAGCGCCGGGACCGTCACCGGACTACGTGCAGTCGCTGGCACGTGGACTGTCCGTCATCAAGGCTTTCGACGGTGAGCACCCGCGTCGCACCCTCAGCGAGGTTGCCAGGCACACCGATCTCACGCGTGCGACCGCTCGCCGCTTCCTGCTCACGCTCGTCGAACTCGAATACGTACGTACTGACGGTTCGGTGTTCTGGTTGACGCCCCGTGTCCTCGAACTCGGCTACAGCTACCTCTCCAGTCTGTCCCTTCCCGAGATCGCCGGGCCGCATCTGGAAGCCTTGTCCGCCAAGGTCCGTGAATCCACGTCCGTGTCGATCCTCGACGGTGACGACGTCGTGTACGTGGCCCGTGTTCCGGTCAGCCGCATCATGACGGTTTCCATCACCATCGGCACGCGCTTTCCCGCGTACGCCACATCCATGGGTAGGGTTCTGCTCGCCGGCTTGCCGGACGACGCCCTGGACGCCTACCTCGCCCGAGTGTCCTTCGCCCGCCTGACCGGCAAGACCATCTCCACCGCCGACGGTCTGTGTGCCGAACTCGAGAAGATTCGCGCCGACGGATTCGCGATTGTCGATCAGGAACTCGAAGAGGGTCTGCGCTCGCTCGCCGCACCCATCCGGGACGCAACCGGTGATGTGGTCGCGGCTGTCAACATCTCCACCCAAGCCGCCCGCTACAGCGCCGAAGCTGTTCGCGGTGAACTGGTTCCGGCCGCAGTCGCCACCGCGGACGCCATCTCCGTCGATCTCGGACGTACTCAGTCGTCCAACAACCACTCGGCTGCCACTCGCTGACCGAGCAGACCCAAGGAAGAACCAATGCCTGACGTTGTCATCTGTGAACCGCTCCGCACCCCTGTCGGCCGCTTCGGCGGTGTATTCCGTGACGTAGCCCCGGAAGATCTCGCCTCGACGTTGATCGCCGAACTCGTCACGCGTACCGGCATTTCCGGCGCGGAGATCGACGACGTCATTCTCGGCCAGGCTTCGCCGAACGGTGAAGCTCCGGCGATCGGACGCATCGCGGCGCTCAACGCCGGTCTGGGCGTCGATGTTCCCGGCATGCAGGTGGATCGCCGGTGCGGGTCGGGATTGCAGGCGATCATCCAGGCCGTCATGCAGGTTCAGTCCGGTGGCAGTGATCTGGTCCTTGCGGGTGGTGCCGAGTCGATGAGCCAGGCAGAGTTCTACGCAACCGGAATGCGTTGGGGCGTCAAGGGTGAAGGTGTTGCGCTCAGCGATCGTCTCGCGCGCGCCCGCGTGACAGCCGGCGGACGCGACTTCCCGGTTCCCGGCGGAATGATCGAAACGGCAGAGAACCTGCGCGCCGAGTTCTCCATCAGCCGCGAAGATCAGGACGCACTCGCAGTGCAGTCGCATCAGCGTGCTGTTGCTGCACAGAAGAACGGCGTCTTCGCCGAGGAAATCGTTCCGGTATCCGTTCCGCAGCGCAAGGGTGAGGCCCTGCTCGTCGACACCGACGAGCATCCGCGGGCCGACACTTCGATGGAATCGCTTGCACGCCTTCGTCCCATGCGCGCAAAGATCGATCCGGACTCCACCGTGACGGCAGGTAATGCCAGCGGCCAGAACGACGGCGCAGCGATGGCGATCGTCACCACCTCAGACAAAGCCCGCGAACTCGGACTGCGCCCCCTCGCACGCCTGGCAAGTTGGAGCGTTGCCGGAGTTCCCCCGCGCACCATGGGCATCGGTCCCGTCCCGGCGTCGGAGAAGGCACTCGGCCGCCTCGGATTGACCTTGGCGGACATGGATGTCATCGAACTCAACGAAGCCTTTGCGGCACAAGCACTTGCAGTCCTGCAGAGTTGGAAGCTCGAAGCCGACGACCCGCGCGTCAACCCCAACGGCTCCGGCATCTCCCTCGGCCATCCGGTCGGTGCCACGGGTGGACGAATCCTGGCCACCCTGTTGCGCGAGATGGACCGTCGCGAAGCACGTTACGGCCTCGAGACGATGTGCATCGGCGGCGGGCAGGGCCTGGCTGCAGTGTTCGAGCGCCTGTCCTGATCAAGCCCCGACGTGCGCGACGCCAGGGTCACCGAGTTCGCCGCGTAGACCGTCGAGAAAGACACGCAGCAGTTCGGTGAGTTCGGCCTGCTGCTGCTCGGTGAGAATCGACGTCAGTTCAGCTTCACGGCCGAGGACTCGGTCCACCAATTGCTCCACCAGTTCGTGACCGGCGGCAGTGAGGGTCACGAGCACTATTCGCGACCCTTCCGCGGCGGAAGACCTCTCCACCAGACCCGCGTTCTCCGCGCGCGCGAGTCGCTGCGAGATCGCACCGGCCGTGACTCCGGTCTGCTCGGTGATCTGGCGAGTCGTCAACTGATACGGCTCGCCGGATCGCCGCAGGACACTGAGTAGGTCCAGCGTGGCTGTGTCCGCACCGGCCGAGGCGAGTACCCGTCGGCGATCCTCACCGAGCAACTTGGCGCACATCCACAGCCTGGTCACAATGCCGATACCCTCTACGGGCGTGCCCGGCCTTTCGCGAAGCCAGGCCAACGCAACCGCGTCCACCGCGTCGTCCGGGTTGTAATCGCCCACCACTGCACACCTCATTTAGCTCTAAATGATACGTTCTTCGTATAGGTCTAAACGTAGCTCACGGAGGTAGGCATGACACGCACAGTTCTGGTCACCGGCGGCGGAACAGGGATCGGACGCGCAGTTGCAGCGGCGTTCGCCCGAGACGGAGACACAGTTTTTGTCACCGGCCGACGCACGGAACCACTCGAAAAGACCGCAGAGGAGTTGGGTTCCGATGTTCACGCCTTGACGTGTGACAACTCCGACCCGAAAGACCTGAAGCGGCTGCAGGATTCGCTTCCGGGAACCATCGACGTCGTGGTGCACTGCGCCGGTGGCAACACGGACTTCGATCGCGAAGCACCGTCAGATCTGGAATCCCTGGCCGCCGGGTGGCGTGCGAATCTGGACTCCAATCTCATCTCGGCAGTGCTGACTACAGCCGCAGTTCGCGATCGAATCCCCAGCGGCGGTGCCGTCATCACCATCGGATCGATTGCCGCCGACAAGGGCGCGGGCGCGTACGGCGCTGCCAAAGCCGCAGTTGCGACGTGGAATATCGATCTGGCCGCCGAACTGGGCCCCGAAGGCATCACCGCGAACATCGTCTCCCCCGGCTACATCGCCGACACCGAGTTCTTCCGAGACTTTCTGACGGACGAGCGTCGCGCGATGCTGATCGAGTCCACCAGCACCAAGCGCGCCGGAACACCGGACGACATCGCATCAGCCGTCCACTTCTTGGCCTCACCGGGCGCCCGGCAGATCACCGGTCAGGTATTGGCAGTCAACGGCGGTGAGACAACCAGTCGCTGATCATGCCAGGTGACGCTCGAAGAACGAGTCGATTCGCTTCCAGGCATCCTGCGCTGCAACAGGATCGGGACCGATTCCGAGGATGCGCTCCAACGGACGAAGCACCTTGGGTCCGGCCTCCGCGTCGTTGAGGAACGCGTGGCCGGCGGTGGGGTACTCCTTGACGTCGTTCTCGATACCGGCATTGCTGAGCGCCGTCTCCAGTTTCGCTGCCGCGCCGCGGAGCGAGAAGTCCTTGCCTCCGAAACTCCCGACGATCGGGCACGCATCCACCACTGCCTCATCGAGTTTGCGTGGAAGCTGACCGTAGTTGACCGAGGCAGCGTCGAAATCTCCGGCGCTGACCATCGCGAAGCCGCCGCCCATGCAGAATCCGATGACACCGATCTTTCCGGTGCAGTCCGGGGATTCCACCAGCCAACTGCGAGCGACTTCGATGTCGGTGAACGCCTTGCCGTGTCCTCGAAGCATCGACGTCATGGTGGGCACGAGGCACCGCTTCGCCCCGCCCGCGCTGTAGAGGTCGACAGCAAGCGTCAAGAACCCCGCAGCGGCCAGCCGCTTGGCTTGCCGCTGCATCACCTCCTCGAGCCCGAAGGCCTCGTGAATCATCACTACCCCCGGCCACGGGCCGGGGGTAGTGGGTGTTTCGAGTATCGCTCGCAGCGGTTGTGATCCGCCGACTACTGCGGCGCGGCCCGTCAGATCTATGTCCACCATGTCTCGATGCTAGGCCGACGCTGCGTCCGTAGGCTCGGAAGCGAGGTCAGGGGAGCTGTTTTCCCTGGCCCGCCGCAAGCCCGGTCAAGACCTCGGCGAGCTGCGGCAAGGCGTACGGCGCGCTCAGTGGACCGAAATTGTCGACAAAGGCATTCGAGAGCAGAAGTTCGACCGGCGCATAGGCTCGCGCCTTCACCGCGGGGAGGTTCTGGAAAACTGCGAAGTTCTCCAACCTCGTCGTCGCTTCCTGATCAGAAGCGAGGCTGAGCAAAATGTCTGCGGGTGCGAGTACCTCCGCCTGCTCCATCGACAGCGCAGTCATCTGCTCGGCGTTGTATCCGCGATAGTTGAGTCCGAGTTCGCGCAGCAGAACCCCGGGCGCACTGGCATCCCCTTGCACATACAACTGATCGCCGTACATCGAGCCGATCATGATCGACTTGCCACCCAAGCCATTCAGCGAAGCGGCGGTGTCGGAGATCAGGGCATCGGTCCGGGCGATCGCTGCAGCAGCGGCCTCGTCGACAAAAGCGGCCTGCCCGACCGTGGCGACGCCGTCACGCCACGAGGTGGTCCAGTCCAGCGCGATGACCGGCGCGATCTGGCTGAGCCTCTCGGCTGCCGGTTCGAGATAGGTCTTCATTCCGATGATGAGATCCGGCGAGTAGCGCGCGATGATTTCCGGGCTGATTTCGCCTGTGGTGTCGAAGCTTTCGAGATCGGCTATTCCAGCGGTGCTCTGCCAAGGCAGTGCACCGCGGTCCCACGCACCCGTATTGCCGTAGGCGACTGGGTGAACGCCGAGAGAGAGCAGAAATTCGAGATCCGTGAAGTCGCTGGCAACAACGATCCTTTCCGGCTTCCCCGAGATCGTGGTGGTGCCGAGCGCATTGATCACCTCGCGTTGTTCGCCGGCATCAGCGGCATCTGACGTAGCCGAACAACCCGCAAGGATGGCGGCCGCTGCCACCGCACCGACGCCGAAGAACCCACGGCGACTGAGCTGGTCCACCAGTTCAGACGTCGTGGATTCACAAATCGTTCCGTACATGTATGCACTCTCCTTCTCGGCTGCTGCGCGCGCCGAGGGCACAGCGAATGAGAGGTTAGCCCACCCTCATCTTCCATAGGGTTCCTACGTTTGCGATTCCGAGAGATCGGAGCGATAAATATGGACCGTTCTCGAGCGGACAAGTGCATTCCCGCTGATCTATCACCGCAGGCAGTTGGGCGAGCCACCAGTCCCTGCCTTCGGCGATCGGGTCGCTCCAGCGTCGAAAATCAGTCGAAGATCAGTTGCCATTCCCTCCTCGAAAGCTTCCGAATTACCGTCTTTTGCACGTCGCCCACCGTTCGACTTGCGCGGCGTGGGAGGATAGACACATCGAGATCGGGACTTCGATGTGAGGGCCCGGATCGAGTTTGTAGGGAGTATCGGTATGGCACAGGGCATCGTGAAGTGGTTCAACGGCGAAAAGGGCTTTGGTTTCATCGCTCCCGACGACGGAACACCGGACGTGTTCGTTCATTACTCTGAAATCTCGGGCAACGGCTACAAGTCGCTCGACGAGAACCAGCGTGTGGAGTTCGAGGTTGGCCAGGGCCAGAAGGGTCCTCAGGCCACCAATGTGCGCGCTGTCTAATCAGTGACACAAGAAGAGGGCCGCACCCGCAAGGGTGCGGCCCTCTTCTGCATTGTCCTTACGGCGACCCGAGAAGCGCTGTTGCACGAGCAATCAGGTGATCGCGCAGTCGAATTACGGCGGGCGTCAGGCGGTAATTGCCGACGGCCAACGCGATGGTTCGATCGCGAACGCCCGTTACCGGAACAGCGACGAGATCCGGGTGATCGACCTCGGCGATGGGGAGCAACGCGATACCGAGACCACGCGAGACCAGGGCACGAATCGTTTCGAACTCCGTGATCTCGAATGCAACCCTCGGCTCGAATCCGGTTTGCATACAGCAAGAGTCGAGCAACATCCGAAGGTGATAGGTGGGCGGACTCGCGATGAATGTCTCGTCGACCAGTTCCGCAAGGTCGACACAATCTCTCGCCGCTAATCGATGTCCAGTACCCACATGCAGGAGTATTTGCTGATGCCCCAACAGCGTTGTGGGCAAGTCCTCCGGTGCTGGAATCATCACGGCAAGATCCAGACGCCCGTCTCGGACCATTTGCGCGAGTGATTCCCCATGCGCTTGCACAAGGTTCAATCGCACCCGCGGCGCCGCCTCGTGAAACTCTGCGAGCAGCGACGGGACGCTGATCGGGCCCAATGTCAGTGGAAACCCGAATCGTACGAGGCCACCCTCCGGATCGGCGTTACTACGGACCAGACCTACTGCGTTGTCCAGCTCCTTGACGAGGCGGCTAGTTAGTTCGTGTAATTCGCGCCCTGCCGAGGTCAGTGCAACCCGGCGCCCGACCGGCTGAAAAAGCTGAAATCCCAGCGTCTTTTCGAGCGTCTTCAATCTCCGGCTGAGCGAGGACTGAGGAATCCCGAGCAGGTCGGAAGCTCTCGTGATGTGGCCTTCCTCCGCTGCCACATCGAAAGCCGCCAGAAGCGGCGCCAGCCCTTCTACTTCAGCCGATCGAAACTCATCCATATTCGGATCATAAACCGATGGTTTCTTCATTGGACGGATGAGTCTGTTTGGGACCACGATGCACATACACCCCCCACCTCTGAGGAAAGGCCGCCCATGTTCACGTCGCAACCGTCGGGATCGAAACCTGGTTCCGAAGAGCCCCCACTCGACGCAATACTCATCGGCGCCGGGATCATGTCGGCAACGCTGGGTGCATTGATAGCGAGACTCCAACCCGATTGGTCCATCGAGGTACTCGAACGGTTGGGCGAACCCGCCGGCGAAAGCTCCAACCCGTGGAACAACGCAGGAACCGGCCATTCGGGCCTATGCGAACTGAACTACATGCCCGACCCCAGCGACCCCGCGAAAGCTGTAGAGATCAGCCACCAATTCCACCTGTCTCGCCAATTCTGGGGATCACTCACGGAAACCGGCGAGCTGAAACAAACCTCATCGTTCGTCAACCCAACCCCTCACATGGACGTCGTTTTCGGCGAACGAGACATCGAATATCTACGTCAGCGCCACGCCACGCTACACGGATTACCCGAATTCTCAGCCATGGAGTACACAGAAGATCCTCAGACGGTGAATAATTGGGCGCCGCTCTTGATGCGCGGCCGAATGGATTCCGAACCGATAGCTGCGACTCGATACGCAGCAGGTACAGACGTGGACTTCGGTGCTCTGACCCGAGAACTGCTTCACACCATGACAAATCGTGGTGCACGCATCCGCACGAGCCACGACGTAACATCACTCCAGCGCATGACAGACGGCACGTGGCTTATCTGTGGGCGAAACACTATCTCTGGCATTCGGTTCCAACTGAGATCAAGATTCGTCTTCGTCGGCGCAGGCGGGTACGCACTCAGGCTCCTTCAGAAGGCGCGAGTTCCCGAGGTTCGAGGCTATGCGGTGTTCCCACTCGGAGCCCAGTTCCTGCATACCGAGAAACGCACCGTCGTCGACTCCCACAACGCGAAGGTGTACAGCCAGGCCGCGATCGGAGCACCACCGATGTCGGTCCCCCATCTCGACAGGCGTATGGTCGACGGCTGCCCGTCATTGATGTTCGGACCGTATGCCACCTTCAGCACACGACTCCTCAAGCATGGCAAGCTAACTGACTTGTTCGCTACGATCCGATTCCGAAACGTCGCAGTATTGCTTGCTGTCGGAATACAGAACATCTCGCTTGTCCGATACCTGTTCAGCCAATTACTGTCATCGAAACGGCGCAAGTTTGCCGCACTGCAACGCTTCTATCCCGAGGCCGATCCCGCAGACTGGAAGCTGATTCAGGCCGGGCAGCGCGCCCAATTGGTGAAACCTCACCCGAGAAAGGTCGGGATGCTGACATTCGGCACAGAGGTAATCACCAGCGCAGAGGGATCGATTGCCGGTCTCCTGGGTGCATCTCCGGGAGCTTCGGTTGCACCATCTGTCATGACGGACGTACTCGCCAAGTGCTTTCCGAACCACATCGAGCAATGGATGCCGGCACTTAGGGAATTGATGCCGGCACTGACACCGATCACTGATCCTGAATGACGGCCAACGCTCCCACGATATTCGACTCCGCAACCGACTTCGAGATTCCGAGATCAGCCAGAACACCTGATCCGTCTTCGAGTTCGAGCAGCGCGAGCAGGATGTGCTCGGTTCCGATGTAGTTGTGGCCCAGGCGAAGAGCCTCACGAAACGTCAGTTCCAGAACCTTGCGCGCGCGAGCGTCGTACGGAATAAGTTCTGGCAGTTCGGAAGTCGGAGCCGGGAGTACACCGGCCACTGCAGCTCGGACGGACCCGAGCTCCACCCCCTGCGCCACTATCGCCTTCGCAGCCAACCCGGCAGGCTCCTCGACAAGCCCCAGGAGCAGGTGCTCCGGCTGGATCTCTGCGTTACCGGCAGCGCGGGCTTCGTTCTGCGAGGCCATGACGACGTTCTTCGCCCGGGGAGTGAACCGGTTGAACCCTTCGTTCGGATCCATCGGCTTCTGATCACTCGGCGCCTTGGGAACAAAACGCTTCTGCGCAGCCTGCTTCGACACACCCATGCTCGCACCGATCTCCGTCCACGACGCTCCCGACCTGCGCGCCTGGTCGACGAAGTGGCCGATCAGGTGATCTGCAACTTCACCGAGATGATCAGCTGCGATCACGGCGTCGGAAAGTTGGTCGAGCGCGTCGGTGTGCACCTTCTTGATCGCGTCGATGAGGTCGTCGAGTCGAACCTTGTTGGTCATTTCCACTGGCTTGCTCATGCGTCAACCATAGGTTGACGCAATCGAAAACGTCAACCCTAGGTTGACGATCGTTTTCGCCGCACTGCGATTAGCCGGAAAAGAACTCACGCAGAGCCGGGACAATAGCGTCGTCGGCAACGCCGTGACCCTGACCGGGGATCTCCAAAGTCTTTGTCCCCGAGACTTTTACAGCGATTCGCGTCGCCGAAGAAGGTGCCCATTGACCACTGTCACCGCCGTACATGACCAATGTAGGGACGGTAATGGAGGCAAGCCAGTCGAGCGACTGACAGCCGTGATCACACACGGCGACGTCGTAAGGCAAGGTGTGCGCGATGGCGCACATGTCGGGCCAATCGGCACTCCGCTTGATCTCGTCGACCATCTCCGGGGATGCACCCGTCAGATCCAGAAAACGCGTCACAGCACCTTCCCTGTCGCCGGCCGCGATCAACCGCTCCAGGTCACTTTGGGCAGTCTCGTCACGCTGGTCGTCGTCCATGTACGGCGCCTCGTAGACGGCGAGCTTACGCATCGGCACGGCCTGCGCTGCGGCTTCCAAAGCCAGCGCAGCACCCGACGACAATCCGTAGACCAGCGGCGTTTCACCGGTGGCAGCGACGACCGCCCGCAAGTCCTCCACCTCGGCGTCGATCGAGAACGCACGACTGTCACCACTGTCACCGCGTCCCCGCCTGTCGTACGAGTACACCGTGAAGTCCGCCGCCAACGCAGCAGCGAGAGAATCGAACCATCCTCGATCGCAGAACGCTCCGGCAACCAGAACCACTGCTGGTCCGGCACCGGAGCGTTCGTATGCGATGGTCGTACCGTCGCGGGATTGCACTACCGCTGGGGATTGCTCTGTTTGCACGTCGATCTCCTCAGGTTTGGTCAATGCCTACCTGATTAGACCGCCCGCGTTACCGAAACTCATCGGTCCGGTCGGCAGAGGCTTCAGCTGATCTTGTTGTACAGGGCATCCCAACCCTGTGCCACGTATGAAATCGTGTAGATCGAACCGTAGAACGTGGAGCCACCCAGACTGGTGACGTTGCCAGCCTGCACTGCCGGGAGTCGCTGCCACAGCTTGCTCGCCACCAATGCCTGGTACGCGGCACTGTCCTCGTTTTCGGTGATCATGAAGCCGTCGACGCCGGCCAGCACATCGAGGCCTTCGAGGCTGACGCCGCCCTCGGGATCGAGGCCCTCCGAGGTGGCAGTTTTGCCACCGATGTCGCCGAGCGTCATGTCGCTGGGCTTGTCGCCCTTCTCGGACGTACGGATGCTCGTGACGTACAGCGTGTTCGTGTCTGGCATGAACGAGACACTGGCAACGGTTTTGGACGCAATCTTCTCGGCATGACGACTGCGGATGTCGGAAATCAGATTGTCGTAGTCGAGCGTCAATCGATCGAGTGTGGCCGTTCGACCGAGCCAGCCCGACAGCCGCGAGAGGTTTGTACGCCAGTCGTCGGTGAACTCGGTCGTCAGAACCGGTGCGATGGTGGACATCTCGGCGACCGGCCACCACTCGCTCTCGTAGTTGAGGCACACGATCAGGTCGGGCTCGAGCGCCAAGATCTGTTCGCGGTTGGGGATCTCCGACAGGAACGGCACCGACGAATCGATAGGCACCCACGGTGTCGCCTGGGCGTACGTGTAGCCGACGAGCGGAAGTTCCAGAGCTACAGCAGGTTCCAGATCGAGCCGCGAGTCGATCGCGACAACCCTCTTCGGATTGACGGGAATGTCGTAGGTACCGAGAGGTGTCGTAACAGAACGCATTTCGGTTTCACCCGAACTGCTCCCGCTGTCACCGCAGGCCGCCAGGAACGCGCCCAGTCCGGCGATTCCGGCGCCGAAGCCGAACTGCCGACGTGTGAGGTCCGAAACGAGGCGGTTGTCGGAGTAGCCCTCGGGAAGCAAGAGCGTGGATTGAGCGGGCATGCGTGTCGAACCTCCAGAAGAAATGAATCATCCACTGTTGCGAGCGGATAAGGATGCCCTAACAGCGTACGCAGGGAGGGTCGTCGCGATCGGCCCAGAAATAGTCGAATCAGGCCAATTCGCACCCCTTACTTGTCGAGTTTGCGCATCTCGACGAAGTAGACCGCACTGAACGCGAGGTAGGTGCCGACGATTCCGAGGACCGAGATGATCAGGACGAGAGCGAGAAACATAGCCATGATGGTCTCCACTGACACGGGTTGTTCACGATGTCGATCGAGAGAAAATGGCTTCGAACTGCGGCGCTGCGACTCGAAGCGGGGCCGAAACTTTCGGTTACACACACCACGCTAGCCCCAGGCGTCTCGAGTTTCGATGAACTCGAGGTGAACACTCCTACGGCTACGTCACACTTTTCTGTCGGACGGTCAGTTCGGTCCGAGCACCTGTCCGGACCATTCGACCAAGGGCGTCAGTGCGCGCCACGCTGTGCGAACTTCCTTCAATGTCCTGGCGCTGTCCAGCCACGACGGGCTCGGGTAACTACGACCAGCAGTCAGCGACTTGTGACGCAGCAATTCGATCCGCGGGTGATCGACCGTGTATCCGCGAGGCGCCGTCTTGAGCTTGTCGCCGCCGATCGTGCATCCGGCCTTCTCGACGGAGGCCAGGATCTTCTCGAGCTCCGGCCCTCGAACGTCGTCGTCGACAGCCGCACGATAACGCGCGATGGTCTCCGAACTGCTGGCGTAGAAACCACCGGCCACCATCAACCCTGCCGCGTCGATCTGCACGTAGTAGCCACAGCTCTCGGCGAGACCGACGAACGCTCCCTGGTGTGTCTTGTACGGGATCTTGTCCTTCGAGAATCGAACGTCACGATATGGCCGAAAGAGCTTGGCCGTGCCGAATTCGTCCTCCAACGCCGCGGTCAACGACGCCATCGGACGACGAACCACTTCGTCGTACGTCTCCTTGTGCGCTGCCCACCAGGTCTTGCTGTTGTCGGCCTCCAGGTCTTCGTAGAAGTCGAGTGCAGCAACGGGTATGCCAGTGAACGCAGCCATGGCGTAAGCCTAGCTGCCTGTACGGCTTTGGACCGCCTGCCCTGCGACGATGCCCGGATCGGCCGGAATCCGTAGAATGCATGGGGATGATTTCCGAAATACAAGCATGGGAACTGACCGACACCAACCGAGACTGGCTGATACACCGACCCGTCGAGATCGCGATCTACGTGGCGCTCGCAGTCGTTCTGCGCTTCGCACTGCACCGCGGGATCGATCGAATGTCGAAGCCTCGCAAGTCTCCGAACGCCAAGGTGAACGAGCGCCGATCGCAGCGAGCCCGGACCATCGGTTCGGTACTCAAATCGACGGTGTCCATCGTCATCCTCGTCTGGTGTGTGCTGCAGATCCTCGGCATTCTCGGGATCAACGTCGCGCCGTTCATCGCATCCGCCGGAGTCATCGGTCTTGCCATCGGTTTCGGTGCACAAAACCTGGTGCGTGACTTCCTCTCCGGCATCTTCATGTTGCTCGAGGATCAGTACGGTGTCGGCGACGTCGTCGATCTCGGCGACGCGGTCGGCACCGTCGAAACAGTGGGCCTGCGTGTCACCACGATTCGAGATGCCAACGGCACCTTGTGGTACTGCCGCAATGGCGAAATCCTGCGAGTGGGCAACATGAGTCAGGGTTACGCCACTGCAGTTCTCGATCTCCCGATCGCCCACAACGCGAACGTGCACAAAGCGTGCGAGGTGGCGACGCGAGCTGTCCTCGAGGCGGCGGAGTCCGAACCGATCAGGGCGGACATGATCGACAAACCGGAGATGCTGGGAGTCAATTCGGTTACTGCCGAGGCAATTACCATTCGAGTGACGGCGCAGGTCAAGCCTGGGCGCCAGTGGGCAGTCCAGCGCGCATTTGCACGCTCGGCGCTGACTGCGTTCGAAGAGCAGGGAATCGAGGCACCTTACCTGCCTGTTCTGCGCTGACGGTTGAGACGGAATCGTCTGCCCTTTCCATCAATTACGCGAGCCCCCGGCGGGGTCGAAACCACCGGGGGCTCGCTGGTGCCTGAAGCACGATTCAGACGGTGGAGGTCGAGACCTCCCGATCTGCCGAGCTGT
Source organism: Rhodococcus sp. APC 3903 (assembly GCF_030407755.1). Lineage (NCBI taxonomy): Bacteria > Bacillati > Actinomycetota > Actinomycetes > Mycobacteriales > Nocardiaceae > Rhodococcus > Rhodococcus sp. APC 3903. The sequence continues at coordinate 264,967 of NZ_JASDCV010000004.1, forward strand.
TGCCAAACACCCTGTGCAGGAACATCGTCAGAGCAATTGCTGCCACGATTCCGATCAGCGGCGGGATTCCCACCTCGAACTCACCGGAAAGCCAAGCGAGGAACGCTGCGACGGCATAGACGGCGAGGTTTCGCCAGTGGACCGGCTGCGGGGTGTAACCCTCGGGAATGCCGCGCCGCCAGCGGCACAGGAAGTCCGCGATGATCACACCGCCCAATGGCGGGATGAACGTTCCGAGCAGGCTCAGATAGTCGACAAGATGGTTGTGCACACCGGTCAGAGCGAGCGCCGTGCCGATCACACACCCACCGATGACGAACGGGGTCTTGCGGGGCTTTCTGAACAATTCGGCGCCGGCCACCCCGAAGGCGTATGCGGTGTCGGCGTTGCTCTTCCAGAGGTTCCCGAACAGCAAGACCAGGCCCCAGCCGACAAGCCCGAGGTTGTAGAGAATCAGCACGAAGTCACCTTCGTGGAACGTGATGGCTCCGATGGCACCGAACAGGATCATCAATCCGTTTCCGAGGAGGAACCCGATAACGCAGGCCCACACCGCTTGTGATCCGGAACGGGCAAACCTGGTCCAGTTGGGCGCTTGCGTTCCCGCCGATACAAACGTGCCGACCACAGTGGTGATTGCGAGCGCGATCGTCATGGTCGTCTGCGGTTGAACCGAGACCAGGCCGGAGAACCCACCGACTTCCTTGAGGGACCGGAACACGACCCAGCAGGCCAACGCCAGGATCAAGGGCGTCGAGACGAGCGAGACCCAATACATTCCGCGGTAGCCGTAGCAGGCGGTGATGCACATCAAGATGCTCGCCGCGATCATCACCGACGCCCGCGCGAGATAGGAATCCCAGCCCAATGCCTGCGCGGTGAGATCGCCGATCGTGCCGATGATGACTCCGTACCAGCCGATCTGGGTACCGCCCAGCAGGATCGAAGCGAGCTTGGACCCGCGAGTGCCGAAACTGTAGCGCGCCATCACAACTGTCGTCAGCCCGGTTCGAGCTCCGACGAACCCCATCATGGCGACGTACACCCCCAAGATGGCGGATCCGGCGGCGATCACCACCATCAGTTTCCAGAACGAGAACGCGGTACCGAGCGCTGCTCCGGCCAACATCGTCGGTGTGAAGATGGTGAACCCCAACAACACCACCGCGAGCGAGAAGAACGGCTTTCGTGCATGAAGCGGAACCGGACTAACGGGATAGTCCGGATCGATCGGGTGGCCTGTGCTCTCCGAATCGCCTGCGACCGTGGCAGGTTCGACGGCGCTGCTCATACAACTTCGCCGATGTCTTCGAGCCACAGGCTCGGGCGCTCGGCCAGCATGCGGTCCATCAGTGCCACACACTCCGCGTCGTCGACGACGTCGACCTGAATTCCGCTGCTGCGCAACCATTCTTCCGACGCCTCGAAGGAACGATTTTCGCCGACTACGATTCGAGGGATCTCGTACAGGCGCGCCGTTCCGGCGCACATGAAGCACGGTGACAAAGTCGTGTAGAGGACACACTCGCGATACACCGAGGCCGGCAGTCGTCCGGCGCGCTCGATGCAGTCGGTCTCTCCATGACGGATGGCGCTGTTCATCTGAACCCGGCGGTTGCGTCCGACTGCGAGGACCTCGCCGCGGTGAATCAGCGCCGCGCCGATCGGCACGCCGCCCTCCTCCCAACCGATCTTCGCCTGTTCGATCGCAAGTCCGAGAAAATACTCATCGGTGTGTGCCGGGTGGTTCATGTGCGCTCCTGGAGTCTGACCAAAATCGTCGATTGTGGCTCGTGTCACAATCCGACCACGGTGGTAACAGCCCGACAAGGGACAACCTGTCAGTTCGGCAGAACTAGCTCTATGACGAAGTGCCCCCTCGGCGGACGATATAGAAATGCTCCCGACTCTGCGACAAGTTCTTGCGATGCCCTCGTTCAAGGCCGCCGCAATCGAGGTGCTCGCGGGCGACGTCGATACCGCGGTGGTCCGCTGGGTCCATTCGTCCGAGGTGTACGAGATGGGTGGGCTGCTGTCCGGAGGTGAGGTCCTCCTGACCACGGGCCTCGGTCTGCACGGGCGATCTCCCGAGCAGCTCACCGCCTACATCGACCAGTTGGCGGACGCGGGATGCGTCGCGCTCGCGATGGAGGTCGGCCGCTCGTTCCTCACGGCCCCTCCCGAACTCGTCGAAGCATCGCGCCGACGCGGGCTCGCGTTCTTGGCCCTGCACGCAGTAGTGCCCTTCGAGCGGATGGTCGAAGACTTTCACGACCTCATGCTCCGCCGCACTCTCGGTTCGGCACAGGCGGGCGAGCCTGTCTGGCAAGAACTTCTGAGTCTCGTGGTGGCAGGCCAGGGTATGACCGCGCTGCTCGACAAGGTGTCACGACTCGCGGGGTGCGGCGTCGATCTCCTCGACGCGGATGGCAGAACCGTCGAGCGCAGCACAACCGGCGCAGAGCGATCCGAGACCGAACGCACGATCCACGACGTACGCGGTCCGACGAACTCACTCGGTCGACTTGTCCTGTGCGGGCCCGCAACTACACGCCGAACCGCCGTCGCAAACTGCGCCGCCGTCGCGGTGGCTCTGGAACTCGGCCGTCACGGCGATCTCGGCCCAAGACAGTCACTCGCCCAATCGGTGATCACCGACGTGGTGGGCGGTGTGCTCACATCGCACGGCGACTTGTCCGAACGACTGACAGCGGCCGGGTGGACGCCGTTGTCGGAGGGGCACCACGTCCTCGTCGCCGCTGTCGACATCGATCGGCAAACGCCGGTTCGAGAGCTCGCTGACCAAGTACGCGACGCCGTGCGGGCCGTGCTCGGCTCCTGTGTCGTCGGGACTGCGGCCAATCACGTCATCGTGCTCGCGCATGGGTGGGCGTCCGCATCCCCCGCTCGAGTGCGGACTGCGTTCACCGAAGCCGACGAGCTGCTACGCCGCGGGCCGGGCGGTTCCGCGGTACGCACGCTCGGAGTGGCGACGCCGGTCGAGGATCTGTCGGGCGTCGGTGCGGCGGTCGCGCAAGCTCGCGAAGTCGTCCAGATCGCACGGCGTTTCGGCACCCGGACCGGAGTGATCCTCGCCAGGGACGTCGGCGTCCAACGACTGCTCGCCGCCGGCACGACACCCGCTTCCTTGTCCTCGTTTGTCACGGAGCAACTCGGTTCGCTGATCGCTTACGACACAGCACATTCCGCCGACCTCGTCCGGACACTCGACGCGTACCTCGCACATCGGGGCGGCAAGGCGAGAACCGCGGATTTCCTCGGCATTCGGCGCCAGTCGCTTTATGCACGGCTCACTCGTATCGAGAAGCTGATGGGAGTTTCCCTCGACGATCCGGCGCAGGTGGTGTGTCTCGGGCTTGCACTGACCGCATGGCGCATGCGTACCGGCCTTGACCCACAAGCTGCGTTCGAGCGTCTCCCCGGGTGAGCGACAACCTCTGCGATGATGAACGAATGACCGGAGCAGCGGAATTGATGATCGAGATCCCTGCCGGCGAGGTGCATCTCAGAGACGATCGCAAAGGCACTGCGTGGACCTCGAAAGTCGAATCATTCCGCCTCGCTCGCCATCTCACCACCAGGGCACTGCTTCACGGAGATTCGGCGGACGATCCGAGCAAACCCGCGGTCGACCTCTCTTGGAAAGACGTCATCGCAACCTGCAACACACTGTCAGTCGCGGACGGTCTGTCGCCCGTGTATCACGACATCGACACCGAGTCTCCCTGGTGGGACCGGGCGGCAACCGGCTACCGACTCGCCACCGAGGCCGAGTGGCAGTACGCGTGCAAAGCCGGCACCTCCGGCTACCGCTACGGCGAAATCGACGAGATTGCCTGGTACAGCGACAATTCAGGGGGACGAGCACATGACGTCGGGATGAAGGCACCCAACAACTGGGGCCTGTACGACATGATCGGCAATGTCTGGGAATGGTGCTGGGATCTCTACGACCCCGAGGTTTACGGCACGTACCGGATCTTCCGCGGCGGCAGTTGGGCCGAAAGTGAGCGCGGTTGCGGCGCTACCGTACGGAGGCGAAGCCACCCGACGTTTGCCATCGACGACCTGGGATTTCGCCTAGCTCAGACGATCTGAGGGCAGACGGCCGAGGACTTCGAGCACAGCCTCGATCTCTTCTCGACTGCGCAGCTTAACTATCAGCAGCGACGGCACATCGACAAGGACCGTGGCCATACGCTCGCCGTTGCGTCCGTCGCTTCGCCAGGCCCAGCGCACCACATGATCCGGATCGAACAGAATGGTGTGCAGTGGCGGCTCCATGTTGCGATTCCACAACACCTCTCGCTGCAATCGCCGACGCACGGTTCGTGTGATCACCTGGCGCATCACCGTCCGCCGAGGCAGATCTAACCACAGCATCAGGTCCGCACGCTCGGCCAGAAGCTCACGCACCGCACCGTACTGCCACTCGGTCACCCAGGCCGGCTCACTGGAAAAGCGTCGTACTTCGGTTTCGAAACTCTCGAGCGGAACCCAGTCGGGCCCGTGGAACAGCGAGTCCAACTCGGTGTGTTCGATCCCGAGAAGCTGCCCGATTCGACCCGCGAGAGTCGTCTTTCCGGCGCCCGAGGTCCCCGCGACAAGGATCTTCTGCGGACGAGTCGTCAGCGAGGCGGGGTCTACGAAAGGCACCGATACACACTAGGTGCCTTACACTTCGCAGTCCACCCATTCGATGTAACCGGTGCCGTTGATCGACGCACCGTCGAAACTCCCCCGGTAGGTGTACGCGCCGACGTATCCCTTACCGTGGCCATAGCGCCACTCCGAGTCGATCTCGGCCTCGAACTCGACAATCGTCCTGCCGTAATCGCGTACCTGCCAACGCAGTACGCGCGGCACACGCATCTCACGTCTCTGCGGGTCGACATGCAATGCGTCAGCGTATTCGAGTACGTCGAACACCACATCGTCGAAGACTCTTGCGCTGCCGTCCACAGTCCGAATGTAGGCGAGCTTGCACGCCGTAACCCCTGAAGCTCGAACATCGGTGAGCAACAATTGATGCCGGTCGTCGAGCTGAACGATCTGGTAGGTGAAGAAATCGGCCGGGAGCTTCCAGGACTCGGGAAGGGCGCGGCGGGTCAACGATTGCGGTGTCATGCACCGCGCGTATTCGACGGTGCACGGAGCCGAAATACTCACCGGGCCATCCGGACTCGAGATCGTCCCGGAACACTGCGCCAGCAGACTGACGTGGTCGTAGACGGGATTGCGCACGAACCACGACGCTTGATCTGATGCCACGATCTCGAGATCGACGTCGAAAGAGTCGTATCGTCCGGTGACATGGAACTTCGGATAGCTGTTGTCGATGATCAGGTTGTCACCGAAGGCGATTCGCGAACCATCTTCTTCGAACGCACACTCATCGGCAGCGTCATACGCCCGATAGAAGTGATGCCCCGGCGCTGCGGTAGAACTCAGCACGGTTGCGGTGTTTCGCGCGTCGGGTGCAGCGAGATAGTCGTTGTCGAACACCACCGTCCCCGTTGCACCGATCAACGTCATGGTGTTGAGGTAACGGAAAGGCCCTGGCAGTCGGGGAACGAAGATCCCGTAGTGCGTCCACGCGAACTTCCGCGAAGCCAGGTGCGGACGCATCATCTCGGGCCGATCGAACGGGCGTACCGATTCCGCCATTCGCTTGTCGATCAGCGGTAGCGCGCCGTCCAGCAAGGCCCGAACCGCGGGTCGCCACAATCGGCGCGAGCGGGTGGCTGGAACAGGGTCGGAACGATCAACGGTTTGTCCGGTCACGCCCCTAAGTTAATGTAACCAGCCGTAACAAACAAGTGTCGAAGTTTCCTCGACGACCTCACACCCTGAACACCCGCGCCCTGCCCACGGGGCGAATAGCATGTGAGAATCCGCGTACCGGAACCGGTCGCAGAGAGGGCGCAACAATGCAGCACGAAGAGTCGTCGTTTACCGGAGTAGCCGGCACCAAGATCGTCTACGACGTGTGGACACCGGACCGCGAACCCACCGGGGTTCTTGTCCTGTGCCACGGACTCGGCGAACACGCGAGGCGCTACGACCATGTTGCTGCGCGGCTCGGGGAACTCGGGCTCATCGTGTACGCACCCGACCATCGCGGACACGGACGCTCTGGCGGCAAGCGCGTTCACCTGAAGGAATTCTCCGACTTCACCGACGACGTCCACACGTTGTTCTCGATCGTGACGGCGGCACATCCCGGCAAGGACAAGTTCCTGCTCGGCCACAGTATGGGAGGCGCAATCGCACTTTCTTATGCCCTCGACCATCAGGCCGATCTCAAAGCACTCGCCCTGTCCGGACCTGCTGTGATCATCGCAACCGGCACTCCGAAGATCGTGATGCAGCTGGGCAAGATCGTCGGCAAGTACCTCCCCGACGTGCCTGTCGAGAACCTGGAAGCGGCTGCCGTATCGCGTGATCAGAAGGTCGTCGACAAGTACAACGCCGACCCGCTGGTTCACCACGGCAAGGTTCCTGCCGGAATTGCGCGCGGCATGATCACCGCCGCGGAAGGCTTCCCGGCGCGCCTGCCATCGCTCACCATTCCCGTACTGCTTCAACACGGCTCGGACGACCGATTGACGGACCCCGCCGGCAGCAAGCTCGTAGCAGAGTTGGCCGGTTCTTCGGACGTCACCTTGAAGGTGTACGACGGCTTGTATCACGAGATCTTCAATGAGCCTGAGCAGGAAGAGGTTCTGAACGATCTGATCGAGTGGCTGCGCCCGCGGGTCACCGGAGCATAATCATGTCGACGTGCGGGATCCTGCTGGCTGCCGGGGCCGGATCCCGCATGGGCAAACCGAAAGCTCTCGTTACGGGCACGGACGGCCAGCCTTGGCTTCGCCACGGGGTGGCGACGCTGCAGTCCGCCGGACTCTCACCGGTCATCGTGGTTCTCGGCGCACAGGCCGAGGACGCCGTCGAACTGCTGCCCACCACCGATGTCATTGTGGTGAAATCGGATTGGGAACAGGGAATGAGCGCATCACTACGCTGCGGACTCGAGGCAGCCATGCAGATCGAGGGTGCCGAGGCGGCAGCGATCTCCCTGGTCGACGTCCCGGACCTGAACACCGACACCGTGACGCGAATCGCGGGTCAGGGCATCCCATCACGAAACATACTGCGAAGAGCTGTCTTTCACGGAAGGCCCGGCCATCCTGTCCTGATCGGACGCGACCATTGGCCGACGCTTGCAGAGTCACTCACCGGGGACGGCGGCGCCAACACCTATCTACGCGAACACGGCGTGGAGTTGGTGGAGTGCAGCGACCTCAGCAGCGGCGTCGACGTCGACTATCCCGAAGCCTGATCGCACTGTCACAATCCTCCCAGGTGGTGGGTGTCCGAATTCGGTGTAAAGATGATCCGATGAAACGTACCGTCGCCGCCCTGCTCGACATCGAGATCGACGAGGCGACCAACCTGGAGTTCAAGATCGCGGTGACGCGCGCGCCGGGTGTCGAACTGCTGGAAACGATGTCGTTCGTCCATGACGGCAATCCGATCGAACCCCGTGAGATCATCGCCGAACACGGCACCCGGATTCACCTACTCGACTGTGCCCCAGGCAAACTGATCGTCAGCTACGACGCAACCGTCATCGGCCGCGCAGAACCGTCGTCGGTCGGCGACTACGACGTGTCGAAATATCTGCGCCCCAGTCGGTATGCCGAGGCCGACAAGTTCTTCGGTTTTGTCGCCGGGCAATTTGATCTCGCCACTCCCCCGGCCGAACTCCTCCTCGAAGTCACGCGCTGGGTGAGTACACATTTGAGTTATGTTCCCGGCACCAGTCGCGGCACCGACAGTGCGGTAGACACCTTACTGGCAGGCGCCGGAGTGTGCCGCGACTACTCGCACCTGACCATCTCACTATTACGCGCCGTGGGGATTCCCGCGCGCTTGGTGGCCGTCTACGCGCCGGGCTGCGATCCGATGGATTTTCACGCCGTCGCCGAAGCCAGTATCGACAACGTGTGGCGCGTTGTCGACGCAACGCAATTGGCGCCGCGCAGCAATCTTGTGCGGATCTCGACCGGGCGAGACGCCGCGGATACCGCCTTCCTCGACAACCACGGCGGTTCGATCACGTTGCATGCCTCGGAAGTTCGCGCAGTCGTCGAGGGCGTTCTCGACAACGACGACTACGCAACACTCACGTCGATCGGCTGACAAACACCTCAGGCGCTGATCTGGTTCTGCGAGGCCATCGTTCGCTCGAGGAACTTGACCGTGAGATCAACGATCGCCTTACCCTCCCGAAGAGCTTTGCCGATCACCGGGAAAGCATGGATCTGCCCACTCCAGATGTGCGTTTCGACGGCTTGTCCTGCCTTGATCAGGTTTTCGGTCATGATCTCGACGTCCGGACGCATCAGTTCGTATTCGGCGGACACCAGGAACGACGGCGGAATCAGACTGGCGTCGGCGTTGATCGGAGACTGCGCACCAGGAATCTCGTCCGGACCCTCCAGCCACCGGTCCTTGAGCTTTTCGACCTGTGACATCGGTAGGTAGGCATCGCGTTTCATGAAATCGGGATCGTGGTCCTCGAGGTTCACGTTGAGAAGAGGGGAATATCCCACCACGGCAGCGGGCCGCGTGATTCCGCACAGTGCGGCAATTTCGGCGACCTTCATGGCCAGGTAACCGCCCGCCGAATCACCGGCAAGCACAATCTTGTTCGGGTCTTCCGCTGTCTCGAGCAACGCGGTGTACGCGGCCATCGCATCCTTGACGGAGGTGCCGATGGAACCTTCCGGCAGCTGACGGTAGCGCACGGAGATCACCGGCACTCCGGCCTTCGCCGAGAGCAAACCGCACAGCGCGCGGTGCGTTGCCAGACCGCAGAAGACGAACCCACCACCGTGGAAGTAGAGGATCGTGGCTCCGGCCAACTCGCCCTGCGCTTTGCGTGGATGCTGCACCTTCTCGCTTGGCACACCACCAAGCGTGAAAGGCTCGATGTCGAGGTTCTTCGGCTTCGGCAGTTTGTCCGCCATCGCGTCGAGTCGCTCGAGTTGGCGGATGCCGCGTTCCGTGGTCGGCCAGAGGGTGAACATCGGCTTCACGAACGTCCTGGTCAGGCAGAAGATAACCCGCGCTCGGGGACTCACGTTCCAATGCCATACCGTCGAATCTCGCGTCCGCATAGCGTCCTCCCAGGTCAAGACGTTTTGTGCATGTGAGTTACACATACTTGTCGACTGCTGTTGTGAACGATAACTGACGCTGCATCAAAACGACACGACGGGTAGGCATGAATTACTCGAGCGTGTGTAAGTTCGGCTCGCAATCACGGCTGGGAGAGATAAGCGGAGAGTCCGCGGTGCCCGCCACGCATCATCGCTTCATGATTCCACTCGAATACCGGCTTCGCGATCTTCGAGGCCAGACCGAGCGCTCCGAACACCGCTACTTGTTGCCGAAAGTCGGCGACGCAGCCAGATTCAGCGGGGCGTACCACCCAGCTACTCCACCCGGTCATGGCCCCGGAGAGGCGCACTTGCAGATGGCGGGCAACGGGGTCTTCGACCTCGCGTCGCCCGAAGACGAGCAGCGTCAGAGGGACAGCGCTGCGGATGGCCATGGAGCCCGAGTGCTCGTCGGTCGCCCGGACTCGGCGTATCTGAGGCCACCACTGCGAATACCGCTCGGCATCCGCGAGAACGTCGTAGACGCGGTCGGCAGAGGCCGGGAGCGTCCAGACGCTGTGGAAGTCGAAGTCGGTCACGATCAGGCCGTCTGAGCAGCAGCAGTCACCCATGCACCGTAACCCGAACCTCGGGTGCTTACACGCCTGGCATGCTCAGTATTCGAACGTCTCCACCCGTCGCAGGATCTCCTCCGCGATCTTGGCGGGACTCCCGCCCACGTCGACGACAATGGCTTGCTCGTCCGGGTCGACTGCCTCGAGCGTCGAGATCTGGGAGTCGAGGAGCGAGGCGGGCATGTAGTGATCGAGGCGGGCGGTCAATCGCTGGCCGATCTGATCCCGCGAACCGGCGAGGTGCACGAATACGACGTGCTCACCGCGAAGCACGTCGCGGTAGCTGCGCTTGAGTGCCGAACACGTGACGATGCCCGGCTGACCGGCGTCGGTATGGCTCTTGATCCAGACGGCGATCTTGTCGAGCCAGGGCCAGCGATCGTCGTCGTTCAGCGGATGCCCGGTCGCCATCTTGTCGATGTTCGCCTGCGGGTGCAGATCGTCGCCTTCTTGAAGGTCCCAGCCCATCGCTCCGGCGAGCATGCCCCCGACCGTCGACTTTCCCGAACCCGAGACACCCATCAGGACGAGCACGGGATACTGCTTCTGCTGTGCCGCTTCGCTGTTCATGTGCTCGCCTACCTAGATGAATGCGCTCAACACGAGCACTCCGGCCAGGCCCGATACCGAGATGATGCATTCCATCACGGTCCAGGTCTTGAGGTTCTGTACCACGCTGACGCCCAGATACTCCTTCACCAACCAGAATCCGGCGTCGTTGACGTGCGAGAGGAAGAGCGAGCCTGCGCCGATCGCCAAGACCATCAGCGAGACATGTGCGGACGAGAGGTCGGCCGCAACCGGAGCGAGGATGCCCGACGCTGTCACCGTTGCCACCGTTGCCGAACCCGTTGCGACGCGGATCAATACCGCTACCAGCCAGGCCAGGAACAGCACGGGAAGGCTGCTGCCCTTGATCGCGTCGGCGATCACTCCGGCGATACCGGTGTCGATCAGGACCTGCTTGAAACCGCCACCGGCGCCGACGATCAACAAGATGCCTGCGATGGGAGGTAGGGAACTCTCGAGTGACTTCGAGATGGCCTTGCGGTCCATTCCGCCGCCGCGACCCAGCAGCACCATTCCAACCAGAACCGCGAGACCCAAAGCCACAACGGGTGTTCCGAGGAAGTCGAGGACGGATTTGGGGAGTGCCTCGGAATCGGGTGCGATCACGTCGGCGAATGCCTTGCCCAGCATGAGAACAACCGGGAGGAGGATCGCTGCGAGAGTCGCCGCAAACGAAGGGCGCTGCTGCTTCTCTTCTTCACCTCGATCTTCGCCTGTGACAAAGAGATCCGGAACCTTCACGTCGACCCACCGCGCTGCGTACTTGCTGAAGACCGGACCGGCGAGAACAACAGTGGGGATCGCGACGAGGACACCGAGCGCGAGCGTGAGGCCGAGGTTTGCGTTCAATGCCGAGACTGCAACCAGCGGCCCTGGGTGCGGGGGAACCAACCCGTGCATGGCCGAGAGGCCGGCGAGGGTGGGGATCGCGATGCGCATCAGGGACAATCCGGATCGCCGCGCGACGAGGATGATGACCGGCATCAACAGAACGAGACCGATCTCGAAGAACATCGGCAGACCGATGACAGCGCCGACCAGAGCCATGGTCCACGGGAGTGCCTTGGTGCTGGAGCGGCCGACCAGTGTGTCGACGATTCGGTCGGCACCACCGGAATCGGCGAGGAGTTTGCCGAACATCGCGCCGAAACCGATCAGGATTCCGACGCTTCCCATGGTCGATCCGAAACCGGTGGCGAATGCTGCAACCGACTCTGCCGAACCGAGGCCGGCCGCCAGACCGACACCTACCGCGCCGATGGACAGCGCGAGGAAGGGATGCAGGTCGAGCCAGGTGATCAGCGCGATGATGACCGCGACGCCGGCGACTGCAGCGATGATCAATCGTGCGTCGCTACCAGCGGGGACGACCTCGGCCGCCAGCAATGCTGTGGTGTTCATAGGGACTCCCAGTCCGATGAGTGATTGAGGTCACTGTTCCTTAATTAACCTACAATTTCAAGAGCAGACACTAATTTGTAGTATTTATTCGCCTTGCACCGGGCTTACTCCATACGCATGGGACGATCTACGTATGCCTTCTGTCCCGTTTCAGCAGTTACACGACTCGATGCTGGAACAGCTCGGCCAAGACATAGTCGGTGGCGTTCTCGCCCCGGGAACCACGATCTCCGCCGACGAGGTGGCAACGCGCTACGACGTGTCGCGAACCGTCATCCGCGAAGTTGTCCGCGTTCTCGAATCTCTCGGATTGGCTTCGGTTCGTCGACGCGTCGGAATCACCATCCTGGGCTCCGAACACTGGAACTCGCTCGACCCCAATGTCATCCGCTGGCAACTGGCCGGTCCTGATCGGTTCGAGCAGCTTTCGATCCTGAGTGAACTCCGTTCCGGTATCGAACCCCTGGCGGCGCGACTGGCCGCAACTCGCGCAACACCCGAGCAGTGCGGCGCTCTGACCGCAGCCGTCATCGGCATGTCAGCTACCTCTCGCGCTGCCGATACCGGTGCCTATCTCGGCCATGACTCCGACTTCCACCGCACCCTGCTCGCCGCCTCCGGTAACCCGATGCTGCGGGCGATGTCGCAGATCGTCGTCGAGATACTCGAAGGCCGCACACGCCACTCCTTGATGCCCCACGAGGCCGACCCCGAAGCGATTCACCTGCACGGAGTGGTCGCATCAGCCATTCAGTCCGGCGACGCCGACGCTGCAGAAACCGCGATGCGCTCGATCGTCGCGGAATCCGCAGAAGCGGTCGAAACAATGCGCGAAAGCCCCGAACCGCCGCCTCATCTGTAAGTCGAGCCACAGACTCGCCGGAATTGGCCCGCAACTGCTCCGCAAGTGGAACGCTTGGCGCCATGACAGCACTCGCTACCCAGAACAGCGCACTCTGATGGCCCGCCCGGTACGCGTCGTCGTCCTCGGTGCCGGATCGTGGGGAACCACGGTGGCCGGCCTCGCTGCCCGCAACACTCCCACCCTGCTGTGGGCACGAAATTCCGAAGCGGCTGACGAGATCAATTCGCAACGGACCAACTCCAAATACCTTGGTGAGCGCAAACTTCCCAAGGGACTCAAGGCAACCTCGGATCTGGTCGAAGCCGCTCGTGAAGCGGACGTACTCGTATGTGGGGTGCCTTCGCACGCCGTTCGCGCCACCCTCGCCGAGATCGCCAACGAGGTTCGGGCGTGGGTCCCGGTGTTGTCACTGTCCAAGGGCCTCGAGCCCGGCACCCGGCAGCGCCCCACCGAAGTGATCGCCGAGTGCCTGCCCGGCCATCCCGTCGGACTGCTCGCGGGCCCCAACATCGCCAAAGAGATCGTCGACGGCATGGCCGCGGCATCGGTCGTGGCCACCCAGGACGATCGCGTCGCCGCCGCGCTGCAACCCCTGTTCGCGTCGTCGGTCTTCCGCGTCTACCGCAACACCGACGTGCTCGGCTGTGAACTCGGCGGCATCCTCAAGAACATCGTTGCCATCGCCTCGGGCATGGCCGACGGCCTGGGAGTCGGGGACAACACTCGTGCGATGGTGCTCGCGCGCGGTCTCGCCGAAATGACCCGACTCGGTGAAGCGATGGGCGCCAACCCGCGCACCTTTGCCGGCTTGACGGGCGTCGGCGATTTGATCGCCACCTGCATGGCTCCGACTTCTCGCAACCGTCGCGTCGGCGAAGCTCTGGCGCAGGGATTGACCGTCGAGGAGGCGGTCGCCAAGCTCGGCCAGGTCGCCGAGGGAGTAAAAACTGCCCCTACCGTCATGGATCTGGCTCGCGAATACGGAGTCGACATGCCGATTGCCGCGGAGGTCGAGGCCGTCATCGGTGGTCGCCAAAGTGCCAGCGACGCATATCGCGGACTTCAGAAAGTTGCCCCGGGCGGCGAGCACGAGGTGGCGTGAGGAAGATCTACAGGTATCTAGCGATTTGGCTAGATACCTGTAGATCGCCCGAGATCACGGAATTGGAGCGTCGACGAAGATGTCGATCGCCAACGGTGACTGACCGCCGTACTGCGAGAAGTCCGAAATCCCCGCCTCGCGCAGGACATCGACGTCGAGCACCGTCCGACCGCTTTCCGTGCCGGCGGGACGTCCGAGAATCTCGACAGCCGCATCGGCCATGATCTCGGGTGAACGCGAGTGATCGATACTGTCGTCTCCCCCGAGCAGGTTTCCGACGGCCGCCGTGGCGATCATGGTCTCCGGCCACAGACAATTACTCGAAATCGATGCACCTGAATACTCCGCGGCGATACCCAAGGCCGCCAATGTCATTCCGTATTTGGCCAGCATGTAGCCCGGATGAGCACCCAACCAGTGCGGCGAAAAGTTGAGCGGTGGCGACAGCGTCAATACGTGCGCGTTGGCCGAAACCCGAAGGTACGGAAGGCACGCGCGGGTGAGCGCGAAGGTGCCACGGACGTTGACCTGCTGCATCAGATCGAATCGCTTCATCGCGAGGTCTTCGGTTTTCGAAATGTCGAGGACGCTCGCGTTGTTGACCACGATGTCGATACCGCCGAAGTGCCCTACCGCTGCATCGACGGCGTGCGTGATGTCGTCGTCGTTCCTCACGTCACCGACGACGGGAACGGCATGACCCCCAAGCTCGTTCAACTCGTCCACAGCCGTGTGGATAGTTCCGGGCAACCGGGGGTCAGGCGTATCGGTCTTGGCGAGCAACACGATATTTCCGCCGCGGCGCGCTATCGCACGGGCGATGGCAAGTCCGATGCCACGGCTTCCCCCGGACATGATGGCGGTTCGTCCGCGGAAGTTCTTGTCGTCCAAAACGAATCCTTGTCATCGTCGACGGTCTTCGTCGCTGCGGATGTGGCCGCGGGAAGTCCCGGCACGACCACTCGTCGACTTCCACGATATGAGCGCCTTCACGCGATGACTACGGCCGCGGAGCATCAACAATCGTTGATCCATTGTCCCGTCAGGACAACTGATCAATGCGGTCAGCCACCCACCGGGCGCAGGATCCACCATCCGCCGAGCACGAGCACCGCGACGTTCACGAGCAGAAACAAACCGACCCAGACGATCGCGGGTATCGGTGAGAGCCTGGCCAATTGGTCGGCGTCCGAGTCCGGTGCCCCGCCTCGCCGCATTCGCTGCCGTTGAAGTTCCACGACCGGGCGCGGTCCGGCAAAGAGCAGGAAGAGCGTCAAGAAGTAGGCAGCAGCCACCTGCTGCTCCTGGGTCCCCCACCAGACGAGTCCGAACAACACGGCTCCCACCACGGCAAGTGAGAAGACTCCGTAGAGGTTTCGGATCAGAACCATCATCACCGCGATCACGAATACGCCGATCCACAACACCGAGACCGCACGCTGCGCGCCCAACAACCCGGCCGCGCCGAGTCCGAGAATCGACGGTCCGACGTACCCCGCGAACGTCATCAGAATGACGCCAAAGCCGGTCGGTTTGCCCGACGAAATCGCGACACCCGACGTATCCGAATGCAGGCGAAGACCTTTCAACCGTCGACCGACCAGGACTGCGACGATCAGATGAGCGCCCTCGTGTGCGATGGTGACGACGTTGCGGGCGATCCGCCACAGGTGTGGTTCGAGAACGATGATCACGGCGATCAACGCGGCCAGTTGAACCACCCACGCCGGCGGATTGGGACTGAGCGCCGCCACCCGATCCCACGCGGTTTCGAGCGCGTTCACTCCGCTTGTCCGCGCAGGTATCGGCCGAAGTGCGGGACCGTGAATCCGATGGACCCACGTTCTGCCGAATAGATCAGTCCCTTCTTGATCAGTCCATCGCGTGCCGGCGAAAGGGAAGCCGGCTTGCGCCCCAACTCGACGGCGATCTTCGCGGTTGCGACGGGTCCGTCGTCACCGGCGAGATCGGCCATGGCGCGCATGTACTCACGCTCCGCGGGCGTTGCTCGCTCGTACCGTGATCCGAAGAAGCCGACAGCGAGTTCTTCCTCAGCCGTCGGCGCGCCGACGCGCACGTCTTCTGCCGTGATCGGACTCGACGCCGCCACATCCCACGTGGCCTTTCCGTAGGCCTGAACGAAGTACGGGTACCCGTCAGCCGCTTCGTACAGAGCGTCGAGCGCAGATTCGGTGAACTCGACGTCCTCACGCTCAGCAGGCGCAATCAGTGCCTGATCTGCAGCTTCCCGCTCGAGCCGATCGATGCGGTGGTAGCTGAACAGGCGCTCCGAGTAGCTTTTCGACGCCGACAGCACAGCAGGCAGATGCGGAAGCCCCGCCCCGACGACGATCAACGGTGCCGCGTCCTGACTCAACTCGTGGCAGGCCCCGCAGATCGCCGAGACATCCGCGGCACCGAGGTCCTGCATCTCGTCGATGAAGATGGCGATCCCGACGCCGACATCCCTGGCCAGCGACGACGCGTCGAGCAGCAACTCGACGAGGTCGATCTCGATGTCGCCGCTGTCTGCCCGACCCTTGATCGCGGGTGCATCGATGCCTGGCTGCCAGCGCTCGCGCATTCCCTTGTCCGCAGTGGCGCGTAGGGCAAACGATTTGAGGACTCCGAGGAACTGCTCGACCCGCTCGGGATCGCGATGGGAGACCGCGATCTCTCGGACTGCCATGTGCAGCGCCGACGAGAGTGGGCGTCGTAAATCCTGATCGGGGCGCGCCTCGATCTTGCCGGTCCCCCAGCTTCGGGAGATCGCGGCCGAACGCAACTGATTGAGCAGGACGGTCTTGCCGACGCCACGCAAGCCGGTGAGGACAACACTTCGTTCCGGGCGGCCACGCGCAATTCGCTCGAGAACGACGTCGAAGGCGTCGATCTGCTTGTCGCGCCCGGCGAGTTCCGGCGGGCGTTGACCGGCACCGGGGGCATACGGATTGCGCACGGGGTCCATGCCCATCGACGGTACAAGCAGAGTAGACGAATATCCCGCTCTCTAGCGCGTGTCCTAGAGAGAACTAGGAACCGCAATATCGGCTCGACCTTGTCGAACCAGGCTCCCGGCATCGTCGTCTAACCGTCCAGGCTCGACGCTCGGGCGAAGTCCCCGGCCACTTGGGCCCCAATTGCCCCGGCCAGAATGATTGCCGGATGCGCCGCGGCAAGATAGAGCCCCGACACGCCTTCGGCGAAGCCCAGCAGCGGGCGGCCACCACGCGGGATGGGACGGTCAGCGACTACCGCCTCGATCAGTTCCACTTGGTCACCGTCCACGAGCTGACTGCGGATCGCGTGCAGCGTCGGCCCCGCAAGCTCACGAGCATCTCCGGAGAACCCGACCGGAACATCTTCAGCCGCAATCAGTGTCGTGTCGTCCAATTGCCGGATCTCGAAATCCGGAGTGGAGAGTATTCCGTTCACCAATGGGTGGGGCGTCGAGAATCTGATGAGGCAACACGGGGAGGCGTCGACCTCGACGTCGACTCCCGCCGACGCCGCGAGTCCAGGGATCGCGGTACCCGCAGCGAGCACGGTGGCCGATCCGTAGACGGGACCGTCGGCAGTCATTACTCCGTACACTCTCATGCCCTCCGTGAGCACCCCGCGCGCACTGACATCGGAATACACTGTGGCACCGCACTCTTCGGCACCTCGCAGGAGCGATCGAGCGAACGCAACCGGGTCAACGCCACCGTCATCAGGCGCGTACGCTGCGACCGAGGGGGCCGTCCGCAATCCCGGCTCACGAGCAAGGATTTCCTCTTTACCGATGAGGTCGACGGGATGGCCGAGTGCTCGATGAGCATCTACGAACGCTCGAGTCTCCGCTTCCGTCTCTTCCCAGGTGATCGCGCCTCTGCGGCGCAAACCGAATGGCTCGACGAGTTCGCGCTCCAGGCGGTCGAATTCGACTGCGGCGCCTTGCCGGAACGGATCTGAGTAAGTTTCTGCGGCGCTCTTCGAGAGGCCGACCCAGGCAAAGGAGTTGCCGGTCACCCCTCCTGCCACCGAGCCGTGCTCCAGCACGGTGACTCGGAGACCAATGCGCGCCAGGTGATACGCGATCGACGCGCCGACGACACCGGCACCAATCACCAGGATCGGTCTGTCGTTTCGACCATTCGGATGCGTCACCAGTGGACCATATCTGCGAGCCGCGACCTGGATCCACTCAATTTGGATGCGAGGACTTCGGCGTTAGCGGAGGACTAGGCCTGTTCCCGCTCGGCGTACATCGGGAACGATACGGTGTGCTCATGCTCTGGCGTTGGTTCGCAGTCGTGATCGTCATCCTCGCTGTTGCCGGCATTTGGCACGTGACCATCCCCGACCGTCCTGTTGCCGCAATAGTCGACGCCGAGACGCTGGGGTGCGCGACCCCGTATCCGATCGGCCCGCTCCAGACGACACCAACTGCGACAGTTCCAGACGATTTCGTACCCGTCGCCGCAGTCACGTGCGACCCGTATGTCAGCGACAACGTGGCAGCCGACCGAACCGTCAGCTTCTCTGCTCATCGTTGGGAGGGCGATTTCAGTCGGGCGGTGGAAATGCTGAACCGCTCGTCCGCGCACAAGACTTGGTTCCCCGAAGGCTGCGGTGACAACTACAGCCTGGCTGTCCTGGACCAATTCTGGTTGGTCGACGATCGAGGCCGAGCAACTCGGCCGGGGTATCCCTCCGATTCGTGTGGACTACCAAAACCCGGTGGCCTGGCCGCCATCAAGGAACTGACACCGGTCGGCAGTACCGAACACCGAATAGCGTTGTCCGACGACCAGATCTACGAACTGTCGCATTGCCGGCCGGCCTACCGACCAGCCACAACAGGTACCGCGGCGCTGACGTCGCTGTCGGCGGGCAGCGTTTTCTGCCGATTCTCCGCCACCGAATTCGTAGGCACATCGTCTACGACGGAAACCTTCGACGGACTTCCACCCGCTCCCGACTGTGACGCGGTGGCCACCGAGGTGGCGTCGACGATCTACGTGGACCGTCCTACGAACGAGGAACGATTACTCACCGTCGAGATCGACGGCTGTCGGCGCGTCATCGCCGACGGATACGCACCGATGCAAGCGTCGGACGAGCTGTTGGTGTCTTTCCGGTAGTGCTGCGCCACAATGCAGTTGATCTCCTGCCCGGATGCGTAGGTCCCGATGTGACCAGTGACAGCCCGCAACCCTGTCAGACGCCCGGGAACTGAAGCTGCGCTTGGGTCTTTCCCAGAACCGTCTGGCCCTTGTGCATGACGGTGACATCGATACGCACAGTCCGCGTTGTGGAGTCGATCCGCGCGATCTTCGCAGCGATGGAGAGATCAGCACCATCGACGGCATCGACTACGACGGGCCGAGTAAAGCGAGTTTCATACGAGATCACACCGCTCGGGTCACCAACCCAGTCGACGATGGCCTGCAAAGCAATTCCGGCAGTGAGCATTCCGTGCGCCAGAACTCCCGGTAGCCCAGCCGCAGTAGCGATTGCGTCGTTGAAATGGATCGGGTTCATGTCGCCGGAGGCACCGGCGTAGCGAACTAGGTCATCACGAGTGAGGACCAGATCAACCTTCGCGACGATGTCACCAAGGACGAGGTTTTCGAAAACCGGCACGACGGGTACGGTCATGCGCCTTCTCCTCGCGCCAGCAGGGTCGAGGTGACCGTTGCGACCAAAGCGTCGGTCACGTCGTGGATCTCGGAAACTGTCGACAGGATCGCACTGCCTGCTCGCACTGTCACCCCTGTAATCGTCAGTGTCGTAGACAGGTCATCGCCGGCGACTATCGGACGCTGATGCTCGATCTTCTCGGAAGTATGGACCACACGAGTCGGATCGAGCCCAGTATCCGGCGTGCGCAGCAGTGCCATGATCGCTCGCTGCTGGACAACGGTTGTGAATGTTGTCGGCGCGATGACATCGACGAACCCGGCCTCCCTGGCGACACCGACATCATGGTGCAAGGGATTGCTCGAACGCACCGCCAGAGCGAACTCGCGAATCTTTTCGCGCCCGACAAGGTACGAAGACGAGGGAAACACCCGGCCGGCGAGCGCTGGGTTCACAGGAGACATCCCGGAATACTAACGGCGGCCGACTTCGGGTTCATTCGTGGCCTGAGGTCTCGTCGGCCCGAGAATGCGATCGAGGAGACGCTCAACCAACTGGGCCGCCAATTCTGCTGTGGCGTAGCCGGGAAGCATCCCCTGGGCGAGCCCGGCGACAGCCGCCAGAATGAGCTCGGCGTCGAGGTCGGGATCCATTGACGGCGCAACCGCGTCCCGATTGGTCACTCGTTGAAGCTGGCCGGAAATGAGCACTGTCAACTCTCTTGGGGCAGTGAGGGTTTCCTCGGCGGCGATTCCTTGTCCGGTCAGTGCGGCAGCGTGGAAGGCACCGAGAACAATCGCTTCCTCCCGACGTTGTCGATCGAGTGGGAGCATGCCGACAAGGAACGCTGAAATAACCTCGCGGGGTGTCGCTTCCGCGCCAAGAACAGACAACTCCTGCATCAAGCGAGCACCCGCATCCTGACGCACAGCTTGATGCGTCGCGAGAAGGAATTCCCGCTTCGTGCCGAAGTAGTACTGCACAAGTCGCACCGAAATCCCAGCCTCGGCAGCAACGGACTGAAATGTCACCGCCGCGAGCCCACCGTCGACAATCACTCGCCGCACCGCATCGGTGATCTCCCGTTGCCTCACTTCATGGTCGACCAGTCGCGGCATGAGGCTGTCCTTCCCCTTTCGAATGGATGACTTTGACTCGTTAATGATACGCACGTACCGCATTAGTGATACGGTCATACCATCAAAATTGAATGCAGCGAGAGGGAGGCTCATGCCGAAGATCGGACGATTCAAGAACGAAGCATCAAAGCAGGCGTACGAGAGCATCTACCGAGAACTGGAGGGCACCTGGCCGGTTCCGTCGACACAACTCGACGTGCCGACATCGTTCGGAACCACCCATGTCCGTAGGTCGGGGACCGGCACGGAGACGCCGATCGTCCTGCTGCACGCAGTCGGCGCCAATTGTCTGCAATGGCACATCGTCATCGAGGACCTGTGCCGGGACCGAGTCGTTTATGCGCTGGACACGATCGGTACTGCAGGCCGCAGTGTGCAGACCGCTCCATTGACCGGGGAATCCGACTTCGCCACCTGGGTGGGCGAGGTATTGAACGAACTCGGGGTCGATCGCGTCCACCTGGTCGGCTACTCGCATGGTGCGTGGCACGCCGTTCTAGTAGCACTTCACGCCCCTGAACGACTGGCGAGTGTGACCCTAATCGAACCGGGCGGAGTCTTCGACAAGCCCTCGTGGCGTGTGCTGCTGAAGATGGTCCGCGCCGGTATGCGCCGCACCGACAAAAATATTCGCAAGCTCAACGATTGGCTGTCCCCCGGGTACGTCATCGGCGATCGCGAGTTCGCTTTGGTTACAGAGGCATTGAACTACCGGCCCGGTGTCGGGTGGGCACGAATGCTCAAAGATGCAGAAGTGCAGTCGATCTCGGTTCCAATGCTCGTAATCTCCGGCGCTGAGACGGTGGTCTCCAGCCCCGAGCGGGTGGCCGCGAGGTTAGCTGATCTTGTACCTGAAGCCGAAGTGGAGATTTATGCCGGAACCGGCCACGGAATCCTGGGACACATACCTGATCGGGTAATTCCCCGACTCATGAAGTTCGTCCGCAATCATGACGACGCGAAGCGGACGTGATCTCGCGGACCAGCCGCCGACAAGGTAGTGATGAAGCCGGTCAATCAGCCGGCCAAGGCGGTACAACTGACAGATGAGAACATTCCTCTCCGACCGCCGCGGTCAGGTAATGGTGGCCGTTGCCGCCGCCATTTTGGTCGTAGCGGGAGGTCTGTGGTGGACGAAGACCATCTCCTTCACCGAAACTGCAGTAGTTCAGTTCAGTAGTAATCGAACCGGACTCTACGACGGGTCCCCGCGCGATGCGTACATCGGTGATCGGGAAGCCTCCAACGGCATGTCCGTTCCTGCTGAAAAACTCGCGCAGATACTCGGTGGCAGTGCTTCCGACTACGAGTCCGATCTGACGATCACAGATGCGGACGTACCTGGGCTCGCGGTGACTGCCCGAGGTCGAACCCCCAGCGCTGCCCGAGCATTGGCGACCGACGCCGCCGAAGCTCTCTGTTCGATGTTCGAAGAAGCCAACGCAATGACTTCCGGAGGGTTCACGTTCACCGTCGTTCCACCGGGGAACTGACGGATCTATGGTCAGTAGCGCGGCCGCACCAGGTTTATGCCTGTTCGCGCTCGGCTGCGAGGGCGACCGCCTGTTCAAAGGTATGGACGAGCACTGCACGTCGAGCGACCTTGTGATCCTCGTCCGGTTCGAGTTCGTCAATGTAGCCATCCCACACGCGCAGATATCGATCGCGCCAGTCGATCAGCACTTGTGTCGATGGAAAGGTCACACCGACTCGTTTCGTCTGGGCAATATCGGTGAGGATCTCGAGCCACGCCGGCACCATCTCCCCGCCCCATTCATCCGGCTCCAGACTCGAATCATCTTCGAACTCGGCAGTGATGTCGTCCACGATTCGACCGGTCAGGGCCCCCAACCCATCCGCGACGGTGTCACTGTCAAAGTTTCCCGGACCCCAGACTCCCACAAGCCCTCCCATATCGATTGCGGATAAATTCAGGTCGACAGTCGCGTTCCCGTCGCAGCAGGCCGTGAGCGTGCCCGCAGTCGCAGGTCGGCAATTGCAAATTGGAGAATCTGCCGCCCGCTCAGTCAGAGCTTGCGGTCATTGGCGCCCGCCCAAATCGGACTGTCGACTATCTTCCGAAACTTCGGCGACCCGCCGATTGCTGAGATTTTGAGCATCAACCAGTTCCAGATTCTCACAGCCACCTCCACGTCGTGTTTCACCGTCAACACTAACCGACCGGCAGGACTCTTTCGGCTACCGGTACACCACTATGCGTCGACCAGTTAGATCAGGTGTGAACTCGAACTGGCGCAACAGATCGCCGGGAACTGAAGGAGCGCTTGGGTCTTTCCCAGAACCGTCTGGCCCTTTGTGCGTGACGGCGATTGGTTCTGGGTGCATCGATCCGGTCGGAAGCACTGCGATGTTGTCGGCACACGGAATTGCGCTCGGTGGAGATCGAGGATCCGTATCCACGGGTGTCGCAGGCAATTCCTGAAGATTCGTAGGGGAATTAGCTGCGCATCGCCACCCCCAACAGCGATTCCGTCGATCGTGTAACAACCACACGAAGAACAGCCATCGATCTCCGAAAGGAAGCCTGATCCGGCGAGACCGCAAGGTAGTGTCACATCTGCCCAGCAAAACTCGCCACGATCTCGAGAAGACGGTCGGCTCTGCCAACTGCCACCGCTGACGTTACGACGTTGCTGGGCAGGTGTTTACGAAGAAGGATTTCGCACGCGGGGTACCGATCACTGATGGGACTGATCACCCCTTCTCTGAAAGATGTTGGTAACGAATCGAACCCCGAGCATAGAGGTGCAACGATTGGGCGAGTTGATTCAACGCCCCCGGTGTGCGATCTATCTATTTGC
This sequence comes from Rhodococcus sp. APC 3903, assembly GCF_030407755.1. Classification (NCBI taxonomy): domain Bacteria; kingdom Bacillati; phylum Actinomycetota; class Actinomycetes; order Mycobacteriales; family Nocardiaceae; genus Rhodococcus; species Rhodococcus sp. APC 3903. The sequence goes on from NZ_JASDCV010000004.1 coordinate 288,314, forward strand.
GCCAATCATCCTCGGTAACGGTTTAATTCGCCGAACGGGGCCGGGTACTGCAATAGCTGGTCGAGTATTCGATCACGCGTCTTACGCTAAGGAAGGACCGAGAACATGACTGAAGTAATTTCGTGGATTGTCCAGAATCCGATTGGTGCCGTCGTCGCGTTTGTTGCCGACATCGTAATATTGACGATGTCGTCTGTCGCGGGATACTCGTAACCGAATCCGCCCGTCCTTCACGGTATTCCTAAGTCGAGGAACTACATTCGAAACGCAGAGGGCAACCAACCGCAGCGTACCGTCGGCGCTCGTCACTGACCTTTCGTGGCCTCATATGCCCAACTGCGCCGGGTCCGTACTGACGTCCCTCGTGTCGAGTGTCATACCACCAGTTTCAATCGATCACGCCATCACTACTCAGGAGGAATCACAATGGGTTCGATCAACGCATTCAACGAATGGGTCAACCAAGCTACGTATGCGGGCGACCCGTTTGCCACCGCCATAGCGATCGTCCAGTTCTTCGCGGTGAGTCTCGTCAACCTGTTCACCGGCGGCCCCATTCTTTAAAGGAGCCCACTCGGTTCCACTTCTGCTCGGCGTCCATCGCAGCCTGTTCTTCGGCTGTACAGCTCCGCGCGAAGGGGGCCGGGACATCGCTGACGAGCATGATGCGTAGTTCGGCCTCGCGGATGGTCAGTGAACGCAGTTTTGGACGGTCGATCAGGACGAGTCGCCATCGGAGCGAATGAACACCGAAGTGCCCAAGCATGTTCGACGCTTGGGCACTGTCGGGATTGTTACCCGTCAGTCGGGGTGGGCTCGGGGTTTTCCTGGATGTATCGCAGATCGCGAACCCGTACGCTATCGCAATGGACTTGATGGTCTGGATCGTCACGACGCCATTTCTTGCGGCAGCACTGGCGGGTGTGATGCGACGAACGCTGGGGACGAGAGTCGGATGGCCACGAACACTTCTGGTCGCGGTGATAGCGCTCTCGGTGGGTGTCCCCCTGTCTGGCTACGCCGCGACATTCGCAGGAATTGCCAGCCAGGACGATCAACTTCTGGTGAGCGTGGGAACAGCACTCATATTCTTCGGAGTTGTCGCGATATGGGTGTTCGCAGCATGCCTGGCCGCATTGGTTTTCCTCGAAGTCGTGGTTCCTACAGGATCCCTACCAGGTCCGTCGGAAGCATTGCGGCGCAGCCGAAAATCGTGGCGCCGAACGAAGCGGTACGTCCAGATCATGGGCATCGTCGTGCGAGCGGGAGGCGGGCCCGCTCTCCGTGCTGGGCCGTCAGCGCCTCAGTTCGGGGACGCACTGGTGGAAGTAATCAACCGGTGCGGTGTCACTTTCGTCAAGTTGGGACAGATCCTCGGCACGCGAGACGACCTCATACCACCCGAGTTGGCTCACACCCTCTCTTCTCTGCAAAGTTCGGCACGCCCGGCTGATCCCGACCGTATCGCGGAGCTACTGGCATCGGAACTCGGCGACGCACCAGAGTCGGTGTTCGCGTCGTTCGATGTGGAGCCGTTCGCCGCCGCCTCTGTCGCACAGGTACATTCCGCGCGCACCGTTGAAGGCGTCGACGTTGTGGTGAAGGTTCAACGTCCCGAGGCGAGCGCACAAGTGAGCGTGGATTGCGATATCTTCCTTCGCGTTTCGGCGCTCGCGGAGACCCGTTTTCCCTGGGCACGCGATATCGGAGTTCATCGACTCGCCGGGGGCCTCGTCACGTCACTACTCGAGGAACTCGACTACCGCACCGAATCAGCGAATACCAGCGCGATTTCTTCCACCATGTCGAACCGCCCGGATATCGTCGTTCCGCACATCTACCCCAACCTCAGTAGTGGACGGGTGCTCGTGATGGAACGGCTTCACGGCACACCGCTCTCCGACGGTGAGGCCGCGCTCACCGGCCTCGACCGCGACACCCGCAGCAGCGTCGCCAACGAACTTCTTGCGTCGTTGCTCGACGGGATCTTTGTCCACGGGGTGTTTCACGCGGACCTGCACCCCGGCAACATCATGATCCTCGATGACGGCCGGGTCGGGCTCCTCGACTTCGGCGCAGTAGGGGTTCTGGACGGCGAGACACGGATCTTGTTCGCAGTGCTCCTCAACGCTGCCCTCGCAGGTGATCCGGTGGCGACAGTCGACGCCATGATGATGGCATTCGACGTACCGCCCGAAGTTGATCGCGGAGCACTACGTCACCAGGTGGGCCGAGAGATCACCCTGCTCAGTGTCCAACCCAATGTTTCCATGGCATCGTTCGCGAGAATGTTCACCGTGCTTCGAGAACACCGAATCGGAGTGCCGGGAGACGTTGCCGCCGCTTTCCGTTCGCTCGCGTCTTTGGAGCGCGCCCTCCGGCTCCTGGATCCGCAGATCGACCTCGTCGCTGCTGTTCGGGCCGAAGTACCCCGACTGTTGACCCAGGTCGCCAGCCCGACTGCAGCCGCGCAGGCAATCCTGTCGACGACGGCGGTCACAACCGCGGTGGTCAGGCGCCTGCCTGGTCAGCTCGACCAGATCGCGACCTCGATCGCATCGGGAAGCTTCACACTTCGCACACGCTCGGTCGCACACCCCGACGACAGGCGATGGCTACGACGGTCGGCGAACAACGCCCTGGGTATGGCGGCGGGAGTGACCGCGCTGATTGTCGCGGCGATCCTTCTGTTCGTACCTGGTGGACCACAACTCACACCTCAGCTGTCGGCCTACGCACTCGTGAGTGCGGTACTGGGCTTCGTCGGCGTCGTTCTGTGCATGCGGACCGTGTTCCGTTTGTTCACACTCGACAACAGGTAACCGAGAACTGATTTTCATCGCTTGATCTCGATGTCGTCGAAGTCGAGCGCCAGGAGCGTCGGCCGCGAGAGAACGCGGCCGCCTGGCCCTCTCGGGAGCACACGTCGTCGAGTGGGAAAGGTGAGACCGTCGAACTCGCGATGCTGGTCGCAGTAGAGAGCAGCTTTCGCCCAGCTGCCTACCGGTTCGGCGACGAAGTCGTGACGGCGGATGAGGCCACCGTTCTCGACATAGAAAGTCTGCTGCCGGCAATGGGTATCGATCGCCGGCGCGAACGTTGCCTGAAGTCGTCGCCATTGCTGCCCGGATTCCTGCCAAGGTTCGGCTTCGGCGACAGTGATGTCGTCGCGGGCGAGCAGCAGCGGTGCCGTCAGATAGTTCCAAAAGGCGTAGCCGGCGAAGTAAGCGGTGTCGAGTGCGTCCCAGTGGAGGTTGCGCCGGACTCCACTCAACCCGAAAAACGCTGAACGTGGGTTGGTTCGACTCCCGAGTTCTTCGCCGTCACGAGTTTCGATCCGCACGACCCCCTTGTCGAACACAGCGCACTCGCCGACACGCGGAAAGTCTTGGAGGACAGTGCGTTGCTCGGCGACTTCAACCTCGACCGTGAACTTCGCCAACTTGTTGCCTGGGAAGCGCTGAGGCAGCAGACCGCCCAAACGTCCCCGTGCCGTGATCGCTGAAATGGACTGCCAATGTTCGACTCCGCCATGTGCGGTGAGGACTTCATCGAGTAGTTCGTTCATATGTCGACGCTCTCCGTCCCCTGACGGAACTGTGGAAATCAGCGATCAGACGGACGCGTAGTTGTAGTTGCGTTCCTGCCGCGGTACCACTGCCACCCCGCGGTGATGATGACAGCGCCGGCAAGGGACCCGAGGATGCCGCTCGGGCGCAACGATAATCCGTCGCCTGCAATCAAACTCACAAGCAATCCGCCGACCAGCGAACCACCAATTCCCGCGATGAACGCGAAGGTCCAGTCCACTCGTGCGGTCGTTTTCCCCAGAATCAGCTGGGCTCCCGCTCCGATGACGATCCCGAACAGGAGTATTCCGATGATGAGCATGAGACAAGGCCCTTTCGTGGAGTGACGACGCAAGGCGCGAACGACTTACTCTGCACCATCTTTCCGGTATGTCTCTTATGTCGTGGTGAAATCCGTGTGAAAGATCGTCGTCGCCCATTCCACGTTGCTAGGTCGATGCCAGTGTCGTCGCCCAGCGGTAGTCCGCCTTACCGGCCGGGGTTCGCTTGACTTCATCGACAAGCACGATCGTGCGCGGCACCTTGTAGCCGGCCAACGTCTTGCGGCAATGTTCCTGTACCGCTTCGAGAGTCAGCTCGTCGGATCCGGGGTAGGTCGCGATCACCGCTGCGACCTGCTGCCCCATGCGCGCATCGGGTGCGGGAACAACGAGCGCGTCGGAGATCGCCGGATGTGCGTGAAGGGCAGCCTCGACCTCCTCGGCGAAGACCTTCTCGCCACCGGTGTTGATGCACTGCGAGCCACGGCCGAGGAAGACAATGGTGCCGTCTGCTTCCACCTTGCCCATGTCGCCGAGCACCGAAAGGCGGGTGCCGTCGGCGCGGGTCGGGAACGTGCGGGCGGTCTTCTCTTCGTCCTTGTAGTACCCGAGCGGGACGTTTCCGATGCGCGCGATGTAGCCCACGTCGTCGGAGCCCGCTGGAATCTCTTCGAGGCGCTCGTCGACCAGAATCATGTTCGGCGAGGGCGGCATTCGCAGATTGCCCGCCTCGTCGATGGAGAAGGCGCCGTCGTTACCGGACTCGGAGGCTCCGAAGTTGTCCCGCAGCAGCAGGTCCGGCTTCACCGCCAGCATACGATCCCGAACACTCGTGGACCAGATCGCGCCACCCGAGGTGATCGAGAACAGGGTGCTGAAATCGACCTCGTCTTTGCGTCGTTCCATCTCGTCGACCAACGGCAGTCCCATGCCGTCGCCGACGATCAAGATCACCTGTACCGAATCCTTCTCGATCGCTTCGACGACCTTCTCCGCGTCGAACTCGCGTCGTAAAACAACTCGCGCACCAAGGGTGAGGAAGGTGAACAGCGAGTACAACGCGGCGCCATGCATCAGCGGGGCTGCAATGAGGAACGAAAGTTCCGGAAATTCCTTTGCAGCACTGGCAATCTCGGCGAGGTCCTGTCGCGCTCCCTCACCGTACGGATTGCCGCCGGAGAGCGGCTTACGGAAGAAGTCGTCATGACGCCACATGACACCCTTCGGGTATCCGGTGGTCCCGCCGGTGTAGAGGAGGTACACGTCGTCGCCAGAACGAGCGTCGAACTCCCCCACCGGCGACTGTTCACGAGCGTCGTCGAACGAAACCACAGAAACTTCATGCGCTTTTGCTGCGGCGACCAGTTCGGCGTCGATCTCGCCGATCACGATCACCGTCTTCACCTTCGGGCATGCACCGAAGAGGGAAGCAAGGACACGCTGATGCTCGGGGAGTTCCACGACCACTGCGACCGAGTCGGAGTTGGTGAAGATGTACTCGAGCTCCGCGGGTGTGTACCGGTAGTTCACGTTGATCGGGACCGCACGGATCTTGATCAACCCGAGGATCGACGTGACATGTTCGACGCTGTTCTTCAGGAACAGGGCTACATGATCGCCGCTCGAGATGCCGGCTTGCGCGAACAGGTTGGCCGTTCGGTTAGCCTCCGCATCCAACTGAGAGTAGGAGAAATTCTCTCCCTCGTAAGTCAATGCAACGCGATCAGGGACTGAGCCGGCAACGGTCTCGAATATGTCAGCAAGATTGAACTGCATTGTCTTTCCTTTCAGAGTCCGCGCCGCGACATCGAGGCAGATAACCCTGAATCTAGAACACGTTCCATGTCGCCGGAGGTAAAACGGAACGATTAGCTGATCATTACCTGGACCTGACCTTTATCGGTGCGGCGACGGCCGAGGCTGCCCCACCCGACATCCACTCGGCGAGCAAGGTCTGCCACGACCCGCAATGGCAGCGCAGGTAGGTGACCGTCCCCTCGCTGGTTCGGTGCCGGGATTCGACCTCCCAGCGATGGATGCAACCGATCGGCGTGATCTCTGTTTTCTTCATGCAACGAGCATGATGTAATGGCATTGTGCATCTCAACCCTTACGGCGAATATGCGGTGACGCTGGCCGCCGACCTGGCCAATCGAAACCCCGAGACCCTGGCCGAACTCGTCGAACGCTGCGTCGATGCAGGCATCATTCTCGATTTCCCCATCGCCGAGAAGGACCTCGACGAGACCCTCGACCTTCTGATCGAGTGGTCGAAAATCGTCGACGTCACGGAGGAGGCAGCCCGCGCCGAACTGGTGAACGTCATGCTCGAGCAAGCGTCGGCGTATCCGCGCATGACCAACCACGCGAACGACGGCTGGCATCTGCACTACCGCGATCCCCAACAGTCGCTCGCCGAGGTCCTCAAGGCACTCTTCTCGGTAGGCACGGCGCTACACCTCGTCGGCCGCGGCATGCACCGATTAGGTCGATGCACCCTGGACGAGTGCACCAACATCTACGCGGACACCTCCCGCAACGGCAATCAGCGGTACTGCTCCCCCACGTGCGCGAACCGCGACGCGGTGCGGCGTCATCGTGCACGCAAGTGAGTTGCACCTACTACGACGTGGGACCCACTACCTCGAAATCCGAGCCACCTTGGTACTCGAACTGAAAGCTACCGCCGCTGCTTCCCGAGCTGATCCGATTCCACGCGTCGATCAAGTCCTGAACCGTGTTGTATCCCAGATCCTCCAAAGATCCTGAGAGACTTCCGGTTCCCGCGCCCTCGAACCAGCCGCCGACCACAACTGCCTGCGGAATCGCGATAGTGGGGTTGGTCGGATCGAGCAGTCGAACGCATGCTCCCGCAACGGCGTAAACCCCGGCCGGCAGATTACCGACGGTCCGCGTGATCGTCTGCCCAGGCGAAACGGCAAACAGATCGAGGATGTTACTGACGGTCGGGTACACCAACACGCCAGGCTGGAGCAGCTTTGCCGGATCGCGAATCACGTCGGGGACATCCCTGGCATTGAGGATCGCCACCGTGCAGTTGATGAAGCTGAACCGCGGGTTCGGGTTGGTGATGGTGAAGGTGATCGCATTGTCCGCTGCGCTCACCGATACCGGAGGCGGAAGAATCGCTGGTGCTGCCGACGCCGTCGCCGGAGTCATGACAACCAGTCCCACGATGGCGGCCGACGCCGCGACAATGCTTCCGAGAGCGCGTTTGAATCCACGACTTCGCATTTCCGAACCTCCAGGCAAGTCGGTCAGATCACCAGATGCATGAAGAATAGACCGCTCAGTCGGAAAATTGGGGAGACAAGCAGCGAGCTACCCGAAAAGTCCTTCGAGGCTGCCGCTACCGAACAGGTCGCTCAGGCTCCCGGTATTGATGCCGCTGAACGGTCCACCGATGACAACGAGGCTCGGCACGCCAGGAACGGGCTTACCCAACGTCTCGAGATCGAGAAGATCGGAGCAGGCACCGAGCACGGCGTAGGTTCCGTCCGGAACATCGGTCACGGTATCGGTGACCGTCTGCCCCTTGCCCACGTCGAACAGCGAGGCCGGATCGGTGATCTTGGGGTACACCACAAGGTTCGGATCAAGCAGTTTCAGCGGATCATCAAGCACAGCAGCAGAATCCGCGGCATTGACGACGAACGCCTGGCACAACGGGGCAATTCCCGTGTTGTTGTTCGTGATCGTCAGCGCCAGATCGTTTCCGGTCACCTTGTACGAGACGACCGGGGGGACCACCTCGGCCGACGCAGTCGCAGGATTGACCATCGCGACGCCTGCCGCGGTTGCAGCGGCGACTGCCACGGTTCCCACTACGCGACGTACTCCACTCGTGCCCAGCTTCATCGAGGATCCTTTCGTACTGCGCCTTGAGTTCGGCAACAGTGCGCAGCCTAGATCGGATCTAGCGCCCGAAATGGCCCAATTGCCCCGCCGGGAGGGCATGCCCGAAAGATCGGGACAAACGTCCCCTTCTCGAAGAGCTAGCTTTTCGACTCAGTTCCCACTGGAGACGAAGGGCGTTCGCACCGGTCCGCCGACCGAACCGTGCGGTGCTACCAATCCACGCTTTTCGAGGATCGGACGCACACCCTCACCGAACTGATACGCCTCTTCGAGATGCGGATAGCCCGACAATACGAAGTGATCCAGTCCGATCGCCGCGTACTCGGCAATCCGATCAGCCACTTCTTGGTGCGAACCGACCAATGCGGTACCTGCTCCCCCTCGCACCAATCCGACGCCGGTCCACAGGTTCGGCGCAATCTCCAGCGACCGCGCTCCGACGCCCTCCTTGTAAGCCGAACCACCGCCGTGCAATTCGAGCATCCGACGCTGACCTTCGGAGCCGGATCGCGCAAGACTCGCCTGAGCCTGCTCGACGGTCGCCGGATCGAGCGCACTGAGCAGCCGATCCGCTTCTGCCCATGCCTGTTCCGAGGTGTCCCGGCTGATGACGTGCAAACGGATTCCGTAGTCGAGGTGACGACCTTGGACTTCCGCGAGGTCGCGGATCCAGGCGATCTTGGCGGCAACAGCGGACGGCGTCTCACCCCAGGTGAGGTAGGTATCCGCGTAGCGCGATGCGACGGTGCCGGCCGCCGGCGAGGATCCGCCGAAGAAGATGGGCGGTACCGGATCCGGAATACGCTGCAGCGTAGCTTTTTCCACGTTGACGTACTCGCCGGAGAAATCAACCGGACCGTTACCGGACCACAACTGGCGGATCACGTCGAGGAACTCGCCGCATCGTGCGTACCGTTGGTTCTTGTCGAGGAAGTCACCGAACGTGCGCTGCTCGTGGTCCTCCCCGCCGGTCACGACGTTGAGCAGCAGACGACCGCCCGACTGCCATTGGAAGGTTGCGGCCATCTGAGCGGCAAGCGTGGGGCTGAGCAATCCTGGGCGCAGAGCAACCAGAAACTTGAGTGTCTCGGTGGTCTCGAGCATCATCGCCGTCGTCAGCCATGCGTCTTCGCACCACGCGCCGGTGGGCGTGAGGACGGCTTCGAAGCCGTTCGTCTCGGCGGCCGCGCCGATCTGATTGAGGTATTTCAGCGTCGCCGGGCGATCACCGGACATCGAGCTGCCGTGCCCACCCGCCATCAGATTCCGGGAATCACCGTAAGTAGGCAAGAACCAGTGGAAGCGCAGTGACACGGTGATTCCTTTCGTCGACGTACAGGCAGAACTCTTCTGTCATTACAACCACAGTCCACCTCGAAGAACAGGGTTGAAATCACCCTGATCGCTAGGGGTGCCCACTTTCGGCGCCGGCGATACCTTCGTGAATTTGCACCGCGACCCGGGGGCTCCGATGACCACGTTTGCCGAAGTCGAGCACAATTCACCGTTCTCGAACGAGACCGACGACGAGCGGCGATCCAGATTGAGAACCGTCGTCGCCGCGAGCCTGCTCGGCACGACGGTCGAGTGGTACGACTTCTTCCTCTACGCAACGGCAGCGAGTCTGGTCTTCAACCAACTGTTCTTCCCGAACCAGAGTTCGTTCGTCGGGACCATGCTCTCTTTTGCGACCTTCGCAGTCGGCTTTCTCGTTCGCCCCATCGGTGGAGTGGTGTTCGGTCACATCGGCGATCGCATCGGGCGCAAGAAGACGCTTGCTCTCACGATGTTCATCATGGGTATCGCGACGGCGCTGATGGGCGTTCTTCCGACCGCCGCTCAGATCGGAGTCGTTGCACCGATTCTGCTTCTGCTGCTTCGTATCCTGCAGGGATTTGCTCTCGGTGGTGAGTGGGCCGGAGCTGTTCTCTTGGCAGTCGAACACAGTCCGGAGAAGAAGCGCGGACTGTTCGGCAGCATCCCGCAGATCGGATTGGCCCTCGGGTTGGCATTGGGCACAGGAATGTTCGCGCTGCTTCAAACAGTCTTCGACGACGACCAGTTTCTCCGTTTCGGCTGGCGCATCGCCTTCGTCCTGAGCTTGGTGCTCGTGATCGTGGGGTTGGTGGTCCGCTTGAAGGTGGACGAGACGCCCGCCTTTCAGGCCGTTCGCGACCTCGAACAGCGCTCGTCCGCCCCGCTCAGGGAAGTCTTTCAAGGAAAAGCCGCGCGAAACACCGTACTGGGCATGTTGTCTCGCTGGGGCGAGGGCGCCGCGTTCAACACCTGGGGCGTCTTTGCAATCACGTATGCAACCAAGACGCTGCATTTCGAAAAGGTTCCCGTACTTCTTGTGGTCACCGTGGCCGCAGTAGTGATGGCGATCTTGCTGCCGTTTTCCGGTTTACTCACCGATCGGTTCGGCCCGCAACGGGTCTACATCGTGGGCATCGCCGCGTACGGCCTCGCGATCTTCCCCGCCTTCGCACTGTTCGGTACTGAGAACCTCCTGCTCTTCGGAGTCGCGATGGTCGTGGTCTTCGGAGTGATTCATGCCTTGTTCTACGGTGCCCAGGGAACCCTGTATGCGAGCCTCTACCCCACAGAAATCCGGTACACCGGGTTGTCGGTCGTCTACCAGTTCTCTGGTATCTACGCCTCCGGCGTCACACCTCTGATTCTGACGGCACTGATCGGCGCCAGTGGCGGTTCACCGTGGCTGGCATGTGGATATCTCGTGGCCACCTCGGCGATCAGCGTCGTCGCCACTGCGGCGATCAGGAAGCGTGATCTGCACTTGTAGCTGTCGTCATACAAATATCTTCCTATCTTGCATATTTGCTAGATATAGATAGAAACACCTGCCAAGAAGATCTAATCGAGATACGTCTTCGCATCGGATACATCGGTGTATCGTTTGGGTTCCACCCCGACGGAGGCGCCGATGACGACTGGAACGGACAACTCGCCGGCCAAGCGTGTCACCAAACGCCGTGGTCAAACCAGGCAGCGCCTGCTCGACGCGGCTGCGGACGCCTTCTCTGAATCGGGGTTCGGGCACGCCACGGTCGAGCAGATCTGCGAACGCGGCGGTTACTCCCGAGGCGCGTTCTACTCCAACTTCGATTCACTCGACGAACTGTTCTTCGCGATGTGGGAGCAACGATCTGCAGCTATGCTCGCCGATCTGCGGTTGGCGACGGAGTCGATCACCGCCGGCAACACCGTCGACATCCATGCCGCTGTCGCCCGGATCGTGGCGGTGGTTCCGGTCGACCCGCAGTGGTACCGGATCAACGCGGAATTCACCGCTCACGCGCTCCGCAACCCGGCACTTCGCAAAGCCCTTGCCGACCGTGAAGACGCGATCCTTCGCACCCTTTTGCCCATTGTGGAGTCCGCACTCAGCGACGTCGGGCGAACAATCGTCGGCGACCCGACTGCGTTGGGACGGGCATTGGTCGCAGTGCACGACGGCACCAGCGTGCAGTGTCTCGTCGACACCGACACCAACGCCGCCTTCGCACTGCGCCGCGATATCTTCACTCGAATCCTGCTGTCCTACAGCGAAATAATCCAGAACAACCAATCGAAAGAGGAGCTGTCGTGAGCGAACAAGCTGACGTCATCGTTGTCGGGGCAGGGCTGGCGGGACTGGTCGCCACCTACGAACTGACACGCGCCGGCCGCAAAGTCCTTGTCGTGGAACAGGAGAACGCAGCCAACCTCGGCGCGCAGGCATTCTGGTCGCTCGGCGGACTCTTCCTCGTGAACAGCCCCGAGCAACGCCGACTCGGCATCAAGGACTCTCTCGAGTTGGCAATGCAGGACTGGATGGGCACTGCCGGATTCGACCGTGAGCGCGAAGATCACTGGCCTCGCCAGTGGGCCAAGGCGTACGTCGAGTTCGCGGCCGGCGACAAGCGTCAGTACCTGCACGATCTGGGGCTCCGCCTGATGCCGAATGTCGGCTGGGCCGAACGTGGCCGCGGAATGGCTCTTGGACACGGCAATTCGGTACCGCGATTCCACCTCACCTGGGGAACCGGCCCCGGCGTGGTCGATGTCTTCCTGACCAAGGTGATCGCCGCTCAGAAGCGTGGACTGGTCACGTTCAAGCACCGCCACCAAGTCGATCAACTCGTCGTCACCGACGGTGCGGTCACCGGTGTCCGCGGAACCGTCCTCGAACCTTCCAGTGATCTGCGCGGCGTGAAGAGTTCGCGCACCCCCATCGGCGAATTCGAGTTCGCTGCACAGGCCGTCGTGGTCACCTCCGGTGGAATCGGCGGCAACTACGAACTGGTGAAGAAGAACTGGCCCGAGCGACTCGGCAAGGCACCGAAGCACATGCTGACGGGAGTACCTGCACACGTCGACGGACGTATGCTCGAAATCACCGAATCCGCGGGCGGAAACATCGTGAACCGCGACCGCATGTGGCACTACACCGAAGGCATCCAGAACTGGAATCCCATCTGGCCCAACCACGGAATCCGAATCATCCCCGGACCGTCCTCGATGTGGTTCGACGCCACCGGCAAGCGTCTGCCGGTCCCCAACTTCCCCGGCTTCGACACGATGGGAACCTTCAAGTACATCCTCGACAGCGGCCACGAGTACACGTGGTTCATCCTCGATCAGAAGATCATCGAGAAGGAGTTCGCACTCTCGGGATCGGAACAGAACCCCGACTTCACCAACCGCGACTTCAAGCTCCTCCTCGAACGAATCAAGAAGGGCGCGCCGGGACCAGTCGAGGCGTTCAAGCAGAAGGGCGCAGACTTCGTGGTGCGCAACAACCTTCGTGATCTGGTCGACGGTATGAACGCCCTCACCGACGAACCGCTCCTCGACTACGAGGACATCGAGCGCGAGATGATCGCCCGCGACCGCGAAGTCGACAACAAGTACAGCAAGGACTTCCAGGTCACCGCCATCCACGGGGCCCGTAATCTGTTGGCAGACAAGATCGTGCGCGTCGTTGCACCGCACAAGATCCTGGACCCCAAGAACGGCCCACTGATCGCGGTCCGGTTGCACCTGCTCACCCGCAAGACCCTCGGCGGCTTGGAAACCAACCTGGATTCACAGGTCATCAAGGCCGACGGCAGTGTCTTCGACGGCCTGTACGCAGCCGGTGAGGTCGCGGGCTTCGGCGGCGGCGGAGTCCACGGTTACAGCGCGCTCGAAGGGACCTTCCTCGGTGGCTGCATCTTCTCCGGCCGCGCAGCCGGACGAGCACTGGCGCGCGACCTGTAGCCCCGAAATCAGGCGAGCGAATGCGTGACCAGTATGTGGTGGGCGCGCATTCGCCGTGCCTCATGCACGGATTGATGGTGGTGATGGTGCGTCGGCCCGCGCGCGTGGCGGACCAGATCGTGAACAGTACGGATGACGGTCGGCATTGCGACCCTCCCTCAGGAGATTGTGACTGCTGCTCTTGTCAGTGGAATCACTGTCTGGACAACGCCACTCGCGCCACCTCCTCCGGGTCGATCAGGTGGGTATGGTCATCGTCGCCGACGTCGATCTGCACTACCTCGATACGGCCGTTGAATGTGGTTGCGCCACTGTAGTCGACACTGACAGGCATGCCGTAATCGTCACCGATGTCGGTGGTCTCGTCCGCCGAGAAGACCATCGGTTGGGTCTGCTCGACGCGACCCGAACCCACTTCGTGACCGTCGTGATAGATCGTGACACCGCCGCCCCTCGCGAGACCACCGCCGTCGTAGGCGAACTCAACTCTGATCTGATGTGATCCTGCCGGAATGTCAACGTCGGACCCGACGACGAACTCGGTCATGCCGAGCAGGTTGTAGACGAATTTGGCGCGACCTTCCCGCGCGTAAAGTGCCCAGCCGCCGAACCTGCCGCCCTGCGCGATCATCACACCGTTGGCAGTAATGCCATCCGCGATGTCGACTGCTGCTGTGACACTGAACGATCGATTCTTGATACTCAGCACGCTGTGCTCGCTCAGCCGTTTCATTCCGGGAAACAGAACCTGTCGGTTCCCGGACACCAACTGCGGACGCCCCGCGATGTGAGGGTTGAACCTCTCGAATCTTCGGTCGTCGATCGGAAGCACGTTGTACTTGACTGCTTCGATCAACCACAAGCGTTGCAGTGCAGCGAGTTTCTCCGGCAACTCGGCCGCCAAATCCTTGGACTGCGTCCAATCCTGCGACCCGTCGTAGAGCTCCCACACGTCGTCGTCGAGAGCGGGGAGTGCCTCCGCGAACAGCCACGGAGTGCTGTGTCTGGTGACCGCACTCCAACCCTTGTAATAGATACCGCGATTGCCGGCCATCTCGAAGTACTGCAGATCGTGACGTTCGGCGGCTTCGGCGTCGTCGAAGGTGTAGACCATGCTGGTCCCCTCGATCGGTGATTGTTGGACGCCGTTGACGAAGGTCGGTTCCGGCAGTTTCGCGACCTCGAGGATCGTTGGTGCGACGTCGATGACGTGGGTGAATTGCGACCGCGTCTCACCCTTGGTCCGAATCCCCGCCGGCCAGTGCACGATCGTTCCGTTGCGAGTGCCACCCCAATGCGAGGCAACCTGTTTCGTCCACTGGTACGGCGTGCACATTGCCCATGCCCACCCCACGGAGTAGTGGTTGTACGCGTCCTTGGTACCGAACTTGTCTTTCACTTCCGCCATGAACTCGGGTGTTTCGATGGCGGCGAGTCCGTTGAAGTTGGCCATCTCGTTGAAGGCTCCGTTGATCGTCCCCTCTGCAGACGCTCCGTTGTCGCCGATGATGTAGTACACGAGGGTGTTGTCGAGAGCTCCGAGTTCCTCGATCGCATCGACAAGCCGGCCGACATGGAAATCGGTGTGTTCGAGAAACCCTGCATAAACTTCCATTTGGCGTTCGAGGACAGGCTTCATCTCCTCACTCATGTCCTCCCACGCCGGAATGGCCTCGGGGCGCGGGGTGAGGACCGCATCCGCGGGGACGACTCCCCGCTGCTTCTGCTGCTCGAGAATCGATTCGCGTTGCGCGTCCCAACCTCCTGCGAACCGGCCCTCGTACTTGTCTGCCCACTCCTTCGGAACATGGTGCGGTGCATGTGTGGCGCCGGGTGCAAAGTAGACGAAGAACGGCTTGTCCGGAGCCAATGACTTCTGCATCCGAACCCAGTCGATGGCGTGATCGGCCAGGTCCTCGGTGAGGTGGTAACCCTCCTCCGGTGTCTTGTCCGCCTCCACGGGCGCGACACCCTCGTACAGCGCCGGGTAGTACTGGTTGTTCTCCCCGCCGATGAATCCGTAGAAGTGCTCGAATCCGCCTTCTCCCGTCGGCCACGATGTGAACGGCCCCACCGGGGATGTCTGCCACGGCGGTACCTCGTGGCACTTGCCGAACTGCGCCGTCGAGTATCCGTTCAGTTTCAACGTCATCGGCAGTGCGGCTTTGGTATTCGGGCGCAGACCGGAAAGTCCAGGAGCCGAGGTCGCGGTTTCGGTGACCGAGCCCATACCGACCGAATGGTGGTTGCGCCCACTCAGCAGTGCGGCGCGGGTCGGTGCGCACAGCGCAGTCGTGTGAAACCGCGTGTACGTGAGCCCACTACTTTGCAATCGCTCAGCAGTCGGTGTGTCCGCTGGTCCGCCGAAGGCACTGCTCGCGCCATATCCCACGTCGTCCAACAGGACCACCAGAACATTGGGTGCCCCGGCCGGCGGCAGTAGCGGAGTGATCGGCGGAAACTCCGTGTCCGGATCCTTCGCGTCGTACGTCACCAGACCAAGATGTTGTCGATCCGGAATCGGTAGTACAGCGCGGCTCTGGCCTGTCGGATCCGTCATGACGTCTCGCCTTCTGTCTCTCACATGGGCCTTTCAAGCGTTTCAGGATCACGACGACGTCGACATCATCCGTTTCGGGTGAAGGCGCACCATTGCCGCAGCGTGGAGGCTTGAAGGGTGGATCAGCCCGGACGTTTCGCTCCCACCCCGATCGGGCATGCCTTCCTCGTCCCCCGGCGCCGTGTGCGTGCCGGCCTGACCCAGATCCTGTGCGTCGTCGTAGGACTGGCTGCCGGACTGGCGATGCCATATTTACGTAGCGGCCCAATGATTCCCGCCCGTCAGGTCAGCGAGATGCTCGTTGCACTCGGGCTGGGGTTACTGGGTGTAGTCGCAGTGATCTTCTCGCTACTGTTCCTTGTCGTCCAGTGGGCCGCGACCACCTTCACTCCTCGCTTGTTGTTGTTCCGCGACGACCCCATCGTGTGGCGGACGTTTGCCTTCGCCATAGGCCAGTCGGTTTTCGACATCACGGCAGCGCTCGCCATCAGCAACGAAACGGATGTGTCCGTGGTTGTGCCAAGTCTCGCAGTGCTGGCGCTCTTGGCCACGCTGACGCTGATCAGGCTGCTCCAGCTGCGCGCATTCTCGGCCATCCAGTTGGCTCCTGTACTGACCTCGATCTCGAGTCGTGGCCGAGCAGTCTTCGCCGCCGTGTACCCCACCACCGATCGGGAGTTGCCTCCTCTACCAACACTTCCGGTGATCACGACTGTCGAGTGGCATCGACCGCCGGCCGTTCTGCAACAGATCCTCGTCGAAGATCTCCTGCAGAGCGCTCGGAACTGCCGATCCATGGTGGTCCTCCGAGTGTCGCCGGGTAGCACGCTGCGAGACGGATTGCCGCTCGCCGACGTCTACGGCGGACCCATGCCCGCCAACACGATCCTTGACGCCTTGGTCAGTGGGAGTGAGCGGACCTTCACCCAGGACCCCCTACTCGCGATTCGGTTGTTGGCTGACATCGCGCTCAGAGCGCTCTCACCCGCTATCAACGATCCTGCGACGGCCGTGCAGGCTCTGGACGAGATCGAGGACCTCCTCTCTCTGGTGGCCTCCGTGCGCGCAGATTCGATCCGGGCCGTCGACGAGCGTGGTGATCTGCGTGTGGTGATTCCGCTACCCGACTTCACGACCTTCGTCAGAACCGGACTGGACGACGTCATTACCTCGGCATCGAACTCACCACTCGTTCTGGGCCGACTTCGCGACCTACTTTCGCACGTCGCCGCCCAATCGGAGTCTCGGAACCGCGATATTCTCGCCATGCGCGCCCGCTGGATTGATCAGCTGTCACAAGGCTTCCCGCGACTCGAACCGCCGTTGTGAACCCGTACAGATTTGTTGGTGATCGCGTCAAGGCATCGTCAAGATCGGTCTCAGCTCAACGGGAAGTATCGATACTGACTCGGTGAGACATGCAGTGATACTCGGACACCGTGGAGTCATATCGTCGACCACCCGCGCCGGCGGCGAACCTGAGAAGCAAAAGCTCTCCGTCGCAACCGGACTGGCGGGTCTGTCGCTCGACGCGATGGCCTCGGTGTCGTACGGTCCAGAGGCCATCGTGTTGGTGTTGGCCCTCGCCGGCGGCGCGGGGATCGGCTTCACCGTGCCGGTGACGATCGCCATCGCCGTGCTGCTTGTGGTCCTGGTGGCGTCGTATCGCCAGGTGATCGCCGCATTTCCCGAAGGCGGTGGCGCATACGCCGTCGCAAAGAAGCATCTGAGTCCTCGCGCAAGCCTGACTGCCGCCGCATCGTTGATCGTCGACTACACCCTCAACGTCGCGGTGTCGATCGCAGCCGGTGTCGCGGCTCTGACCTCCGCCTTCCCTGCGCTTCTTCCCTACACGGTCTGGATCGCACTGGCGATACTCGGCGGCATCACGGCACTGAATCTGCGGGGCATCGCAGATTCCGCGCGGGTATTCATGTTGCCCACCGTGGTTTTTGTCGTCAGCATCTTCACGGTGATCGGTGCCGGACTACTTCGGGAAAACCCTGCCGCCGCCACGGCTCCCTTCCTCGCCGACAACGCACACACGATCGGCATTCTCCTTCTGCTCAAGGCATTTTCGAATGGTTGCGCCGCATTGACCGGTGTCGAAGCCATCGCCAACGCGGTACCCAGTTTCAAGAAGCCTCGCGTGCGTAGCGCTCAGCGTGCCGAAGTAGCTCTGGGAATCCTGTTGGGCACCATGCTGATCGGCCTTGCCGTGTTGATCGAGAAGTTCTCACTGGCCCCGGTCCCTGGAACAACGGTCCTGTCGCAACTCACTTCCGCTGCCCTCGGAAATGGTGTGGGCTACTACGTCGTCCAATTCTCCACCGTGATTCTGTTGGCGTTGGCCGCGAACACCTCGTACGGCGGACTTCCCAACCTGATGCGGATCCTCGCCGACGACAACGTGCTCCCGCACCGCTTCAGCCGGAAGTCGACGCGCGACGTCTTCACGTACGGCGTTTTGTCGCTCGGTGGCGTCGGTGCTCTCCTGCTCATCGGATCCGGCGGAAACATGAACACCTTGGTGCCGCTGTTCGCCATCGGTGTATTCATCGGATTTACGCTCGCGCAGTTCGGCATGGTGCGCCACTGGCTCACTGAACGGACACCGGGCTGGAAGTGGCGATTGGCGCTCAACGGTTTCGGCGCTGCGTTGACTTCGATCGCAGCAGTGGTGACTACCGCCATGAAGTTCACCGAGGGCGCCTGGCTGATCGCTCTCGCGCTCCCTGCGCTCGTCCTCGGCATGGAACGCATCCGCGGTGCGTACACACATATCGGTACGCGGTTAACCGTTCAGGGTGAGAACGATTCTCTGTCTATCGGATACAAACCAGCGGTCCTAGTACCCGTGTCCGAAATTACGTCGCTCTCCACCCGCGCGATGGCCGCGGCAACGGCAATGTCTTCGCAGCCCATCGCAATTCGAGTCTGCCTGGCCCACGAATCGACGACGGACTTCACCCGCCGATGGCAAGCCCGACACCCGAATTCGCGTTTGATCGTCATCGAGGACACCGAGAATTCCGTGGGGAACACCCTCGCTCGATACATCCGCACACACTTCCCCCACCGGGAAACCTTTGTTGTCGTCGCCACCATCGACCCGGCGACCAGATGGCACCGATTCCTCCCGAGCCAACGGACCGACGAGATCGCTCATGCACTGCGCAAACACACCGAGGCCGTCGTGTGTCAAATTCCGGTCCGGATAGATCCCGCTCACCGCGATCCCGCCCTACGCGCATGAGCCGACGCTCAGAGCGAGGTCCCGAACAACATGCCAGTGCCACCAGGACTAGCCCATATGCCGAGATCCCGATCAACGCCATGGTCGACCGACCACCAGTCGCCTGATCGGACCGCGTGTGCTTTGACCTTCATCTCTTGCCCTTTCCCTGACGTGGCTCGGCCATTCCGAGCTGGTTGCGGATCGCCTTGGCCGTCAACTCGGGAATTTCCGAGTGCCGGGCAACGACTGTTCGTCGTGATCAGAAAAGCGTCAGTACTGAGAGCTCGAGCGGGCTCTCGTCGATCTGGACAGAAGTATCCGGTAGTCACGATTGTGAAGCGGCCGTAGCGTTCGCCATCGCATGAGTCGCTCCACCCTCATGCCTACACCTCGCACTCGACGCCCGACAGCCTCAGGTTCGGCCATCCGTCCGTATCCCGCAGGATCTGTCGATCGTGAGTGGAAACCACCACGGCTGCCTCAGTAGCGCTGAGCGCCTCGGTCAACTCATCTACGAGAGCAATGGACAGGTGATTGGTCGGCTCGTCCAAGAGCAGCACGTGCGGGCGGCACGCGAGCGCAAGGGCGAGATCGAGTCGGCGTTGCTGACCCATCGACAGCTCGCCGATCCGCTTGCTCATCTCATATGCACGCAGGAGCCCCAACGATGACAGCGAGACTGCAGAACCCGTCTGAATCGTCCCAACCGCCACGAGTTCGTCGACCCGTGAAGAGTAAAACTCGCCCACCCGCTGTTCTGGAGGCAGCGACGATTCCTGTTGGAGCAGTACCACCCGCGCACAGTGCGCTGTATGAGAGCGCCCTGTCGTCGGATCCAATTTGCCTGCCAGCACCGATAGGAGTGTGGATTTTCCGGAACCGTTCGGTCCCGTCACCACATGCTTGGACCGCCCGTCGACGCGCAGCGATGTCGGTACGACTAGGCGACCAGCTACGGTTACCCCGCTTGCAACCAGCAGGGAAACTCCAGACCGAGTCGGCAAGTCGGGAAACCTCAGCCTTTGAGGAGGCTCGGGAACGGGAAGGCGCTGCGATTCCAAGGTCTCGCGGCGACGGTGCACGCTTTGCACGAGGCCGGCGGCCCGAGTTGCGCGCTGATGTTTCCCTGCCCCTTTGCCTGGACGCCATCCACTGACGAGACGATTCTGTGCAGTAGTGAGATCCTCACGCAGTCGTGCCGTCTCCACCTTCTGTCGCTCGTAGTCTTGCTCCCATCGCGCGCGCTCACCTTCGCGGCCCGCCCGGTAGCCCGCGTATCCGTCGCCGTACACGCGGGGGCGGCCATCCGGTGTCGGGTCGAGCGCGAAGACGTTCTGCGCGACGTCGGCCAGAAATGCGCGGTCGTGGCTGACCACAACCACCCCTCCGGCTCGGGCACGGAGCCTCTCGGTGAGGTAGTCGAGTCCTACGCAGTCGAGGTGGTTGGTGGGCTCATCGAGCAGCAGGAAGTCATCGCTCGCCCCGAGCAGGCATGCCAGACGCACCCGATAGCGTTGTCCGACAGAGAGTTCGGTTAAGCGACGGGAGTGGTCGGTTTCGGCGCTGAGGGCGGCGAGTGCGATGCGCACCCGCCGCTCGGCGTTCCAAGCATCCAGTCTCTCCGCTTGTTCGAGCGCGGTAGCGAACCGCTCATCGGCCTTGATCTCCCCTGAGGCAAGACCGAGAGATGCGGCATCGAGTTCCGCCAGAGCGCACAGCGAATCGGCTATCGCATCTGCTACGACCCGGCCGACGGTGCGTGTGTCGGTTGTGAGCATCTCCTGCTGCGCGAGACCAAGTGTGCCGACACGTGTAACTGTGCCGCTATCCGGTTGAAGTGTTCCGGCGAGGACGTGTAGAAAAGTTGACTTTCCGCGGCCGTTCTCGCCCACAACCGCCCAGCGCGAGGAACACGTTACCGCGAGGTCGACCCCGCTCAGGACAGGTACGCCGCCGAATGAAACGGCGACGTTGGACACGACAAGTTGCGCATGCGAGCGCGCAGGAGTGATCGTTGAATCAGGCATTTGAATCCCTAAAAAGGGCGCGCTACAGAGACATACCGATGCTCGACCGAGCGCGCAGAAGTTGACGGAGACCCACAAGGGTCAGAGGTTCACGATCGACTGCCCGGCTCGGATTGCTCGACGAGCTCGGGGAACCAAATGAAATCCGTCACTCAAAGATCAAATGCATGTCGTCACGATAGCAGGAACCGGATGGACCATGCTCGGCAATAACCCACTGGCGGCACGTCGACCAATCGATCAAATCCAGCCATTGCCAACGTGGCATTCCCGCTGCGGGGCTTTGGATCAGGTCTCGTGTGTGTGTGTGTGCAGGCGTCACCATCCACTCACCTGCCGTTATTGTGAATGTTCTCGGATCATCCCGCGCAAGCTGTTGTGTGCCCCCATCAGTTCATCGTCGGTTTCCCGAACTTGATTGACAGGCTCCGCGACTTGGTTTGTGAGCCTGGCGTTTTCATCCTGTCATCGCACATTCGCTGCTGCCAGCTCGTCTACCCGTTGACGCAAAGTTTCGTTCAATTCGAATTCCAGTTGTTTGCCGAGGTTTTCGCGCAGGATCGTCTTCAATCGGTCGATTGATGGACACGCTTCGCTCCCCTCCTCAAATTGCTCGAGGCAATAGTCGCGCAGATCGAGCACTTGGTAATCAGACGTTCGAAGGCGACCGCGAACGCTCGACTCAGATTGCGGCATCGACTGCGGGCAGTCTTCTGCAACACTGTGGAGATGACGTAGCTCAATGGACGATGGTGGCACCCAGCGAATGAGGACAACTGGGTTTCCGGAATACTCTCAGCAGGGTCCGACGAAGCGCCTTGTTAGAGCTGATAGGCACACTCGCCGACAGCGCCGGCACGCAAGAATGGCCAAATAGTACAGGGTGGGTTTCTCTCAAAGGAATTACAACAAAAAGCTGCACGGTCTGGCGCCTTCGAATCTGCTGCGAAAATCTATCTAGACGCGGCGCGGGAGCATCGTTGAGTACGCTGACAACTTTCGACACAGGGTGTTGCGAAGTATCAAACGGGTCATAACTCGAATTGCCGGTCAATGGCAGGGACGTTAAAGGGGTGCGATGTCGAGATTCGTGCAGTTCATCGACAGTGAAGTCGTTCAGCGTTGGGCGTCTACGATCGCCACCATCTTGTTTCCTGTGCTTGTTTTACCTTCTGCAGTCGACGCCGCAGTCGAGGACGCCTCCGCATTGAACTGGACACTCCTCCTGATCGTGATCGGTGGATCTGTCGCCTTCCTTGCGACCGCCATTACGAAGTGGCGCAAGCACTATTCCCGACGGAAAGATGCCTGACCTCCGGCAGTCGCCGTTCCTACTTGATTCCAGCTGTATCAAGGACCGATCGATGAACACTGACTTCGTCTAACTGTCCGATGATCGAGACACCACTTCGGCTCTAATCACATGCTCAGAGTTGAGCGGGTCAAAACAGGATCTAGTCAAAGCCGATCGTGTGTTCTCGCCGTACGAGATTCCACCCTGTCGTCAAAACGAGCGCCCCGACGGCAGTTCCAAAAAGGGGTCCGCCAATGAGCAGTCCAGTTATGAATCGGTAAACCGAGACCTTCTCGATCTGGGTCGATTCGAGGTCGTGCGGCTGGTAGCTGAATGTGTAGATCGTGAAGGGTTGGGAGGCGTACCACCACAACACGGCAGCACTTACGAGTCCGCACACTAAGCCGAAACCGGCGAAGGCCAGCACAGTAACGGTCGCCGAGCGGCGTTGCCCCTTCAAAACTTCTCTTCCATCGCCACAAACGCACGCTACCCAATGAGAAACTGCACACGAACGGCGGAAGGGTTTGAGCAGAACACCGCCACCTAGTGGGCCCCACCTCACCGGGATCAGGCAGGTGGCCGATGCAGTTTCACCGAATACCCATTCGGGCAGCGGATGGAAATGTCGACGCCAACGAGTACCCTAAGCGCATCTAGTGGTTACATTGATGCGATTCGCCTACATGTTGTGATCGAGGCCTTCAGGTTTCCGAGATGCGCGTACAGCAAAGCCCCGACCGGAGGGGTGAGCCGACAGACGGGGCCTGTGCAAGATTGGAGCCGTGGTGGATGGCTTCGCACTGGCACACAACGCAGCGGGCAAAATTCCGGTTCGGATCGATCCGGCTCACCGCGATCCCGCCCTACGCGCGTGAGCCGACGCTCAGAGCGAGGTCCCGAACAACATGCCGAGCAGATACGTTGCGCCGGCAGCGCCGTAGCCGATCGCAAGTTGGCGTAGCGCCCGCTTGAACGGCGGCCCGCCCGACAGCAACCCGACCACAACGCCCGTCGTCAGCAACGCGATCCCCACGAGAACAGATGCGACGATCAGAGCCGTCATGCCTTCCAGGCCGAACAGATACGGCAACACCGGAATGATTGCGCCCGAGGCGAAGAAGCAGAAACTTGCCGCCGCTGCGCCCAATCCGGTTCCGACGGCTTCATGGTCGTCGACAACGTCAGCGGCGCCGAAGGTGCTGTTCGCGAGGACCTCGGCGGCGCGCTGGTCCGCATCCTCGGCGGACATGCCGCGGGCCCGGTAGACCAGGGACAATTCGTTGGCGTCGACGTCGAGCAGGCCGACAGCTTCACTGGCCGCGGGACCAGGATTGGACGCTTCCAACAACTCTCGCTGCGAGCGGACTGAAACGTACTCGCCGGCTCCCATCGACAGGGCGCCGGCCAGAAGCCCGGCCATGCCGGTGATCAGAACGATCTGGTTGGAGACGCCGCTACCGCTGATGCCGAGCACGAGAGCGAGATTGCTGACGAGGCCGTCGTTGGCTCCGAAGACGGCGGCACGAAACGTCCCCGAAAGTCTGTTCCGACCCCGAGTGGCCAAGGCCCGCACCACTTCTTCGTGGATCTTCTCGTCCGCGCCCATCGATGCGGTCGCGTCGGCATCGTTCGGATAGGGGGATCGTGTTTCCGCGCGCTGCGCAAGAGCGAGCACGAAGACGGAGCCGAAGCGTCTGGCCAGAAAGCCCAGTATCCGAGTGCGGATATCACCGCGAAGTGGTTTGCCGACGTGATCGCCGAGGAGCGCTCGCCAGTGCGCCTCGTGTCGGCCCTCCGCGTCGGCCAGGGCGAGAAGGATTTCGCGCTCCTCGCCGCTGCGCCTACCCGCGAGGTCGCGGTAGACGGCGGCCTCGGCTTGTTCGTCGGCGAGGTATCGTCTCCAGCGCTTGACATCTCGCGGGTCTGGATCGGGTCGTGCGGCCGGAACTGTGGACATCGTGTTCCCCTTCCGGTGAGGCGGTCACGCTTCGAGTACGCGGTCCATCCACGTCGTCAGATCATTGATGACGTCGTCGCGGTTGGTCTCGTTGAAGATCTCGTGCCTGGCGCCCGGATAGGTGTAATAGGTGACGTCTTCGATCCCCGCCGAGTTGTACCGTTCGACTGCGACGTCGGTACGGCTCAGCGCGGCGTTGAGAGGATCCGAGGTACCGACGAAGACCAGGATCGGAAGGTCTTGTCGCACGCCCTCGACGTCGACGAACCTCGGCCCCGCTGCGATAAGTCCGCCCATGCCGGCGTCGTCCAGGCTGAAACCGCACAGTGGATCGTTGATGTACAAATCCACCTGCGCTTCGTCACGGCTGAGCCAGTCGTGCGGAGTTCGGGCCGGTTCGAATTCGGCGTTGAACTGGGCGAGGACGTCCGGGCCGTCGTTGACGAGGCTCTCGATGAGTTGATCGACCGCGGTGGTCCCCGACAGTGCAACGGCGTCGATCAGGTGCGAATGATCGAGGATGTAC
This sequence comes from Rhodococcus sp. APC 3903, assembly GCF_030407755.1. NCBI lineage: Bacteria > Bacillati > Actinomycetota > Actinomycetes > Mycobacteriales > Nocardiaceae > Rhodococcus > Rhodococcus sp. APC 3903. The sequence continues at coordinate 312,910 of NZ_JASDCV010000004.1, forward strand.
TGCTGCGAAGCGAACGAACCGAGGCTGTGGCTGAGCAATACGACGGGCAGGCCGGGGTGTTTGTCGCGGATGATGCCCGTGAGGGTCACCATGTCTGCCACCAAGCGGTTCCAGCCGTCGTCGCCGATGTTGCCTGGGCCGGCGTGCATGCTCTCACCGTGGCCGCGGTGGTCCGCCGCATAGACGTGGAACCCGCGAGCATTCAGGGCTTCGGCAACGTGTGCGTAGCGTTTTGCGTGCTCACCCATACCGTGCGCGAGTTGAACAACCCCTCGAGGTTCCTGCTCGGTGGGCCATTCGTGGACATGAATGACCACTCCGTCGTCGCTGGTGAAGGTGAACATGCGCTACTCCCGGTGGTCGCGATCCGGACAGGTCATTTCTCATGCTAGATCCGCAGCAGCAATCCATCCGGGAAGTAGGTCCTGATCACCGGCGAGCCTGATTCGTTTCTGCACATCCGGCCTCGGATTCGGATATACCGGACACGGATGTTCCGGAGCCAGTTGTCGACCAGCTTGAGGAGTACAGAGCGATGAATCCCAACCGCATGCGCAACGTCGGCTTGTTGGCGGCTCCACTTGCTGCTCTCGCCCTTCTCAGCGGTTGCGGCTCGGATGAAACGGGAACGGCCGAGAGTTCACCGGCACCAGCCTCAACGACGACCGCCTCTGTGCCGACGACCCAGACCGGTACTGCCGCACCTTCGACGACCCATACCGATCACACCCAAACCACAACCTCGACGGCACCCAATCCCGAAGGCTGCGCGATCGGGGAACTGAACGTCACCCTCGGCCAACCGAGCGGCGCCGCTGGTTCGGTGGAGCTTCCGGTGGTCTTCACCAACACGGGCGGCCGCACGTGCACGCTCGACGGTTTCCCCGGCGTCTCGTATGTCACGGGAGCATCTGGAAACGAAGTGGGTGCTGCCGCCGGCCGCTCCGGATCCGGATCACTCGTCTCCCTTGCCCCTGGCTCTGCCGCAACGTCTTTGGTGCGCGCCACGAACGTCGAGAACTACCCGGCAGATCAGTGCGGCGTGACCGACGTTGCGGGACTGAGGGTTTACCCACCTAACAGCTACGACTCGGTCTTCCTCGCCTACCCCACCAAGGGTTGCTCGATGACCGGCGCGAACATCAACCAGCTGACGGTCGCGCCGGTCGCCCGCTGAGTCACGGCTTGAGTCGTCGTAGGCCCCAGCGCGCCGGCAGGAGGAACAATCCCGAAAGGAACAGGACGAGTGCAGCTTCCGTGAACTGGAAACGCCAGAACCGATCAGCTGAGTGGTAGCGAACTTCGTAGTGGTCGACGCCGTGTTCCCGCAAACAGATCTCCATCTCTCTGTTCTGCTGCGCTGAGAGCACATCCATGCGGAGGCTGTACTCGGCGCCGGTCTCCTCCGGGCGCTGGTCGTACGGGTTCTCGCCGCCTGATCCACCCCACGTGCACTCGTCGTATTTGACGTCGACCCAGTTACCTCGGAGGTCGACATATCCCTGCGCGAGTTCCCAATTGACCGCGGGGATACTGGTATCGCTCGAATAGTAGGAACTGAATCCGGCGACGGGTGACGTTCGGACACTCGGCTCGGCGTAATCGGGTCGTGCAACCAACTGAAATGCTGCCAGGATCGCAACAACACCGACCATCGTGATCGCCATTGCGCCGATCGAACTACGCACCAGCAAAGCCAGTGCTGCTCCGAGCATGAGTGCCATGAATGTGTATGCACCCAAGACCAGTCCGCTGGATTGAAAGAGCGGATACGACAGGTTCGATATCTCGACGAAAGTCGAACGCCCGGCAACAAATCCATACCGGGAGTTGTCCGGGAGGGATCGAGCCCATTGCAATGCAAATCCGAGCAATGCGGAAGCCACAGAAATCGGCAGGAAGACGATCAACACACGGGTCCAGAACCACCGAGTCCGACTGACCGATTGAGTAAGCCCCAGTACGTGTGTTCCTTGTTCGACATCCCGCGAAAACACGGTTACCCCGATCAACACGCCGAGGAACACCGGCAGAGCCGTCGCAACCACTGTCGTCAGGGTGAGAGCCGTCTCTGCCGTGCAGATCGCGGTGATGTCGCCGAAGCAACTGAGTGGCGATCCGAAGCGTTGGGTTTGTCCGCTGCTCTTGATGATCGCACCACTCGACAAGACAATGACTGCTAGTGCCGCGATGAATCCAAGCGACACAACGAGCGATGTCCGGTGGTGCCGCCACGTAACCCAGATCATGCCGCCACCATCGTTTCTGCGCTCAGGTGCCCGAGCACCACGTCGTCGAGAGTTGCGTCGTCGATCACCCAGCCGGCCCGAGGGCTCGGACGGACTCCCTCCACCACATGAGAATTCGACCGCATCCCCTTGTCGGTATGAATGACCGCACCGGCGCCGACCACGTCCGAAGGATCGCCGTCCCCGATCAATACGTAATGGGCAGCGATCAATTCATCCAACGGACCGGACAATCTCGCGTTTCCGCCGCCCAGCAGAAGAAGTCGATCCGAGACGTCTGCTAATTCGGAAACGATGTGTGAAGACAACAGAACCGTGGTGCCGTACTCGGCAACGTCTTCGAGCAGAGTGGTCGCGACGGACCGCCGCGCCACGGGATCAAGATCCGCCAAGGGCTCGTCGAGTAGAAGCAACTGCGGTCTGCGCCCGAGCGCCAAAGCCAGTGCAACCCTGGTTCGTTGACCTGGTGACAGAGTCTTCGCCTTTGCATCGAGAGCAATCCCAGCGCGCTCCACCAGATCCAGAGCGTACTTCGCATCCCACTCGTCGTTGGTGTATGCGCCGAATCGAAGAAGTTCTGCAACAGTGAATTTGGGATACAGCGGCTTGTGCTGAGCGAGGTACGACAGGCCTGGGCAGATGCCGTCCTGATCCGGCGTGCTGCCCAGGACGGAGATCGAACCGTGGTCAGGCATCGTCAACCCGACAGCCAAGGACATCAGTGTGGACTTACCGGCGCCGTTAACCCCGACCAGGGCAGTGATGCTTCCCGTTGCGACCTCGAAAGTGCAGGCGTCGAGCACCTTCTTCTTGCCGAAGCGCTTGTCTACGTCCTGCATCGTGAGCGCAGATTCTTGCTCAGTCATGATGTCTCCCCCTGCTTTCCGGACGGATCCGATTCGATGAACGTCTTCTCGAGCTCCAAACTCACCAATGCTTCGATGTCCGTGCGCTCGAGTCCGGCGGCCACGGCATCTGCAACCCATCGCGCCAACTCACGACGTAGCGCAGAGCTTTCGGCCATACCGGGCTTGGCCAGGGACTTCACTACGAACGTGCCCAATCCGGGCCGCGGGGCGACAAGTCCGTCGCGCTCGAGTTCCTTGTAGGCCTTCAGGACTGTGTTCGGGTTGATCGCGAGCGCTCCCACGACGTCCTTGGCTGTGGGCAGCCGATCACCGACTTGGAGATCACCGAGCCTGAGCGCCTGCTTCACCTGAAGGACCAATTGCACGTAAGTGGGAATGCCGGATCGGCGGTCGATACGGAAGTCGATCATCCGAACCCTTTCACTAGTTCATTAGTGGAATAGATATTTACCCTGCCTTGACCTCCCGGGTCAAGCCAGACGACCCCTGTAAAGTGCAGATGCCCCGGTTCACCGGGGTGCCACGCTGCTCGTGTGAAGTTCGGTGAAACCCCGGCACTGTCGACGCAACTGTGAATTCGCCCGTCACTACTCGAGGCGAACGAGTCAGGTCACCGGCCTCGTGGCGACACGATGGTTCTCGGACGAAGGACCGCTCGTGGCGCTTCGCCTCGCGGCCGCGCTGCTCGCGACCCTTCACCACTAGCGGAGGGGTGGCTGTGAGTACTCGGCCGACACGTAGATTCAGATCTGTACTTGCAGCACTGACGGTGAGCACCGCACTGCTTGCCGGTGCCTGCAGTAGCTCGCCGTCCGACGCACCCGCAACCACAGCCGCCTCGGACGGCTCGTTCCCGGTGACTGTTGTTTCCGGTCCCACGGATTCCGGCACGGACATCACCATCGAGTCACGTCCGCAGTCGATCGTGTCACTCAGTCCCAGCGCCACCGAGACCCTGTGGGCCGTCGGCGCGGGCGATCAGGTGAAGGCCGTCGACAATCAGTCCGACTACCCGGCCGGTATCCCGGTCACCGATCTCTCGGGCTTTCAACCGAACGTCGAAGCCATCCTCGGCTACGCACCGGATCTGGTGATCGCATCGGATGACATGAACGATCTTGTCTCCGGGCTGCAAAAGGCGAAGGTGCCGACACTCCTACTACCGGCAGCCACAAGCATCGACGACGTCTACGCCCAGATCGAGCGCGTCGCGAAGGCCACCGGCCACGAGGACAAGGGCACCGAAGTTGTCGACACCATGCGCTCGGACATCGACGCCGCTGTCGCCAGTGTTCCTGCGCGCCAACAGCCGCTGACGTACTTCCACGAACTCGACTCCTCGCTCTACACCGTCACGAGTTCGAGCTTCGTCGGGCAGATCTACTCGCTGTTCGGAATGAAGAGCATCGCCGACGCCGCGGGGCAGGGCGACTATCCGCAGCTGTCCGCCGAATTCGTGGTGCAGGCCAATCCCGATCTCATCTTTCTCGCAGACTCCCAATGCTGTGGAGTGACAGCAGAATCCGTCGCCGCTCGGCCCGGGTGGAGCGGCATGAAAGCGGTTACCGGTAACCAGATCCATGTGCTCGACGAAGACCTCTCCAGCCGCTGGGGACCTCGTGCCGCCGATCAGGTGAAGGCCGTCGCGGCCATCGTTGCCCAAGTTCCCGCGGCCTGAGCACTCGATGATCAAAGCCGGTATCTCCCAACATCGGACCGCCGTTCTGCTCGGCGCCGCGCTGATTCTGTGCGCTGCCTTGCTGATCGGTGTTCTGGTGGGGCCGGCCGGTTTGACGCCTGATCGAACCATTCTCGAACTTCTGGACGGAATACCCGGCATCCACCTCGATTCCGGTCTCACCGCGACACAGCAGGCGATTCTCTGGCAGATCCGGCTTCCGCGAGTAGTCCTGGGCGCGTTGGTCGGAGCAATGTTGGCCGTTGCCGGTGCCGCCTACCAGGGCGTGTTCCGAAATCCCTTGGCAGATCCGTATCTCCTCGGCGTTTCCAGCGGAGCCGGACTGGGCGCAACCCTCGCCATCGTTTCGGGTGGAGCGCTGGGCATGTTCGGAATTCCCATGGCCGCCTTCGTCGGTGGTGTGCTGGCCGTGTTCGCAACTTATTCGCTCGGCCGAAGCATAGGCGGGCCGCAGAACGCGGTAGTCATCATCCTCGCCGGTGTCGCAGTCGCAGCGTTCACGAATGCAGCGCAGACTTTTGTTCAGCAGCGGTTCGACGATTCACTCCGCGAGGTCTATTCCTGGCTGCTCGGCGGATTGTCCACCGACGGTTGGTCGGAAGTTCTGGTTGTCCTGCCGTACGTCGCGCTGGCATCTGCCGTCATCCTGGTACACCGACGCGTACTCGACGTGATGGCCGTAGGTGACGTCGAAGCCGCCAGCCTCGGCGTCGACCCGGCCAGATCACGCCTGGTACTGGTGCTCGCCGCAACTCTGGGAACGGCGGCGGTCGTGAGTGCAAGTGGACTGATCGGCTTTGTCGGAATCGTTGTTCCCCATGCGGTTCGACTGGTCGTCGGCCCGTCGCATCGACTGCTTCTCCCCCTGTCACTCATGCTCGGAGCGGCGTTTCTCGTCCTCACCGACGTTGCCGCGCGCACGGTCATGGCACCGGCCGAACTCCCCATCGGGGTTGTGACCGCGATGATCGGCGCTCCGTTCTTCCTTCTGGTTCTGCGCCGCAGCCGGGTCTCGGCATGACCGACAGCGCAGTGCGGTGCCGCGACCTCCGAGTCAACCTCGGCGGCAAGGACGTCGTCGACGGCATCGATCTCGATGTGACACCCGGCGATTGGGTTGCCGTGGTCGGGCCGAACGGCGCCGGCAAGACAACCTTGATGCATGCCCTCGCCGGATTGATTCCGTCTACCGGTGAGCTCTCGGTCGGGGGACTGAGTCCTCGCAATTCCAGCCGCAAGGCGATGTCCGCCGTCGTCGCGTTGATGCCTCAGCGTCCGGTAGTACCCGAGGGCTCAACGGTTAAGGAACTGGTTGCGCTCGGCCGCACTCCCTATCTACGACGCTTCGGAACCGAAACCGCCACTGACCGTTCGGTGATCTCTTCGGTGATCGAGAGGCTCGACCTCACCGAGTTCGCAGATCGACGAGCCACCGAACTTTCCGGCGGCGAATTGCAGCGCGTGGTCCTCGCTCGGGCATTGGCTCAAGAACCTCAGGTACTGCTCCTGGACGAACCCACCAGCGCCCTCGACATCGGTCACCAGCAGCAGGTTCTCGACTTGGTGGAGGAACTGCGTGAGGCCGACAACATCACGGTCATCGCCGCGATGCACGACCTCACTCTCGCGGGTCAGTACGGTCGACGAATCGTGCTGCTGGACAAGGGCAGCGTGGTTGCCGACGGCGCACCCTCAGCGGTGCTGGAGGCAGACCTCCTCGGCCGCGTGTACGGCGCCCGGGTCGAAATCCTGGACCGGCCCAGCGGTCCCATAGTTGTTCCGATTCGGCAGGAAGGCACCCGCTGATGGAATTGGTGATGCTCGGCACCGGCGCTGCCGACGGTTGGCCGAACCCGTTCTGCACTTGCCCTTCCTGCCTGGCCGCCCTGTCGAGTGAAACCATCCGCGGGCACACTGCTGCCCTGGTGGACAACAGAATCCTGTTGGACTGTGGACCCGAAATACCGCGTGCCGCGTCGCGATTCGGTCGCACGCTGGCACACGTGGAACACATCCTGTTGACGCACTCTCATCCCGATCACCTCGGCCCGATGGCATTGCTGTTCCGGTCCTGGGCATCGCGCACCGAACCACTACAGGTTCTCGGACCACCCGACGCGCTCGCTCTCTGCCGAGACTGGGTGGGCCCGGATGACCCGGTGACCTTCACACCGCTCGAGACCGGCCAGTCGATCATGTTGGGCACCTATCGTGTTCGCGCACTCGAAGCCGCGCACGAAGTACCCACCCTTCTCTACGACATCACCGACGCATCCGGAACCCGAATCTTCTGGGCCACCGACACCGGGCCTCTGCCCGAATCCACTGTCGACGCACTTGGCGACGCCCGTTTCGACGCCGTCTTTCTCGAAGAGACCTTCGGCCACAAAACTGACCACGGCACCGGGCACCATGATCTGCCGAGTTTCGCGGAGACGGTGACCCGACTACGCAATTGCACCGCGATCACCGATCGAACCGATGTGGTCGCCGTACACCTCGGGCACCACAACCCAGTCGAAAACGAACTCTCGGAAGCACTTCGCTTGTCCGGGGCGCGAGCGGTTCCGGATGGAGCTGTGCTCGAGATCGGGGTAGGACAGGGCCATCGAACTCTGGTCACCGGTGGCGCCCGCTCGGGCAAGTCCACTTACGCGGAGGGCCTGCTTGCCGGCTACCGGAACGTCACGTACATCGCCACCGGGGATCCGCAGGACGACGATCCCGACTGGATCGAACGAATTGCGTCGCATCGCGCGCGGAGGCCGTCGACGTGGACGACGGTAGAGACCTCCGACGTGACCGAGATTTTCGCGGCCGCAACAACACCGATCCTGCTCGATTGCCTAGGCACGTGGTTGACCGCACGTCTGGACCGACATCAGGCGTGGGCGACAGAAGATCTCAGCGCCGTCCACGCAGATATCGACCGGTTGGCCGACGCCTGGACCGCCTGTCCGGTTCCGATTGTCGCCGTCACGAACGAAGTGGGAAGCGGCGTCGTCCCGGACACGAAGTCCGGGAGGCTGTTCCGCGATCTACTCGGTCTGGTGAACAGCCGCATCGCCAGTGAATCGGAGTCCGTGGTCCTGATGACCGCCGGACTCCCCCTGAGCCTGCGCGTGTGACGTCAGAGCAATCCGGTGAGCTGACGCGCACAATCGAGTAGAAAACCGACCAACTCTCGATCCTCATCCGTCACTCGCCCGCTCGCTCCCTGAACACACAACCCGCCTGCCACCTGGTCTGCGTGATCTCGAACCGGTACTGCCACCGCGGATCGACCCAGGCGGCATTCCTGGTTCTCGAATGCAAAACCCTGCAGGCGAACAGACCTCAGCTGCTCATACAACGCATCGAAATCACCGAGGGTGAACTCCGTGACCCGGCGAAGTTCCAAACCCGAAAGCAACCGCTCGTCGTGCGCCAACAGAACCTTCCCCAGCGCATTCGCGTGAAGGTTCTTGGCCAGTGCCGCTATTCCGATGATCTCGTGATCCGGATCCTTGTCGACGAACCGCAAGCGCCCACCGGCGAATGACGCGACGTGCAATCCGAACCTCGTGTGTGTCCGCATGTCCTCGACGCGCTCGTGCAGCGTCGGCGCCGGACCACTCGACGACGCCGCATGCGAGAGCTCGGCAGTCCGACGTCCCAACGCGAACCCTGACAGGTCCGGCACCCGCACGAGAAAGCCCTCCGCCACCAGCAGATTCAGCATCCGGTACGCCGTGGCCGATGGAACGCCTGCAAAAGTGGCGATCTCCTTCGCGGTTGTTCCCGGTCCCAGATGAGCCACCGCCTCGAGCATCCCCAGCGCCTTCTGAACCGCACGCGGTTGTTGTCCACTGAAGTGGGTCTCTTCGCCGATCTGTTTTCCTGATCGTGGACCAGCGGTTGCACGGTCCGCGGTCACCGCCCATGCTCCGGCGAGTCACCCTCGGCGGTCCCACGATCCGGAACGAGTCGCCTTCGCCCGTCACCGTCGATCAGCAGAGTGCCAGCACCGGGCAACAGGTCCGCCGTCTCGACGCTGTCGAAAGCACCGACCATCAGAAGGCTTTCAGGTCTGGCTCTACGGAGCAATGCGCTCCACACTGTCCCCGACACAGCAACAGCAAGAGCAGCGATCGGCAGTGCCCACATCCCGTGAACCGCCCCGTCGAGAACGATGTAGACCAATAGACCGGCACCGGCGACGCTCACGGACACGGTGCATATCCGGGTCAGCGACGTATGTTCCCCGATTCGGCGCAAGAACTTCCACGAAGCAAAGGCCACCAGCGTGTAAGCGCAGACCAACGCGGTCTCCACCACGCCGTCGAAGGATCCCGAATCGTCGCGAACCGTATCCGAATAGATGAATACGCCTGCCGCACTTACCGCGACGAACGCAAGTACCGCAACGTACGGGGTGCGGAACCGTCTGTGCACGCGAGCGAGCGGCGCAGGCAGTACCCGTTCGATCCCCATCGAATACAACAACCGCGAACCCGCCTGCGCACAACCGAGAGTGGATGCGAACCAGGAACACGTCATTCCGATCTTGACTGCCAGAACCACCTCCGCGCTGGCCCCCGATGCCGTTCCCTCGAAGTACGCTCCGACGATCGTCGCGCCGTGGCCGGTCATCGCCGCCCAGGCCGCAAAAACGAAGAGCACCCCGCAGATGATCGGCGAAATGAGAACCGTGCGTGTGACGCTGATGAGTGGTCGCTTCGCTTCCGGGCCGAAGAAGGCCGAACTTTCGAAGCCCGCCATGCTGAGCACCGTCAGCATCGCGAGAAACGGAACTGCACTCAGCGACGGATTCGGCAGGGCAACAGCAGTTGTCGTGTCACTGTGCGTCGCCAGCATGACCACGACGATGAGAATCAACGAGCACGCTTCGACGACCAGGATCGCTCGGGTGGCGAACCGGACGCCGCGCACTGCAATCCACGCGACGGCCAGGGCAATCGCCACCGTCGTGATCACCGTCGCGGCAGTCCCTCGCACGTCGGGGCCGACAATGGCGATGGTATCGAGCAGACTCGGAACTGCCTGTGAGAAAACCGAAACCGAGATTCCGAGATACCCGAGTACCAGTGCGGCACCCGCCGTCAGTGTCGCCCGGATACCGGCGCCCGCCGTCAGGGTCGCCCGGATACCGGAGCCTTGGAAGACGAAGCTGTACAACGATCCTGCTGCGGCCAGTCTCCGCGTGAATTGAGTGATGCAGAACGCAACGAGAAACACCGCCGAAGTTGTCGCAGCAATCGCAGCCAACCCGACGTAGCCGGGACTGTAGGTGATCATCCACAGGGCGATGAACACCATTCCCGTTGCCGGAGCGATCGTGGAGAGTGATTGCCCCAACAGGTCGATCGGGGTCAGACGTCCTCGTCCGAGACCACGGAGCGGGGAGAACACGGGCTCACTGTGTTGATCCGCATTCTGCGCTCGCGTGATCGCTGCACGCAGTGCCGCACTCACGGCCATGTGTCACCGTCCGTCGCGTCCAGGCCCGAACCTACGAGCGAATTGTCAGAATTCGGTCAAGTTAGTCCGCTTATGTTTCCGCGCAGTTTCCACGATGGCGCACACAGAACTTTCAAGTGAGAATCCGACTCTGTTTCCCACCCCGCGTCATGCCGGATCAAGGGCGGCCGACGGTATCCGGCCCCTCCGGCAGCACCTTGACCTGCGAGTTCTCCGATTCTCACACGACAACTGCTCTCTCAGTTGCACCTCGTCCAGGCGTAGCGCGGTCGACGCGGATTCGCAGCATCGCCCGTACAGGATGTGTCCCACACACCACCGGCACTACCCGAGAGGAACGGAGGAAGCATGGACTTGGTCAGCGCCACCACTTCGGCGATCATCGGATTTGTTCTCCTGCTCGCCGGCATTCCCAAGCTGAACGACCACGACGGGGTCCTTCGTTCGGTGCGCGGATACAAAGTGTTGCCGGTGCGACTCGAAGTACCGATCGCTCGCATCCTTCCCGTCGCGGAAACCGTCGTAGGCATCCTTCTGGTTCTCGGCGTGGCCCATCGCCTCGCCGCCTTGGTTGCTGCCGTCATGTTCGCGTCGTTCTTCACGGGCCTCACGATCAACCTCCTGCGTGGGCGACGCGATCTGGACTGCGGATGTTTTGCATTCGGAGTCGGCGAGATTCCGCGTATCGGATGGTTCCACGCCGTTCGCGCCGGAACACTCGCGGTGATCGCTGTGGCACTGTCGGTCACCGCCGGACAGGCTGAGATCGGCGTCCAGGTCGTGGCGGCGACCTTCGGATTCCTCCTCGTTCTGGCGGGAGTTGCTCTCGCACAGATTCGTTCGGTGGTCCACCTCGGACGACGCCCGGTCGACGACTACCTGTCGAGCGCCTCCATCCGCCTCCGAACCGCCGAAACCGCGTCCCGGTACGGCTCGTGACTCACATCCCCACCACTGAAAACTCGAAGGCAGGACTACCACGATGACCACTTTCCTCCTTGTCGCGACAGTGATCCTGGTGATCGCCGTAGCCGTACTGTTCTTGATGGTTCTTGCTCTGGCTCGTGAAATCGGCCGCGTACAAGTACGTCTCGGACCTCTCGGTGCCCGGATGATGGATACCGGCCCCAAGGTCGAACAGGCGGGCCCGTCGTTTGCCGGTCTCATCGATCAGGAAGGACGGACCGTCGGAGTCGGTGGTCACCGCGACAAGCCGCAACTCCTGCTGTTCACCGCTCCGAGTTGCTCGACGTGCAAGAGTCTTCTTCCCGGCGTAAGGGCAATGGCCCGAGCCGAATCGGATCTCGACGTGATCATCATCTCCGACGGAACACCCGAAGAGCATCGCGAGTTCCTGGCCGGCAGCGGGATCGGTTCCGAGCTCAGTTACATCGACGCTCGAGACGTCGGTATCGCGTACCAGGTGGGCACCACTCCGTACGGCGTGATTCTCGACGAGCACGGCAAGATCCGAGGAAAGGGCCTGTGCAATCACATGGCTCAGGTGGAAAGCCTGCTCAATGCGCTCGAATCCGGCACTCCCTCACTCCAGCACCTTCATGCCCAGGCGAAATCCGGCAGCGCGGCCTGATCTTCCTGCACAGTTCGATCCTCTTCACGAATCAGGAGAAAATCGTTGGACGACAATGAATTCCCGCAGCACAACATGACGGAGAACCGATATCCCGTCGACGAGGCGACAGTTCAGGCCCAGGCCGAATGGATGGCGGGCCAGGGCGGTTCGCTCACCAGTCGAACCGGACGCAAACTCTCCGAACGAGTTTCGCGGCGATCCATGATCAGTCGGATCGGCAAGTGGACCATGGGTGTGTCAGGAGTGGCGCTGATCAGCACACTTCCTGTGACACGTAGTGCCTTCGCCCAGGAACCCGAGGTTCCTGCGCCGGCACCTGGCCCCGAACCTCTTGTCCCTGTCTACGACGGTAAAGATCCGGCCGAGTGCGAGTACTGGCGCTGGTGCAACATGGACGGAACGTCCTGTGCCGCATGCAACGGCGGTGGTGTCACCACCTGCGCCCCTGGCAGCAAGCCCGGCGCAGAGTTCTGGGTCGGATGCTGCACCAACCCTGATACCGGCAAGACCTATCTGATCGCCTACTACGACTGCTGCGGTGCGCCTTCGTGTTCCAACGCATTCTGCGGCGAACCGGACATGCAGGCAGTGATGTACAACCCGGTCTCCGGAAGCTACGACCAGGAAATCATCTGGTGTGTCTCCGACGAGTCTCAGGCATACACCTGCACGATGGCGCCCATCATCGGTGAGGACTGCCAGACTCGACCGGCCGAGCGCCCCAAGGTCGGTGCCGGATCATGAGCAGTCCGCGAACCCGAAAACTGGCGCGACCCGCCGTTGCCGTCATCCCACTCACCGTCGTACTCGCGCTGGCCGGTTGCAGTTCGTCCGACAACGACGAACCTTCCAGCGCAGTCGATGTCACCTATCCGACAGTTCCGTTCACTGCTCCGGGCGAGGGGATCTCCCTCGGTCACGACGACCAGGAAATCGGCGATACCATTCCCGAGCCGTTGCACGTCGGTTCGATCACCCCGATCGCAGCTGACCGCTTGCTGGGCGTCGAAGGTGGATTCGGCCAGCTCGAGCTCAGCGTCAACGTCATCGATCCGAAAACCGGTGTGGCCGAGAGCCGAATCACCGTCGGCCCGGGTATCTGGGATCCGGTCATTCACGGATTCGTCGGGGATTCCGCCGAGGATCCTGCGGTGCTCGCTGCCGAGGTGTGGCGCCCCCGAGGTTCCCGCGGCGCAGCAGATTTCACGGTCAGCACCTACTCCGGAAACCTGCTGGAACCAGCCGAGGTCATGCTTCCGGACGTCGCACGCGTACATTCCCGTCCCGGCTCGAACGCCGTGACGTCCGACGGCAAGTTCTTCGTCACGTGGGACGACGGTTTGTACGGAATCAGAGTGGTCGACCTCGAGAAGAAGGAAGCGACCGGTGCACTCCAGATAGTCGGCTGCGGTCCGTTCACGTGGATGGTCGATCACGAGCTGTACAGCGTCTGCGAGGACACCCGGGAACTGCTGCACGTCACGATCGGTGACGACGGTGTTCCGAAGGAAACCGCCCGAAGCAAGGTCCTACCCGAGGATTTTGTCTCCACCCGCAAGGTCACGTGGGCATCGGAAGCGAATAAAGCCTTGCTGGTCAGTGAGAACGGCGATGTGTACGTCTTCGACTTCTCCAACGGACTGCCTCAGGAAGGTGTCAAGCCGATCGGAAACGCCGGGCAGGACTCCGGTCGATTCTCGGAGAACGTCATCAATGCCGACGCAACCCGGCTCGCAATCGCGTACACGGACACGGCTATTCATCCGGACTCTGCTCGGGGAGGCTCACTGGTCAAGATCGACTTGTCCGACGCAACGACCTTCGCCCCGGTGAAGAGCTTGACGCTGGCAGACCTCGGCTTGACAGACATCAAGAGCATGACCTTTTCCGTCGACGGCGCCACGTTCTACGTGCTCGGTTCGGGACCTGAGGTCGAAGGCTCCGCTCCGCAGAAGATCGTGGGTTACAACGCGAGCACCGGCGAGCAGGTCAGTTCCGTCGATGTCTCGGGCAACGTCGGTGATGTCAGCGGGTTGATCACACCAGAAGTACTCCGATGAGTCGTCCCGGATCCGGTGTGGTGATGGGCCGGCGCCGCTTCCTGAGTTTGGGAGCACTCGGCGCCGGAGCACTCGGGCTCGGCGCAATGGGGACAATTGCCGGATGCAGTTCCACTGCAGCATCTCCGACGCCCACAACCGATCTCGACTACATTCTGCCCACCGGCCCCGAAGTTGCCGCCGCAGAATCGGCGCGAGCCTGGAACGGGACCACCGCTGCGTTTGCCCTTGCCGCCGGATTCTCGACGGTAGATCTTGGCGGACGCCTCGTGGACACGTGGACGTACGGAGGCGCTGCGGTGGCTCCGGAACTTCGACTGAAGTCCGGTGACCGGGTGAACGTCAGCGTCCAGAACGGCCTCGATGCCGAAACAACACTGCACTGGCACGGAATTCGAATCCGCAACGACATGGACGGCGCGGCACCCACCACGCAGGCCCCCATCGGCGCCGGTTCGAGTTTCGAGTACAACTTCATCGCACCGGATCCGGGAACGTACTGGTACCACTCGCACAGCGGATTACAAGCCGATCGGGGGCTCTTCGGCGCCATGATCGTCGAGGATCCGAACGACATCACCGGGGCCGACGCCGATGCCGTTCTGGTGCTCGACGACTGGCTCGACGGATTGGGTACCACACCGGATTCCGTCCTGATGGCCCTGAACCCGGCAATTTCGGGCGGGCACGGCGGACACGGCGGTGGGGCAACGACTCCGGCGGAACACTCGGAAGCCGACATGTCCGTCGCGCAACAGTTGGTGAGCGGTGGACACGGTTCTTCCGAACCACTCGGCGGGATGACTCAACACATCGCGTATCCACTGCACTTGATCAACGGGCGGCCACCCAACGATCCTGCTGTCGTCACTGCAGCGCCCGGTTCGACCCTTCGACTGCGAATCATCAACGCAGCGGCCGAAACTCCGTACCGGTTTGCTGTGGCCGGTCACGAGATGACAATCGTCGCTACCGATGGCTACGACGTGGAACCAACTCCCGCCGACACCATCATCGTCGGAATGGCCCAACGCTACGACGTACTGGTGACGGTGAAGTCGGGAACATGGCCGGTGGTGGCGAAGGTCGAGGGCCGAGATGGTTATGCGTCGACCGTCCTACGCAGCACCGACGCGTTGGCGCTGGCGAATCCGGATGTGGGCGGAAACCTCTCGGAACTGGCCGGCCGACTGGTCATCGAAAGCGAACTCCGGCCCACGGAATCCGCACGGCTCGAGACGAAGTCGCCTGATCGCGACTACCACATCGAATTGATCCAGGCCGGCGATCGGTACGTCTGGGGAATGGCGGGAGCCGATGCGGGCAAGCTCGTCATGAAACAGGGCGAACGGGTCCGGATCACGATGAAGAACACGTCCACGATGTGGCACCCCATGCACACCCACGGCCACACGTTTGCGGTACCGGATTACGGCGGACTTCGCCGCGACACCGTCAACGTCCTACCCGGCACCGAGCTTGCCATCGAGTTCGACGCCGACAATCCCGGCGAGTGGATGTTCCACTGCCACAACGCCTACCACTTCGAGGCCGGCATGACGGCAAATCTGCGTTACGTCCGCTGACAAGTCGAAGAATGGAGAGAACACCTCATGAAGAAACTCGTTCCCGCTTTCCTGGCCGCGTGCGCTGCCCTGAGCCTCACCGCCTGCAGTAGTGATGCCGGTGCGTCGTCGGACGAACCTGCAGTCGTGATCGAGGTGAAGAACATGGCGTACACACCGGCATCGGTCACCATCGAGAAGGGACAGACCGTCGAATGGAAGTTCGACGACAGCGGACTCCCCCACGACGTGGTCGGCAACGGTGATCTCGACGGGAAACTGAAGAGCGAGTTGCTCACCGAGGGAACCTTCTCGTACACGTTCGACGACGCCGGCACCTTCACCTACCACTGCACGCCCCATCCGATGATGGTGGGCACCGTGATCGTTCAATAGTGAGGAGGTGGATCGTCGGCTTCGGCCTCGCTGTCGCGGCGACGTGTGTCCCAGCTTGCGGCACAGAAGATCCCGTCCCCGACGTGGTGGTCGAGATCAGCAATGTTCAGTTCAGCCCGATGGACGTCACCGTGGAACACGGCGGCACCGTCGAGTGGCGCTTCGACGACGGTGGACTCCTGCATCATGTGGAATCACCCGGCCTGTTCGACAGTGGTATCACCGGAGACGGAACGTTCCGGCACACGTTCGAGAGCGTCGGCGTCTACGAGTATTCGTGCTCCGTCCACCCGTACATGATCGGCGTCATCACAGTGCTGTGAAACCTGGCTCATCACTTTTCGCTGCGACTTCGGCTCAACACTTTTCCTGAACCACAAACACTTCGGAGGATCTGATGACTACTGTTCTCTCACACGGCCCACTGCAGACCGATGTCCCTGACATCCGGCCGACCCTTCAAGGCTCGGTCGGCACCGCGACCCGTGTCAGCCTCGTCGCGGCGGGCGCCGCTGCGGGTGCCGGCCTCGCACTCGTGGCCACGCCATCTGCGACAACAGCTTTGACCACAGCTGTTATCGGCGCCGGACTGGTTACGTCGCTGGCTGCGAACTGGTCGACCTGCGGAATGTCCGTCGCCGGAGTTGTTGCCGCGCCGAAGCAGGTAGATCGGAAGGGATCCTCGACTCCCGTCCGCCGACTCGGCTGGCACGCTCTGGGTTCGGTCACGACGGGAGCCGTCACCGGGGCATTGATCGGCGCTCTCGGTGCGGCGATGTCCGGGTACGTCCCGATCAGCTGGGCACTGGGCATCTGGGCCGTCGTCGCGGTTGCGTACGGGCTGCACGAGTTGGGTGCAGTGAGGATGCCGACTCTGATGCGGCGCCAACAGCTTCCGCGCCATCTGCGCCGCACAATGGCGCCCTGGAAGGTCTCGCTGATCTTCGGCGCGATCATCGGTCCGGGATTTCTGATCTTCATCCGCTCGAGTGCGTACTACCTCCTGGCACTCGGCGTCATGGCTTCGGGTTCACCGACTCTCGGGGCGGCGCTGTTCACGGTCGTATCCCTTGGCCGCTGCATGCCCAGCCTCGCGGCAATCGTGCACACCAAGCGTGGTGGCTCGATGCCGGGATTCCTCTCGATCATGTGCGTCGTGGACCGTCGCGTGCAGAGCGTCACCGGCGCGTCATTGATCGCACTGGGAGCATTCGCCGCCGCAGCACTGATCTGACTGTCGAGCTAGCACCCTTCACCTCGAGTGAACACACGCTCCGACTCTCCGGAGCGTGTGTTCACTCGACAGAAACCGTGCGCACTCACCCCGCGTCAGGGAATCGACAGCGCCACCTGGACCGAGTCCTCCGACGGCGACGTCACCTTTGCGTCCCGACTCCAGAGCATGTCCAGCGCTGCCTTGGGCTTGGCAAGAACCCACTCCCGCGCGGCGTTCTTGATCAGCGTCGGAGTTGCGCACCCGCAATCGCTGTTCACACCGTCTGCGTCGATGCCGACGTCTCGGCACAACGCAACAGCGCGGGGCACGTGATACCCCTGAGTGACGATCAACGCCTCGGTTACCCCATACGTATGTATGGCCCGAAAGCAGGTGTCATAGGTGTCGAGGCCGTACGGATCCCCCACGATGCGACGCTCATCTATTCCCTGCTCCACCAGGTAGTTCGTCATCGCCGCGATCTCGTCACCCGAGCCGCCGTTCGCGTCGCCGGAGACCAGGACCGCTTTAGCCTTTCCCGCTTCCACCAGTTCGACTGCTGCGTCCAGCCGCCCTTTCAGGAAAGCCATCGGCTTACCGTCCTTGATCTGCGCGCCCAGCACGATCACAACCGGAGCGTCGGGAGCATCGGCGGCGTCTGACGTATGTCCGGCCGACGCCACGGAGATCCACACGATCGAGCCCGCGTAGACAACTGCTCCGAGCACCGCAATGCCTGCGACCCAACGAGGCCACCTGCGCTTGCGCGGCGGTTTCACTGGATCTGCAGCAGCTTCGTCCATTCGTCGATCAAACCACACGGTTTGCTCATGGCTCGAGTGCTCGGTCGATCCTCCATCCCTCCGCGCCACTGCGCTCGGCCCACAGACCCGAGTACTTTCCACCTCGCGCGATCAGGTCTTCGTGGGAACCGACCTCCTCCACCCCTCCGGCTTCGAGGTAGACGATGCGATCTGCTCCCTGAATAGTCGACAGGCGATGAGCGATGATCACCACCGTTCGACCACGGGCCAATCGGTGAATTGCCTCGGTGATGGCGACTTCGTTCTCTCCGTCGAGGGCGGAGGTCGCTTCATCGAGAAGAACAATCGGAGTGTCCTTGAGGAATGCCCGCGCAATCGAGACCCGCTGACGTTCACCGCCGGACAGCAGTGATCCGCCTTCACCTACCCTGGTCTCCTCACCGCTCGGCAAACGGTCGATCACTTCGCCTAGCCTGGAATCCACCACTGCTTGACGGACCTCCGACTCGGTGGCATCCGGTCTCGCCAACCGAACGTTCTCCAGGATGGTTCCGTCGAACAGGTAAACCTGCTGTGAGACAGTCGATATCCGAGACATCAATGCTCTCGTTCCGATGTCGCGAACATCGGCTCCCCCGATGGATACCGCACCTTCGTCGACGTCCCAGAATCTGGAGATCAGCCGAACCAGAGTTGTCTTTCCGGAACCGGAAGGACCGACCAGAGCAGTGACCGAGCAGTCCGGGAATTCGAGGCTCACGTTACGAATCACGCGATCCGGGCCGTAGCCGAAGGAGACCGAATCGAACCGAATATCATACGAGGTAGGCTCTTTCGGCACCTCAGGCTCCGCCAGCACCGGTACATCGATCATCTCTCGGACAGATCCGAGCGACACCCGGGCCAGTGAGATACCTTCACCGAATCCTGCGAGCATTTGCATCGGCTCCACAAACCTCACGGCCAACACGAGAACAACGATCACGCTTGCTGTGTCGATGGACCCGGTGGTGACCAGCAGTGCCGCCAGAACCAGGACGGTGAGAAAGGCAACCTGAACGACGATCATGAAGCGCAGCAGATACTTGTCGACCGATCCGATTTCCTGCAGGTGTGCGTCCCGGTTGGACACAAGAGCTTCGTCCAACCGAGTCCAGCCTTCGCCACTCTTACCGGCCGAACGTAGAACTTGCTGCGCCTGTGCATATTCGACGACGCGCGATGCCAACTCGGATTCGCTCTTGCCGATCGCCTCGTATTCGGGAACAACCGCCCGTTGCACGTTGCGGTAAGCCCGAATCCCCAGTGGAACGAAGACGACCATCGCGAGAGACAGTCGCCAGTCCACAAACAAGACAGCGATCGCCACTGTCGCTGGAGTCACCGTGACGGTGACGAGTTGCGCGATGATCATTCCCGGGATGCTCATCAAGATAGCCGTGCCCTCGGTGACCAGGCGAGTGAACGCCCCACGGTTTGCCTTGCTGAACCACCCGAGCGGAACCTGCACCAAGTGCTCACCGAGGCGATGCATGATTCCACCGGCAAAACCCTCGATTCCGATGCGGTACGCCCGATTCTCGGCGATCCACCGTACGGCGCCACAGGCCACCGCCACGAGAGCAGCCGTGACAACCCACGGAACTGCGGCGTCGTAATCGCCGCGAACCACCGCTTTCAGGATCGGAATCATCAGTGCAAAGACGACACCCTCGAGTATCCCGGCGAGCGTGAAACCTGCTATCTGACCTCGCATCCCATTGTCGCGCCCGAGGATTTCGTCCAGGTCTCGAATCATTGCAGCGCCTTTCGCGGAGATGCGTCTTCCACGAGGGGGTTCTGGAGCGCCCACATCCGCGCGTAGGTTCCGCCGAGCGCCGACAACTGTTCGTGCGTACCTTTTTCCACGATCCGTCCGGCGTCGAGAACGAGTATCTGATCGGCGTATCGGACGGTGTGCAGTCGATGAGCGATCACCATCAGGGTGCCGCCGTCTGCACTGATCTCGCCCAGTGCGCGTTGAACGGCCGATTCACTGTGGGGATCGGCCTGCGAAGTCGCCTCGTCCAGGATGACGATCGGCGGGTTCTGAAGGATGGCGCGGGCGATCGTCAGGCGTTGCTTCTCCCCACCCGACAGCTCACCGCCCGAACCACCACCGATCTCGGTGTCATACCCGTCCGGCAGTCGCATGATCACGTCGTGAATCTGCGCCCGCCTCGCCGCTGTCTCCACTTCCAGATCCGTTGCATCCGGTCGACCGAGCCGAATATTCTCGCGCACGCTGTCCCGCAGGAGCACAACATCTTGGAAGACGATGGCCATCGATCTCAAGACTTCACGACTGGACTGATCTCGTAAATCGCTTCCGCCCAGTCGAATAGACCCGTCCGTCACGTCCCAGAACCGCGGAAGTAGACGCGCCAAAGTGGTCTTGCCGGAGCCGGAGGGGCCAACGATCGCGGTCACGGTGCCCGGTTGCATCTCGAAGGAGATGTTCTCGAGGACGCGCTGCCCAGTGGTGTATTCGAAGCCGACGCTGTCGAATTCGACCAAAGTGCTGCGAGCAGGCACTGCATCCTGAGGTTCGGCCAGCTCTGGTTCGCCGAGGATGCTCTCGACGTGAGTCGCTCCCAGTTGGCCTTCGCGGTAGAGGTTGGCCATCGTTCCCATGTGCAGAACCGACGACGGAACACCGATTCCGACGACCAGAAAGGCAACTAGAGCTACCGGGGTAATCCAACCCCCGGACAACATTGCGGTTCCCGTCGCCGTGATGACCACGATGAGTACCGCCGGTGAGAGGAGGATCGACATCGCGACCACCGGCCTTCCCATCCCCGACATCCATCGCACGCACACCGCAACCATCGAATCGACAGCGCTCGAGTAGCGCGCGAATGCGCGACTCCCACTCCCGTACGTCTTGACGACCTCGATACCGTCGCCCAGTTCTACTGTCGCAGAGGTCAATGTCGACATTGCAAGATTCCAGGAGTCGACGTTCGTTCGATAGGCTCTGCGCATCGACGGCGCGGCAAGAGCGAGACACACTCCGATGTAGCCGACCAGGACCAGGCTGAACTTCCAGTCCATCGCCACCAGATAGATCAGGGCCACTATCGGCGACAGGATCGCGGGTACCACGTCGGCGGGAAGGTGAGCGACGAGAAGATGCATCCGCTTCACGTCGTCGGTCATCGCCTGCTTCACTTCACCGGTGCCACCATTTGCAAACCACCCCAGAGGAACTCGGGACAGATGCCGAGCGATACGCGAGCGGATCGAGTATTTGAAATGCGCGTCGGCGGTGTGGCACACGGTCAGCGCTGCGTTGTAGACGACAAAACCGAGAATTGTGCCCGCTGCACCGATTGCGGCCCACAGCCAGACCAGGTTCAACGACGAGTCGGTCAGGAGCACCCGCGCGATCTCGACCACCGAAACGTAGGGCAGGAATCGTAGCGGCACCGACAGCGCCGACAAACCCGCACCCAGGAGCAGGCGATTTCTCACGGGAGCGATCATGCGACCCAAAGCGTCTCGGTCGACCAGACCAGGCGAGTCTTCGAAGGCCACAGTCTCCTTCACTGTCATCGAGTTACTCACTCTTCGACGATGATCGTGCCGGTCATGTTCGGATGTGGTGTGCACGTGTAGGTGAACGTTCCGGCTTTGTCGAAGGTCTGACTGTAGGTTCCGCTTCCTTGGAGATCGCTCTTGATCCCCAGCTCGGCGAACACGACATCGTGCGGCATTCCCTGGTCCTCGAAAATCCACGTGACCGTCTGTCCTGTGTGCACAGTGACGGAGTTCGGTGAGTACGCAAGGTTCTTCACCGAGATCTCGACCGGCGCGTGCTCGGTGGAACCCTGTGATTCACCTCCGCACGACGTCAGCGTGAACACCGCTGCAACAGCGATCAATGTGGTCAACCCGGCGCGAACTGACATTCTGCTCTCCTCATCGAACGTAGTGGAGGTCGGCAGTCATCCCGGCCTCGAAGTGGTACGCGTTGTGACAGTGGAACATCCACCGTCCTGGATTGTCGGCGTCGAAGTCGATCGCCAATTGTGCACGCGGAAGTACGATCACGGTGTCTCGGCGAAGCCCGCCGTACGAGGGAACCGAGAAGGTGTGCCCGTGGGTGTGCATCGGATGCCACATATCGGTGTTGTTGTTCATGACGATTCGTATTCGCTCGCCCTGCTTCATGATCAACCGACCCACATCGGTGCCCGCCATTCCCCAGACGTATCGATCCCCGGCCTGGATGAGATCAACCGAATACTCACGATCCGGCACCCGCTGTTCCCACGCGCCCGACGGTCGAAGCGTCGGTTCCAGAACGAGTCGGCCGCCGGACCCTGACAGCACTGCAGGGGAAGTCAGGTCGACGCTCGCTACCGAATCCGGTGTCCGAAGCAGGCACGCGGCGCCACCTGGCTTCCCTTCCACCTTCGCGGCGATAGGCCACGAACCGGACTGCACCGTCACCAATACGTCGTATCGCTGCGCGGGTGCGATCAGAATCTCGTCTCCGGCTGTGTAGGCGATGTCCTGCCCGTCAGCACTGACAACGGTCAACTCGTGCCCGGCGACCGAGAAACGGTACGGAGTCTCCGCCCCGGCATTGATCACACGCAATCGAAGCCGTGTTCCGGCCGCTGCACTGACGACGAAGGGATCTTCCACAGGCCGTCCGTTGATCAGGTGCAGTGGATACGTGATGTGCGTTGCCATTCCACCGAGCGCCTCGGAATTACCGTGACCGCTGGCGAGAAATTCTGCGGCAGAATCAATCTCTGCATCATCGACTTCCGGTGGAGCTCCGCCGTGCCCATGGTGTCCTCCCTGCACGTCCGGTGACAATGCGCGAAGCACTGCATCCGGGGTTGTTCCCAGCCCGTCGAGCCAGTCGTCGATCACGATGACGACGTCCTCGTCGGCTCCGGTCCGGTCGTTCGGGTCCTCGACCACTAGTGCACCGAATAGCCCTCGATCGGCCTGCAATCCTGAATGGGAGTGGTACCAATATGTTCCGTGATCCGGGGCCACGAAGTCGTAGGTGAACTCGGCACCTGGTCGGATTCGTTCCTGGGTGACCGGTGGGACACCGTCCATGTCGTTGCGGATCGCAATGCCGTGCCAGTGCACCGAGGTCTCCGCCGGAAGGTCGTTCTGCAACCGAACGTTGAGCCGGTCTCCCTTGTAGATTCGAATCTCCGGACCCACCGCTTCTGCACCGTACGACCATGTGTCCACCCCTCTGGCGCCCAGACTCACCCGAGCCGGTGCAGCTGTCAGATTCCGTTGGACTGTGTGCCCGCTACGAAATCTCGCCTGTTCGGCAGCACGAACTTCGTCGTCGAACGGTGAAATCTCAGAACTGGTTTCGTTCGCCGAGCCACGGCTGCACGCACTCAGTGCCACAGAACCCAAAGCCGCAGAACCCACAGCCGCGGAGCCAAGAGTCACCGCTCCCCATCGCAGAGCCAGGCGCCGACTCAACGCACTCGAACTCATGCCGTCAGCGCCGTGAATTCCTGATAGCGCGTCGCGGCAACAGCTTCGGTTCCGGTGCCGGTCAGATTGCCGGCAGCCATGGCATCCATGTCCTCGATCATCCAGAAAGTGGCGAAGGGATGAGTGGCGAGCCACATGTCTCCGTTGACCTTGGCCACTCGGTTCTCCTGCACCGCTGAAAGACTCGAGAACCCGGGAACACCGGCAACCTTGCCGAACTCGTACACGCCCTCGTCGAACACGGCTACGATCCGAGCATCCTGCGCCGGGATTGCCTCGTCGGACAGGGGCGCATACGGCAGTCCTCCAGCGGCATTCGCTCGCTGGGATTCCGGACGCCCGAAGCCGCTCTCCGCCAACAGCAACGACGGCGGCGCCTGCTCGGTGGTGGTGGCAAGGATTCCAGAACTGCTCATCAACACCGACACGGTGTTCGCTTCACCACCGGACCGAGCAGAGACGTCAGCGATCTTGCCTTCCAAAGCGACAGTCAACTTGTCGGCAACCGACTGACGATCAAAAGCGCGTCCGAAGAAGGCAAGATTCTCACGCCACGGAGTTGTGACGGCCGGGACCGGCACTGTGGGGACGGTCGACGCGAGGGAGTCGTAGTAGCTCCGATCGCCCATCGACGTGAAGATGACCAGTCCAGGATCCTGGGCGAGGACCTGCTCGATCGGGGGTGCACCGAGCGGCGGCACCGTGACCACCTCGGTACCCGCTGACGCCAAGATGTCCTGGCCGATCTCCGATCCCCACGACGTGAAGACCACGTCAGGGGTGATGCCGACGGCAAGGAGACCGAGTGCGGCGTATTCGTCGAGGGAAACAATTCGCCCGAGGTCGCCCGGAACCGACGTCTCACCGAATTCGTGGGACACAACACGCGTTCCCTCGGCAGGTTCCGTCGTCGGTCCCGCCTCACTCGAGCTACAGGCGGCCGCAGTCAGGGCAACGACACTGACCAGCAGCGAAGCACCCAGCCTCGATAGGTAACCGGGTCGCGTTTTCAACTTCATGGTGTCCTTCAGCTTCGAATAATCGGGGGTTCGCTACAAATCGGAGCACTGCTCGGATTTGGCAAGTAAACCTCACCTAAGTTCATCCGTCAATCGGTTGCGTCGACTACGCGACCCGATCCGACGCCGCTAAGCTCGGTCGGACCATGACTGCGCCATCACCTGACAAGAAGTCCGCCGCGAAATCACAGCGCCGCCGGAGTTACAACACCGGGATCACTGCGGACGCCGTGCTGACCGTGGCGCTCGGGCTCAGTCGCGAGCACGGAGTCGAGGGCTGGTCGCTGCGGCAGCTGCTCAGCGAACTCGATACGTCGTTCTCCGTCGTCTATCGACTCGTCGGAGATCGGGACGCGCTCTCGGCTGCGGTGGTCGACAGTGCGGTGTCGGCCGTGAACGTGCCATCCGCACAAGAAGATTGGCGTCAATGGCTGACGCATCTACTCTTGCAGATGCGAGAGGCCTTGATCGAGTGTCCAGGCGCGGCACAGTGGCTGCTGATGAACGGAGTTGCCACCCAGCGCAGCCGGGAACTCGTGGAGGCCGGATTGGCTTCACTGACCGCCGCCGGGTTCGGGGAAGAAGCCGCTCAGGCTTACACCGTCGCCTTCACTTCGACAACCACACTGATTGCCATGAACGACGCCAGGCGCATTCCCAGCGGACAGCCTTCACCCGATCACAGCGCGATGCTGGAACGCCTGAGCAACGACGGACCCTCAGATCCCCGTTCATCGATGGAGACACTGATCGGGAAATTTGCCGGTCCACCGGATGCTGCGGAAGCAACACGGGCAGAACACTATCGCTACACACTCGACCGTGTCCTCGACGGTCTAGAGGCGCGACTGGACGCAATCAAAGAGTCACAGAAATGACCGCGGGGTCGCTGTCGCACTTGTGCGACAGCGACCCCGCGGATGATCTGGATTCTCGGTATGCCTAGCGGAACAGGTTCGCGACGAACGGAATCGTGTCGGCCTGCGATTCGACCAAAGCGCCGCTGTGATCGGTGTTGTAGGTCTTGAACGTGACCGGTTCACCGTTGGCGACCAACGCTGCAACCAGCGAAAGTGCAGACGGTGCAGGGACATCCACGTCAAGCAGGCCCTGGCCGATAAAGATAGGGCGGTCGTATCCACTGGTCGGTACACCCATGTAATCGTTCAGCAGACCCTGGAAGTTCGGGATCTGACTGAGCGGGCGGGAGAAGATGTCACCGAGGACCAGATCCTTGGATGCCTCGTCCAGATCTGCGGCGCAGAGCTTTTCGGCCGAGTCGACCTTTTCCCTCCCCAAGTCGTTCAGGTAGGAATTCAAGTCGATCTCGGGGTGCGCTTCCCGCAAGCCCGCGAGGATGTAGAGCGCGTACGACGTCAACCCGCCGCCGAGGGCGATGGGAGGGAAGCCCGGACCGGCAGGCAGGAGGGTCAACTCGATGTTGGCCGGCACTCCGGTACCCACGCCACCGCGGTAGTCGAGCGAATCCCCTCCGTACTCGGTTGCGTAGCGGGCCGTCGTGATGGCCGCACCGCCGCCCTGCGACTGTCCGACCACTGCCCAACGATTCGAGATGGAGGAGTCGATGACCCGGGCCGCCTTGACCGAGTCGACTACGCTGTGCGCCTCCACCTTTCCGTCGAGGTACGGCATCAGCCCTGGTGTACCCAGACCGACGTAGTCGGTGGCGACGACGGCGTAGCCCTCCGAGAGCCAGCGCCCCAGGTACGGGTAGTCACGTTCGGGCAGGCCGGGACCGACCAGCGAAGGGGCACAGGAATCGTCGAGTCCGGTGGTGCCGTGCGCCCAGGCGATGACGGGCCAACCACCTTCCGGTGCCGGGCCGGCCGGGACGTAGTACGCGCCACTGCTCAGCGCGGGCCCGCCGTTGGAACCGATGGTCCAGTACGTGAATCGCTTGGCGTCGGCGGTACCCGGAATCCACAGATCCTTCGGTAGCGGCTCACTCGACACCACAGTGCCGGTGGCTTGCGACGCGCTCGGCGCCTGCGCGGACGCGATGGGCGCAGCAACGGCGGAGCCGATCGTTGCAGCACAGAGGGCTGCGATGGATATACGGGCAAACGACTTCGACTGGAATTTCACGTCTGACGACTCCGGTTCGTGCGGTGGGCGACCTCGTTGGACGTTATCGTAGATTTTGTTTAACCGATCGGTCAAGCAAAATCTTGCAGCTTTGCGACACGTACATGTCGAGATCCCGGCCCCGACTCCGACCCAGTATCGAACCGGCACGAAGAAACAGTAGGAGGATGTGTCCATGGCACACGTACAGCGTTTCGACCACATCGGCATCACCGTCGCGGACCTCGAATCAGCGACGGCGTTCTTCGTCGGTCTGGGTCTCGAGGTGGAGGGCACCGGATCCGTGGAGGGCGAGTTCGTGGAAACCGTCTGCGGTATCCCTGGAGCAAAGTGTGAAATCGCCATGCTGCGCCCTCCGGGCGAAGGGTCACGGCTCGAGCTCTCGTCCTTCGTCACGCCCGACCACGTACCCGGATCGCCTGCTCCGATGGCCAACGAGATCGGTCTGCGCAACGTGTCTTTCGAGGTGGGCGATCTCCAGGCGGCGGTCGACGCGGTGGCTGCGGATGGTTACGGGCTCATCGGCGGGATCGGCGAGTACGAGAACAGCGTGCGCATGGCCTACGTGCGTGGGCCGGAAGGGATCATTGTGTCCCTGTTCGAGCAGATCGCCTGAAGCGTCACGGCAATCGGACCGTCAGATCGCCTTCCACGAGCTGACCAGAGCGCCCATCGCGGCCGCGAATTCGGCAAACGCCGCGTCGATTCTGACGCGGTCACCGGTCGTCACGAGATCGAGCGTCAACCCCCGAATCTGCGCCAACACGATCGTCGCGTAGCGATCAGCGCGATCGGGCGGACATCCATGCGCGAGCGCAGCTTCCGTCAAACCACCCAACCAGTCCCCCACCACATGATCGAGAAACTCGCGATACCGCTCCGGATGCAACAACGCCTGTCCGTAGATCTCGAACATCAAGCGAAAGTTCGGCAACGATTCCGCTGATGTGCGCCTATTCCAGTAACTCGTCAACATCTCGACGATGTCGGTCCCGGAAGAGATGTCGAGAGAAGAGCTGTCTCGCAGGGTGGCGACTACTTCAGTGAGTAGTTGTTCCTTCGAACCGAAATGGTGGATGAGTGTCGCATGGCTGATCCCCAGGTCCTTGGCCAACGGCCGCATGGACAGTTCACCGACGCCGTTCGCCGTGACATACGCGGTTACCTGCGCGAGCAATTCGGCACGGCGATGCTGGTAACGCAGTTTCCGGCCGTCGATCGGCGTGCTGTCCTCCACCTGCAGGAGCCTACGCAGTACCGGAAACAGAGCAGTACCGGAAACACAGCAGTACCGGAAGCACAGCAGTACCGGAAGCACAGCAATAACGGTTACACGGTGACGTGGTGGCGATCCGATCGACTGATCGTGACAGCGGCGACGACGATACCGATCACCACGCCGATGAGAGTGTCTGCGACGCGAGCCACTGCCGCTTCGGTCCCGATCGGGGCACTGAAACCGATGAGAAGCAGTGCCATCGGAGTGACGGCGAGTGACGTCAGCGCATAGTTCTTGATGACGAGCAGCTCCGCAGCAGTCTGCAGAATCACGATCACGGCAACGGCTTGCCAGTAGCCGAGTGTCAAAGCGATGAGCCCAGCGGCCACGACGGCGCCACCGACATTTCCCACCAACCGCTGAATCCCGCGCTGGACGGTCTGCTTGTAGTTCAGTCCCTGCATCGCGGCGATGGCACCCATCGACGCCCACAGCGGATGCTCCAACCCGGCTCCTGCCGCGAGCCAACCGGCCAGAGCCGAGGCCGCCACGATGCGGAGAGCATTCATCCGCACCGGGCGCGAATACAGTCGGCGCAATCCTTCGAGAAAATAGCCCTCGGGGGCGGCAAGCGTGGGCGCCGGCGCGAGGTCGTGTTCGATCATGCTGGAGCGCTTGAGCTTCCGAAGTTCCTTCTCGTGCTGAGCAATACTCCGGATCAAAGTCGCGTCGCCGTGCAACTGCCATTGCTGTACTGCCGCTTCTGCTTCGTCGAGCACTGCCACCAGTTCGCGTCCGTGATCGACGGTCCACTTGATCCGACCGCTCGACGCAATGACCAAGCGGGCGTTGGCAATCGATCCGAGCGCCGGTTCCACTCCGCCTGTGCCGGACTGTTCGAGACGCCCCACCGCGGAGACTGCACGAGCCACGGCCAGGCGCGCAGGGCCCATCGGCAAGACGAGCGCCGGGAGCATCGCGGCCACCCAACCGACCACAACTCCGAGCGCACCGGCAGTCACCAGCCTCGCCAGATCATCGACACTGGAGGCATATCCGGCTGCACCGGTCGCCGCGAAGACGAGGATGACGGGCCCTGGTCCGGTGATCCGGAAGCCCGACATGAAGCAGTACGACGCACCGGCCAGCAACGACAGGATGCCGATCTGCAACCACATCGGAACGCCCACAACACCCATTGCGCTGCCGAAAGCGATGGAAACCACCAATGCGGCACCGACCATCGCCAGCTTGCCCGCCAACCGGGGATACGGCTCGTACCTACCGAACGCGGCGCACAGCGCACCCAAGGCCGCGAAGCCGGCCAACTCCCGATGCCCGAGCAGTCCGCCGACCACGAGGACTACGGCGGTGGCGAGCCCGACCCTGATCGCGGGGGCGATGGTCGCGTCGGCGGATCCGACGCGAAAAGCCGCTCGCCACGTCGCCCCGGAGACCGTATGTGCAATGGCCTCACTCGAATGAGTGAGACGGCTGGGCGTCCTGGCTGCGGTTTCGGTTCGGGTCACCGACTCAGCATACATTTATTTCACCAGTAAATTACTTGTGAAGTAATGTGAATTCTGTCGCTAAGATGGGGCCATGGGTGCGACTGACAGATCCGAAGACGACTTCATCGACAAAGTCCGTCGCGAATGGAAGCGCGCCTACCCGGAGTTCGACACCGCCCCCGTCGAAGTGATGGGCCGGATCGCCCGCATCAACGCGCAGTCTCTTCACCAGCTCGACCGCGCCCTGGCGTCCAGCGGGGTCTCTCGCGCCGAATTCGACGTGATGAGTGCACTCGCTCGCAGTGACCGTCCCCTGCGAGCGAGCGAAGTCACCGCCGTCACGATGGTCAGCGGCGCCGCCACCACAAAACACGCGGACCGTCTGGCCAAGCTGGGCTTTGTCGAGCGTCAGCGTTTCGAACACGACGGACGGGTGGTTCTGCTTCAACTCACCGATGCCGGTCGCGCATTGGTCGAGGCAGAGTTTCCCCGACGCGTCGAGCGAGACCGTCAAGTACTGACCGGACTCGACGAGGACGAACGCGCCCAGTTGACGGCACTGCTCAAACGAATCTCACGCAACATCGACTCGGGGATCTGGGACTGACCTACTTCGGCAGCGGTACGTTCTGCAATCGCACCTGACCGCGCGCCACCTCTTTGCCCGATTCCGGATCGGTGATGACCACCGACCACAACTGCTGAACGCGTCCCTGCTGTATCGGCACAGCCACGACGTCCACGCGCCCACCCGTACGCGCCCGCAGGAAATCCGTTCCGTTGTGGACGCCGACGGCGAATTCGCCGCGATCTGCCACTGCAGTGCTGGCTCCGATACTCGCGGCCGACTCGACGGCGGTCGTGTAGACACCGCCGTGGACTACACCCCACGGAGTGTGATGCGCCTCGGACAGATCGATGTGCCCGACGACCTTCGTGCCGGACACCTCGTCCAGTTGCAATCCGGCAGCGCTGACAAATCCGCTTGCTGCCTCGAGATTCAATTCCGTCATGACGACCCCTCATCTGCTCCGTTGGATTTCTCGACCTACCTTCCGCCCTCGAATACATGCCGTCAAGTGCTAAGTTGGAATTCCCAACTAACTTCTCCAACTAACAGGGGCTCAGAGATGACGGCGACAAAAGGACGCAACTGCTCCATCGCCAACGCCTTGGAGGTCGTCGGCGAGAAGTGGTCACTGTTGGTGCTCCGAGAAATCGTTCTCGGGCAACGACGGTTCGACGAGATCGCCGCGGGCACGGGTGCGAGCCGCGACATCCTCGCCGCGCGTCTGCGCACCCTTGTCGATGCCGACGTCCTCACGAAGCGTCGCTACGAAGACCATCCACCGCGCTACGAATACGTCGCCACCGAATCAGGGAAGGCGCTCTATCCCATTCTGATGGCACTCATGGAATGGGGAGATACCTTTGCGACGACGGGTCCGCCGCCTACCGTCGTCGAGCATCGTTGCGGTGAGATCCTGCACGCCCAAGTTGTGTGCGCACACTGCAAAGAACCGCTGGCCGCCAGAGATGCGCACGTAGTCGAACTCTCGCCACCTGCTCGATAGCGTCAGCGTCCGGGCGGAAACCCGCCTGTTGCGATCGGGCCCCAGGAGTCGACGGTGACGCGGATCAGACTCTTGCCCTGCTTGCGCATGGCTTCGCGGTACTCGTCCCAGTCGGGATGATCACCGGCGATGGATCGGTAGTAGTCGACCAACGGTTCCACCGAGTCCGGGAGGTCGATCAACTCCGCGGTTCCGTTCACCTGGACGTACGGACCGTTCCACTCGTCGGAGTGGATACACAGAGACACCGCCGGGGTGCGGCGAACGTTCGCGGCCTTGGCCCGTTCCGGGTACGTGGAGATGACGATCCGGCCCTCGTCGTCGACCCCGCACGTCACCGGAGAGATCTGCAACTCGCCGGATTTCTTCACCGTGACGAACGTGGCCCGATGGCGCGGCCTGATGAACTCGAGGAGTTCGGCAAACGAAACACGATCTGCGCTGGCGATCTTGGACATGACCTCAGCCTAATTCGATTTACGAGCTGACGCTCAGGGCATCTCGATGGTCTGAGCACGTGCGATTTCGTCGATTGCACGAATGATGTACGCGCTCTGAGCTTTCTTCACTCCGGTCGACAAACTCCCGATGACCAGAACCGCCGAACGCAGGTACGCGCCGTGCCCGATGCGGAACGAATCGTCCTCCAGATCCGAAATCCCGAGCGCCCCGGTGTAGACCGCAGCGAGCGCCTGCACGTCCAGATCCGGCAGCCACACGATTGTGGACTTGGCGCAGGCAGTCAGCGCATCCTGCACGTCCTCGCTGGACAAGCCGTCCGGATGCGTGTCCTCGAGCAATTCGCGCACGATCGCCGCGTGAACCGAGCTGACCTGCTCGAACGAGAGCCCGCGCAGTTCCTCGACAGCCACGAGCAGTCCGTCACGATTTGCCGCCCGCACCGCGGCGAGTGCGTCGGCCGTGGCATCAGCGATGTCACGGGCGACCTTCGGCCAATGCGTCGGCCAGCTCTGTTCTGGCGTCCGCTGTTCCGGCGTCCGCTGGTCTGGCGTCCGCTGTTCTGGCGTCATCGTGGTATCTCCTCGGTCCTCGCGTTCATGCGGAAGCCTTCCACATCCCACCGACAGGCCAGGCGATCCGTCAGCGCAGCCGCTCCAACAAGGACATTGCGTTGTGCGGCGCAAAGCCTTTCATGTCGTTGTCGAAGTAGACGTACACGTCGAGGCCTTCGTCCATCCAGTCCCGAAACCGCTTGGACCACTTGTCCAGAGCTTCGTCGGTGTACCCACTCGCATACAGTTCCTTGTCCCCGTGCATCCGCACGTAGACAAAATCGGTAGTCGGAGTGGTGATGCGGGGATATCTGCCGGCGGTGTCTGCGACGACAAAACCGATGGAGTGCTCGCGCATCAGGTCCACGGCTTCGTCGGTCTCGAAGCTGGCGTGCCGCGCTTCCACCGCGTAGCGAATCGGCACATCCCTCTCGGTCTGGGCGAACACTCGGTCTTCGGTGAGCTTGTCGTCGTGCTGTGCTGCCAGATCGGCTGCAGCCTGGGTGGTGCGGGGAAGACCGTCGAAGAAGTCGGTCAACCGCTGCGGTTCGAACTGCAGCGTCGGAGGTAGTTGCCACAGGATCGGTCCGAGTTTGGGGCCGAGGGCGAGTGTTCCGGCGGCGAAAAAGTTGGCGAGTCCGTCACGGGCGTCGAGCAGTCGTTTCATGTGCGTGATGTACCGACCGCCCTTGATCGCGAACACAAAATCTTCGGGAGTTTCACTGCGCCATTTGGTGTAGCTTTCCGGCTTCTGCAGGGCATAGAACGAGCCGTTGATCTCGATCGACGTCAATCTCTCTGCGGCATAAGATAATTCTTTGCGGTGAGCAAGACCTTTCGGATAGAAATCTCCGCGCCACGCGGGATACGTCCACCCGGAGATACCTACTCGAATATCTGCCATCGATTCAGACTAAGCGGCACTCGAGCGTTTTGACACTCCGTGTTTCAAACTCCGGCACTGAGCGCGACGGATACCGGTACGACGGTCAGGCACACCACCGCGCCGACGAACAACGCGATCACGAGGCGACGGTCCCACTTTCCGCGTGCACCACTGGCAGCCAGCATGAAGATCACAAAACCTACACACACGGACACGATAGTCACGATCACCGGAGTTCCAACCATGCCGTGATTGTCCCCTACCCATTGCCACCGAGCGCCCTACGGGTACACGATCGAAGTACCCATCCCGAGCAAGGAGTGGAAATGCCGAAATACCTCTGGCAAGTGACGTACTCACCCTCCGGCGCCGCCGGCCTACAGCAGGAGGGGGGCACTGCGCGGCGCGACGCGATAACCCGAATGGTCGAAAGCATCGGCGGCACAGTCGAATCCTGCCACTTCGCACTGGGCGGTCACGACATGTTCGTCATCGGCAACCTACCGGACGACGTCGCGGCAGCCGCATTGAGCATTCGCACGGCTGCGGCAGGTGCAGCACGCTCGGAGTCGATCACACTGCTCACGCCGGAGCAGATCGACGAGGCAGTCAAGCGACCGACCGACTACCGCGCGCCGGGCAAATGACGACGGAAGGAATAGATCCCGGCAGCAGCCGAGTTGCACCCGCTGTGACGGAGACTACGAAAACACCTGACCTGGGCACCTACGGAATCTGGCGAGGAGCGGCTGGTTTGCCGCCCGAACTGGGAACAGCGATCGAGAAACTCGGTTTCGGCACCATCTGGATCGGCGGCTCACCACGCGCCGATCTACGGATCGCCGAGAAACTTCTCGACGCGACCGAGCACATCACCGTGGCAACCGGAATCGTCAACATCTGGTCCTCACCTGCGGCCGAGGTGGCGGAGTCCTATCACCGACTCGAAGCCGCGCATCCGGGGCGATTCCTGCTCGGCGTAGGCGTCGGACATCCGGAGGCTACCGGCGACTACACCAAGCCGTACGCCTCGCTCGTGTCGTACCTCGACGAACTCGACGAGGCCCAGGTCCCGGAATCGCGGCGCGTCCTCGCCGCACTGGGACCGAAAGTGTTGAAACTGTCCGCAGATCGCTCTGCCGGCGCGCATCCGTACCTGACCATCCCCGAACACACCGCCGAAGCTCGTGAAATCCTCGGCCCTTCGAAGATTCTTGCCCCCGAGCACAAGGTTGTTCTGGAAACCGATCCGGAGAAGGCCAGAGCAATCGGTCGCCCCGCCGTCGCCAACCCGTATCTGTATCTGCGCAACTACACGAGCAATCTCGAGCGCCTCGGTTTTGCGCCCGAAGAGTTGGCGAACGAAGGAAACGATCGCGTCATCGACGCTCTGGTTGCGCGCGGTACCGCGAAGTCCATCGCGGATCGACTTCGGGAGCATGTCGCGGCAGGTGCCGATCACGTTGCGATCCAAGCACTTCCCGCCGAGGGTGATCCGCTCGCGACCTACGAAGCACTCGCAGCCGAACTCTTCGGCTGATCAGACACCCTTGACTTGGATAAGTTGTGTCCGAGTATACTTGGACATGACTTATCCGAGTAAAGGAGAAAATCATGAAGATCGTCATTTTCGGAAGCGGACTGATCGGAAGCCAGGTCGCCGCCAAGCTCGCTGACGCCGGGCACGACGTGAAGGCGCTCGGTCGGGCAGACGGGATCGACATCACCACCGGCGCAGGAATCGCCGAAGCAGTCGATGGTGCCGACGTCGTCGTGGATCTGACCAATTCCCCGTCGTGGTCGGATGAAGACGTCTTGGCCTTCTTCCGTGACGGAACCAGCCATATCCTCGCCGCAGAAGAGAAGGCGGGCGTCGGTCACCACGTCATCCTGTCCATCGTCGGCGCCGATCGACTGCCCGATTCCGGGTACATGCGAGCCAAAGTCGCCCAGGAAGACCTGGTCAAAGCCGGCCCGACCCCATACACGATCGTCCGATCGACCCAGTTCTTCGAGTTCGTCGCCGGAATCGCCGACGCCGGAACCACCGACGGCACGGTCCATGCAACACAGGCACATCTGCAGCCCATCGCATCACGGGACGTCGTTTCTCACGTCGCCGAGGTAGTGACCGGTGCGCCGCGTAACGGCACGGTCGAGATCGCCGGGCCCGAACCGCTGGGCATCGACGAACTGGTCCGGCGCCTGTTCGTCGTCACCGGCGACCAGCGCTCGGTGATCTCCGACCCCGAGGCCGGGTACTTCGGCGCGAAACTCGACAACTCGGCACTCACCCCGACACCCGGCGCCGACGCATGGATTGCGCGGACAACGTACGACGCGTGGCTTGCCGAGAAGGCCTGACGTCGACCACTCGAGCGACGTCCGGCCCGCATCACGTTCCACCACGTCGATAGAGTTCAACCATGAAGCTTTCCGGAGGCGTGGAGTGGTCACTCCACTGCTGTGTGGTTCTCAGCCAGGCCGAGGGGCCGGTACCCACAGCCAGACTCGCCGAACTTCACGGGGTGTCGAAGACATACCTGGCGAAGCATCTGCGAGCGCTCGCGCACGCCGGTCTGGTCAATCCGACCGAGGGCCGAGACGGTGGGTACGTCCTCACCCGGGCTCCCGAGAAAATCACCGTTCTCGACGTTGTCCAGGCGGTTGACGGCACTGAACCTGCGTTCCGGTGCACGGAGATTCGACAGCAAGGAATCCTCGCCGCTCCACCGGAGCAATGCCGTTCCGCCTGCGGAATTGCCAAAGTCATGGCCGACGCCGAAAAAGCCTGGCGCGCATCGCTGTCGGGAGTCACGATTGCAGATCTTGCTGCAACCCTGGATCTTCCGGCACTCAGAAAGATCCTGACCACACCGATCGCACCTTAGAGCGGCCCACACCTCACGAGACATCAATCCATCGTTCAACTATCGGGTACCTTGTTCGGGGATCAAATCTTGACGAAGAATCTTCCGGGAATTTTCGCAAGATCTCGGAGGGGGTTTCATGGGAGTCAGTGGCGCTGCGGGGTTGGGGCAGAACATTCGTCAAACAACTGGACTGTTGCGTCGCTGGTGGTCTCTTGCCTACGACGGTGAATGGTTCCCTCGGTTTCTGGCTGCTCGATCGATGTTGGGGACAGCCAGAGTGGTCGTCACCTTTTGGTGCGCCGTGTTCGTGGCACTCGCCGTACTGGCTCAATTCGTGAAGGGTGGCGCAACCGACCTCCCTGAACGGCTCGCGGCGGGCACAGCATGCATGATCGCGCTCTACTGCATGATTCGCTGGTCACTCGGACGGTCCTGGCCGAGCCACCACCAATCCGTTCGTTTCATTTCGCTCACCAATATCTGCTTGTCCTTGATACTTCTCGCCGGAATCCATTCGAGCTTCCTGGCGTTGACCGGCGCCGTTCTGTTCGTGGTCGTCGCGAACTATTCGTCGGTATTCCACAGCCCTCGAATAGTCACGGCACAGATCGTCGGCGCGCTGTTCGTCGTTGCCCTACTGACAATTCGCGCTGTAACCGATCCGGATACCGATTCTTCGCTGTCGGTGTCCACTGGATTCGTCATCGGGTGTGTTATCGCGTCCGCCGCGATGACCGTGCATTTCCTCGTCTTGTACTTGACCGACGATGCACGACACTCTTGGCGCGATCCACTCACCGCTGCTCTGAACCGACCTGGGCTGCACAACGTCTGGCAACAGCTGTTCGGTGTCGGCGAACTCCAAGGACACGTTGTCCTCGCGGTGGTGATCGATGTCGATTCGTTCAAGAGCGTCAACGACTAACTGGGTCACGCAGAAGGTGATCGGATGCTGGTGACAGTCGGTCGGCGTCTGAACTCAGCGGTCGGAGAGGTCGGGCTGGTTGCCCGGACAGGCGGCGACGAGTTCGTGATTCTCATGCCCGTGGAGCCACGTCGCATCGAACAAACCGTGGTGGACATTCACAATTCGATATCGCGGCCCGCCGGTCGGCAGTCGATTTCCGTGAGCGTCGGAGCCAGCGTGTGGCTGTCCTCGACAATCCCGGACGCTTCAGGAACCATCGATCGGATACTTGCCGACGCCGACAACGCGATGTATCGAGCCAAGCGACGGGGTGGAGACCAGGTGGCCTGGGCGGTAACGCATCTGAGCTGATCGACAGGTCTACTTGCCGACCGAACTCAGAGCGCCGCTTCGCTGTCGTTCGCCGGATCCAACTGATCCTGGGTTGCCGCCCAACTCGCCAAGAGTTTGAGTGCGTCAGCCGTGGGCGTCCCCGGCGCCGCGGTGTAGACCAGCAGCGTCAGCCCGGGATTGGACGGCAGTTCCATCGCCTCGAAGTTCAGCTCCAGGTCGCCGACGACGGGGTGACGAACCTTCTTGAATCCCGTCCGATGAAAGCGCACATTGTGCTTCGCCCACCGGGTGCGGAATACCTCACTGCGAGTGGCAAGTTCACCGATGAGCTCGGTCAGCGCCTTGTCATGGGGATTGCGTCCCGCTTCCGAGCGGAGCATCGCGGCGATGTCGTCTGCCGCGCGCTCCCAATCTACGAAGAAGTCCTGCGACGCCGGGTCCAGGTACACGAAGCGGGCGTTGTTCGCCGGCCTACGCGGATCAGCCAAGACTGGCGAATACAACGCGCGCGCCATGCGATTGGCCGCCAGCATGTCGTGCCTGGCATTGCGTACCCACGCCGGCGCGTCGGTGATGGCGTCGAGTATCTGCTGAATCGCCGGGCTCACGCCCTTGGGGGCGGGCCGCTTTCTACTCGGTGCGCCTGCACTGGCGGCCTTCGCGAGGTCGTACAAATGGGCAGTTTCGGCTTCGTCGAGTTGCAGTGCTCGGGAAAGGCTTTCGAGTACCGAATCCGACGCTCCCGCCAAATTTCCGCGTTCCATGCGCACGTAGTAGTCGATGCTCACACCGGCGAGCAGAGCGACTTCCTCACGGCGCAACCCCTTGACGCGACGGTTTCCGCCGTAAGCCGGGAGCCCTGCCTGCTCGGGTGTGATGCGAGCACGACGGGAGCTGAGGAATTCGCGGATCTCGGCTCGGTTGTCCATGCAGTTCACGTTACTCGAGCGGCGAAGACCGAGGGAGGTACTGCCGTTACCTGGAACAACAGACACTCCCGCGCTCGCGAGGCGCCGCGTTGACTGATTGCAGTCGACCGGTTCACGCAGAAACGTCGACTTCCAAGCACGCGACACCAGAAGCAAGAGGGGACACCATGCGAGCAACCATCATGTACGGCGCCGGAGACGTTCGGGTCGAGACCGTGCCCGATCCGGTACTGCAGCAGCCGACGGACGCGATCGTGCGGGTCGTCAGGGCCTGCGTTTGCG
This sequence comes from Rhodococcus sp. APC 3903, assembly GCF_030407755.1. NCBI lineage: Bacteria > Bacillati > Actinomycetota > Actinomycetes > Mycobacteriales > Nocardiaceae > Rhodococcus > Rhodococcus sp. APC 3903. Next base: position 351,002 of record NZ_JASDCV010000004.1, read on the forward strand.
GCTCTGACCTGCACCCTTACCACAACATGCCGGCAACACCCGGTGGTTCCCCGATGGGCCACGAATTTGTCGGAGTGGTCGAAGAGACCGGTCGCGAGGTGTCCACGTTGAAGAAGGGCGACTTCGTCATCGCGCCCTTCGCCTGGTCCGACGGGACGTGCGACTTCTGCCGCGAAGGCTTGCAGACGTCCTGCCGCCACGGCGGATTCTGGGCCGGAAACGGGATCGGAGGCGGGCAGGCGGAGGCCATCCGAGTGCCGTTGGCAGACGGCACCCTGGTCAAGGCGCCGGTCGGTGAGGACTCCGAACTCCTACCGTCACTGCTCACGCTCTCCGACGTCTTCGGCACCGGCTATCACGCGGCGGTCAAGGGTGGCGTCAACCAACGCACGACGGTCACGGTCATCGGCGATGGAGCCGTGGGGCTGATGGCAGTGCTCTCCGCCAAACGCCTCGGCGCCGAGCGCATCATCCTCATGGGGCGCCACAAGACCCGCACGGATCTCGGTCTCGAGTTCGGAGCCACCGATGTAGTTGCCGAACGTGGGGACGAGGGCATCGAGAAAGTCCGCGAACTGACCGGAGGCGACGGCACTCATGTCGTCCTCGAAGCGGTAGGTCACATGCCTGCCTACGAGCAGTCACTCGGAGTTGTCCGACCGGGCGGCGTCATCAGCCGAGTCGGAGTACCCCAATACGAAGAAGCTCCAATCGGATTCGGGACGCTCTTCGGACCCAACATCACGCTCACCGGTGGACCGGCTCCGGTGCGCGCGTACATCGAAGAGCTGATGCCGGATGTGCTCGACGGAAAGATCGAGCCGGGCAAGGTCTTCGACCACACCGTCGGGCTCGACGACGTAGCGGAAGGCTATCGAGCCATGGACTCCCGTGAATCGTTGAAGGTCCTCGTCCGCCCGTAATCCACCACTTGCGAACGTCCACCACTTGCGAAGAAGAAGCGCGTGACCCACACTGCCAACCGTCCCGTTGCCGGTCGCATCAATTCCACCGCGATCCTGGCGATCATTCTGATCAGCTATTTCATGATCCTGCTAGACAATTCGATCATCTTCACCGGGCTACCCAGCATCCAAAGCAGCATGGGTTACTCGGCAACCGGACTGTCCTGGGTCCAGGACGCCTACACCCTGGTGTTCGGCGGCCTTCTCCTGCTGGGCGCTCGTCTCGGGGATATCTTCGGCCGTCGTCGCGTATTCGTCTCCGGTCTCGCAATTTTCGCGATTGCGTCGTTTCTCGTCGGGGTCGCGCCGAACGGTTGGTGGCTCATCGCGGCGCGCGCTCTCCAAGGCGTCGGAGCCGCAGTGGTGGCCCCGGCGTCGCTGTCACTGCTGACTGCCAGTTTCCCGCCCGGCCCGGAGCGAACGCGCGCTGTTGCCTGGTACGGCGCTGCGGCGGGAATAGGCGCCAGCCTCGGCCTCGTGATCGGCGGCGCCCTTGCCGACTGGGTGTCATGGCGCGCAGGCTTTTTCATCAACGTTCCGATCGGAATCGCGATGATCGCGCTCGCTCCCCGGTTCATTCCGGAAACCGAACCCAACTCCGGACGTTTCGATGTGGCGGGCGCTGTTCTCGCCACACTCGGCATGACCGCACTCGTCTTCGGCACCGTCAACTCGGCCGAAGCGGGGTGGACCTCACCGATCACTGTTGCGACACTGGCGGCCGGGGCGATACTACTGACCTTGCTCTTCCTCAACGAAGCGAGAGCGGAGCAGCCGATCATGCCACTGAGGTTGTTCCGCAGCCGGGAGCGATCCGGCGCGTACGCCGCCCGAATGCTCTATCTGGGTGCCATGATCGGATTTTTCTACTTCACGACTCAGCTACTCCAAGGCGTCATGGGCTTCAGCGCGTTCCAAGCTGGCATCGCCTTCTTCCCGATGACGATCGTCAATTTTGCTGTGGCGATGCTGATTCCGCGACTGACACCACGATTCGGAAATTCCGCAATTCTGTCGGTTGGCATTGCCGTCACCCTCGCCGGGATGGCGTGGCTCAGTCTGGTCCATCCCGGTAGCACGGATCTCACTGCGATAGCACTTCCGATGATATTGATCGGCGCCGGGCAGGGGTTGGCTTTCGCTCCGCTGACTTCTGCCGGTATCTCCGGGGTAGAGGCCGAGGATGCCGGTGCCGCATCAGGATTGGTCAACACTGCACACCAACTGGGCAGTGCTCTCGGACTCGGCATCCTCGTCGCAGTTTCCGCGGGCGCCGGAGCCTCTGCCGACGACGCTACAACGGCACTCACCGATCACGTATCAACGGCTCTCACCGCAGGCACCGCCCTGCTGGCCGCTTGTCTCGTCATCGTCCTCGCACTGATCGTCCCGGCTACGAGAACGCGAAGTACCACAAAGCAATTCGAACAGGAGAAAGGAAGCCGAGATGTCGCACTCGTGGACCGAGGCTGAACTGACCAAGATCGGTGGTGCCGAGGAATTGCAGATCTCCTCTAACCGCCGCGACGGCACCGCAAGGCCGTACGTCACGATTTGGGTCGTCCGTGCCGACAACCAACTGTACGTGCGCTCGGCATACGGAACCGACAACCCGTGGTTCGTCCGAGCAACGGCAAGTGGAAGGGGCCGAATCCGCGCAGGAGGAATTGAGCGGGACGTGGCGTTCGAGTCCGCCGCACCGGATGCGCACTCGGCGATCGACTCCGCCTACCACACCAAGTACGACCGCTACGGCCCGCAGATCGTCGGCTCCGTCACCGGCCGCGCCGCCGCACCCAACACCATTCGACTTGTTCCGCTGACGCAGAACTGAACCGCCCCTTTCGATTCCGAGGAGACCTCATGGAAATCTTGAAGCCCCAGCCCACCAGCAAAGCACCCAGCGACTGGTTCACCGGCGACGTCTGGTGGGACGTCATCTACGCCGGCCAGGAGCCGTCGAGGATGCGCGCCAACATGGTTCGCTTTGCACCTTGTGCGCGAACCGACTGGCATTCCCATGTCCTCGGGCAGACCCTCCACATCGTCTCCGGGACCGCGCTGGTTCAAGCTCGCGGCGGCGAGATCGTCGAAGTTCACCCGGGCGAGACCATCTATACCCCGGCAGGAGAGGAACACTGGCACGGCGCGGCACCCGACCGTTTCATGACCCACCTTGCTCTGTGGGAAGGACCCGGCGAGGGAGGCACCGAAACGACATGGGGCGACAAAGTCACCGATGAGGAATACAACGGTCCCCGCGCCAACCGTCGCTGAGACCGGACACCACTCAGATACGTCGCATCACGGAAACAACCTTGCCCAAGATGGCCGCGCGATCGCCGTCGATGACGCTGTATGCGGGATTACGAGGCTCGAGGTACACGTGACCGTCGCGGCGCCGGAGCACCTTCACGGTGGCCTCGCCGTCGATCATCGCGGCGACGATCTCGCCGGAATGGGCCTCGTCCTGGCGTCGCACCACGACGACGTCGCCATCGCAGATTGCTGCGTCGACCATCGACTCACCGCGCACCCGAAGTCCGAACACCGTGCCGGAGCCGACGAGCTCGCGAGGAAGCGCCAGCACCTCGTCGGCGTGCTCCTCCGCGAGGATCGGCGCGCCGGCCGCAATGTCACCGACGACCGGAACCGTCACGGTGTTCGACGACGACTGTTCCTTCGCTCCCACGAGGAACGGCCGCACGTCCAACTGCCGAGCCATGGCCGCTCCCCTACGGAGGAAGCCCTTCTCTTCGAGGCTCTTGAGGTGCTTGGATACCGTCGACGTCGAGCGCAGACCAACCGCGTCTCCAATCTGCCGTGTGCTCGGCGTGCACCCGTTGGCAGCCACGAGATCCCGGATGGTCATCAGAATCTGCTGCTGGCGGAGCGGCAGGGAGGAGGCGTCGAGGCCACCGAACATGTCGAGATCGTCGTAATCGGTCACGACGAGAATCGTAGTGAGGGGTCCCGACATCCAATCCGGGCAGCCGCAGCCTGCCAGAAACGGCACAGACAGTTTGTTTCCCGAGCGGCGCATGGCACGCTGAGCTCATGGAGCCTCTCGAACCGATGCGCTCGGTGAGCGTTCCCGCCGACACTTATGCGTCGACGCCGATCTGGAAGTCGGCGCCGGTCACATTGGCAACGGTGGGCGTGTTTGCCTACGCATTGATGTCCACGAGAACCGGCGTCGTCGAAGTTGCACTTGGTGCGGTGATCGCGATCGCCGGCGCCGCCCTCTACTGCATGTCAGTGATGCGCACGATCAGAGAAAACTCGGGCAGCCGCGTACCTCTGCTCGGAACCCCACCCGTCTCGCCCCGTGACGTCGACCTGCTCGCCGCGGCCGGGATGCCCTTGATCATGGGCGGATCGTTGCTGGTCATTCGAGCAGCGGGCTGGACCTGGCCCTATCTCTACCTCGGACTGCTTGCCGTGATCATGGTTGCTGTCTATGTTCTTCCCGTGGTTGTGCACAACCGACGAACGCGGAAGCGAACTCACCGATCACAAACCCCGTGACGCGCTCGGGGACGTCGACGCAACATCACCAGCCCATTCACCGACGTCCCTAGTGGTGCGACCGGTTCACCCCCGGTGGAGTCGACTATGCGCTGGCGACCTTGCTATCAGGCACGACAGGAATGTCTACCTTGCTGAACTGCAGCACACCGTCTTCGATCTCGGCGTCGTGCATCAGCTTGCGGTCGCGGTAGTAATTGTTGACCACTTTCCACGCGCCGCGGGCACCCTGACGCGGCATTTCTCCGTCGCCGCGCTGGATGTAGCCCGAGGTCAGGGCTCCGCCCATGAGAGATTCTTCGGCGAAGTCCTCGGGTTCGGCGTGAACCTCGAAAGTCGTGTAGCTGCGATCGCGCATGATCTTGAGCACGCGACACAGATAGGACGCGGCCAGGTCAGCCTTGAGCGTCCACGACGCGTTGGTGTAGCCGAGGATCATCAGGAAGTTCGGGATGTCGGAGTAGAGCACGCTCTTGTAGGCCACAGTCTCGTTGAGCTTGACCGGCTCGCCGTCGATGCTCATGGTTGCGCCGCCCAGAATCTGTACGTTCAAGCCGGTCGCCGTGACGATGACGTCGGCCTCGATTTCGCGGCCCGACTCGGTCACGATGCCCTTCTCGGTGAACGTGGCGATACGGTCGGTGACGATGTCGGCCTTGCCGCTCTTGAGCACCTTGAACAGGTCCCCGTTGGGAACCACGCACAGGCGCTGATCCCACGGGTTGTAGCTGGGAGTGAAGTGACGCAGGTCCACGTTCTTGCCGAGCTGCAGGCGGATCTGGGCGAGGAACAGCTTCTTGGCCAGCTTCGGGTTGGTGCGAGAAAGCTGAAAGCTGGCGCGTTGCAGTGCGATATTGCGGGCTCGACCAATCTTGTAAGCAATCTGGTCGGGAACGCGTGCGAGCTTGAGACCCTTGGCAACAGGGTCCTCGGACGGAAGCGCCTGGATCCACGTGGGCGAGCGCTGCAGCATGGTGACGTGACCGGCGGTGGGGGCCATCGACGGGATCAGCGTGATCGCGGTGGCGCCGGAACCGATGACCACTACCTTCTTTCCGGTGTAATCGAGATCCTCCGGCCAGTGCTGCGGGTGCACGATCTGACCGCGGAAGTCGTCCTCACCGGGGAAGGCGGGGCGGTAGCCCTTGTCGTAGTTGTAGTAACCACAGGCGCCGACGAGGACGTTCGCGGTCCACGTCTCGGTCTCCCCCGTCGACTCGACCAGGACGGTCACGGACCACTGCGCGGCGGTACGGTCGAAGTCCATAGACACGACCTTGCGGCCGAAGTTGATGTGGTCGGTGACGCCGTATTCCTTGGCGGTTTCCTCGACGTAGTCACGGATACTGGCGCCGTCTGCGAGCACTTTGGTGCCGATCCAAGGACGGAAACCGAATCCGAAGGTGAGCATGTCGGAGTCCGAACGGATGCCCGGGTACTTGAACAGGTCCCAGGTGCCACCGATGTTCTCGCGGCGCTCGAGGATCGCGTAAGTGCTTCCGGTCTTCTCACGAATGAGGTGGCAAGCCGCGCCGATTCCGGACAAGCCAGCGCCGATGATCAGTACGTCGACATGCTTTGTCATGGAGGAAACTCGTTTCGTAGGTCGTCGCGAAGCTACATCTGGCGTCGGCAGTGGCCGAGAACGATCGGCCGGTTCAGGCCGGGTTCCCTAAGGTCAGCGCCAATGTACAGGGTATGTGCAACTGACGGTAACAGTCAATATCTCGACCCGACTGGGTACAGAACATTGAGAGTGCGACGCACCGGCTCGCGGAAACTCGATCGAGACGACTGAATGCCGCCAGCCACTGGAGAGTCGTTCACGTCGTCGACGGAACGTCCAATGGCTCGTCTACGCGGGATACTCATCGCCCAAATATTCAGCGCCCTAGCATAATTCGAAGGTCCACGATCAGGTGTCGGACGCGCGAGTCTCCATGGGCGGACGGACAACTGCGCTATCGCTGTCACCCTTCGTGCGCATCAGTGAAGAGGTCACTCCGATAACGAGCCCGCTGACGAAACCACGCTGAAACCAACGGTTTTGGATTCGCAACGCGGAAAACGGGCGGACTGGACCTCCGCCGGTGATGTAGTCGCTATGACACACTCCAGCACAGTCACGGTGTACACCACTCATAGCGAT